>SYEK01000003.1 GCA_005800815.1 Actinomycetota bacterium
CTATTGAGCTACCACTTCAATCGTTGCCGATGCAACCACACCATGACCTAGCGCGATCTTGACTGTGTGGCTCCCGGTCTTTTTGATATGGCCCTTTGTTGTAATCGAGTGGCGATCGACATCCAAGCCAACTGCGCTTTTGATAGCAACGGCGACGTCTTTATCGGTGACAGATCCAAATAGGACGCCCTTTGCGCCCACCTTGACCTTAGTAGTAATAGTTGCGGCCTCAAGTGTGGCCTTGACCTCTTTAGCGTGATCGATATCGCGGATCTCACGGACCGATCTAGCCCGACGGATACTCTGGATCTGCTTTTCTCCACCGAGTGACCATGCGATTGCATTTCCACGTGGCAACAAATAATTGCGGGCAAAGCCATCTTTGACAGTGACGACATCGCCTGCGGCGCCTAGTCCTGCGACTTCACGAGTAAGGATGAGTTTCATAGTTGATTCACTCCTTATTTCGCCGAAGATGTGTAGGGAAGTAGGGCTACTTCGCGGCTGTTCTTGACTGCAGTTGCAATCGAGCGCTGGTGTTGTGTGCATGCACCAGTGACGCGTCGGGCACGGATCTTGCCGCGATCGGAGATGTACTTGCGAAGGGTAGATATGTCTTTGTAGTCGATGTAGGTGAGCTTTTGCTGGCAGAAACTGCACGGCTTCTTCTTGAACTTCTTGTTTAGGGCAGCGGCCTTTGCGCCCTTGTTCTTTGGCTCGCGTAGAGCCTTGTTATTTCTTGCTCCCATTGTGGTGCTCCTTGTTCAGATGCCCTAGTTGTCTTCGTTAATTGATTTTTAACTAGTCCTAGGAATGGATGGATAGGTGGATTTAAAAGGGTGGTTCATCGGTGGTTGAGCTACCCCAACCACCGCCTGCTGCCGGTGTTGAGGATGCTGCAGCGGCCCATGGATCTTCGGTAAATGAATCGCTGGCAGCCGGTGCTGAGAATGCGCCGCCTGTGCCGCCAGTACGCGCGGCCTTGGTGACTTTAGCGGTGGCATTACGTAGTGATGGACCGACCTCATCTACCTCTACCTCAAAGACTGTTCGCTTCTCGCCCTCTTTTGTCTCAAAAGAGCGCTGCTTCAATCGACCCGAGAGGATCACGCGCATTCCCTTTGTCAGTGACTCGGCAACGTTCTCGGCTGCCTGACGCCAGATCTGACACTGCAGAAAAAGGCTATCGCCATCTTTCCACTCATTGGTCTGCTTATCGAGATAGCGAGGGGTGGAGGCAACACGGAACTTGGCAACGGCCGCACCTGATGGTGTGAAACGTAGCTCGGGATCATCAACTAGGTTGCCAATCATCGTAATCGTTGTATCTCCTGCTGCCATTTTTTCCTTCTCTCTATCTACTCGTGGGATCCGTGCTCATTATTTCTCTGGACGTATGACTTTGGTGCGCAGAATCGCTTCATTCAAGTTGAGCTGACGATCTAACTCTTTGATTGCAGCTGGCTCGCAGTTCATATCGATGACTGCATAGATACCTTCGCCCTTTTTCATGATTTCAAATGACATACGGCGACGGCCCCACAAGTCGAGCTTGTTGACGGTTCCGCCGGAGTCTTTGATGATCTTCAAATATGTCTCAAGGCTTGGTGTGACTGTACGTTCTTCAAGTTCTGGATCAAGAATGACCATAAGTTCATAGTGACGCATGCGTTAACCCGACCTCCTCTGGACTAAGACGGCCACGGCATTTCCGTGACAGGAGGGTTAGTGCCTCCCCCAACCGGCATCGGATGCTGGTGAGGGGGTGCTAAGGGTAGGCCTTGGAGGCCTCAAAGAGTAAATCAAGGGCCTTGCCCTGTGGATTGCCGGCGGCCAGGGCTCGCTTTGCCAAGACCCACACGAGGTAGAGCGATGTAGCGATCCGCAAAAGAGAGAGCCCTGCGTAGAGCTGGCCCGAAAGACCGTAGGTAGCGCCAGTGACAAGTGCTAGATGCTGCCAAATGGCGATGTGATACACAATCTCACCACCTTGCCAGACCCAAAAGGCGGGCAGATCTTTTGTGTGCGTCAGGGCGATTACCGCAAGTGGTGTTAGCCATAAGACGTATTGCGGTGAGTAGACCTTGCTGGCCAGCATGATCGTTGCCATGAGAATGAATGCAACCGATGCAAGGGTGGGCGTTGATTTAATCTCAAAGAGAAAGATAGCTATCGCTGTAAGAACGATCAATAAGAGGAGAAGTGAAAGATAGTTCAGATTTGTAAGTGGCAGACCCAATTGATTCAGGGCTAACCAAAGCGAGCCCCAATCGGCATTTCGCTCTAGATTGAGTGTGTAAAAACGTGACCACCCTGTCGGAGTTGTCACTATGAATGGCAGATTGATCGCAGACCATACTCCAACTACGGTCATCAGATATTTGATTAACTCTCTTATACGATCTTGGCGCCAGAGGATCAAGGCGATAGGTAAGAGTAAAAAGATCGGTAAGAACTTTGTCGAGATTGAAAGGCCGATTGCTAGGGCACTGTATAGATATGCCTTGCGATCAAACCAGTAGATTGAGAGCATCATGGTGATAATCGCCCAGAGATCCCAGTTGATGTAGAGAGATGCGATCATGGCAGGTGCAACAGGTAAGAGATATGAAAAGCTCGGTCTTATTCTGCTCACAACAAAGACTAAGCCGATAAAGAGTGCTGCCAAGAAAATTACATTGATATTGAAGTAGGTGAGAGGTGAATCCGTAAAGGCGGCGGTGGCAAACATCACCATGCCAGTCAAAACAGGGTACTCCACGGCATTTACATCACTGGTGTAAGGCCACTGGTTCTTATCTAATCCGCGAGCGCCAAAGAGTGAGGGAAGATCGCTATAACAGGCGTGAACGTACTGATCAGGAGTAGCCCACGTCGTGTCTTGGCAGGTGGAGAATTTCGCGAAAGAGATCAGTGATGCTAAAACTGCCAGTGCCAAGAGGGCCCTTGAGCGCATAGCCATTACGGGTTACGGCTTTGAACGCCACCTGATGTCATCACAATGGGCTCAAGGCCGCCTATATTCGATGGCGCAGGAAACTCCATGATCTCTTGGCCTTTCAGGGCGCCCTTCATAAAGGCGGTCCAGATTCTCGCCGGAAATGTTCCTCCCGTTACCGATGTCAGGCCACCGATTCCATTGAGAGACTCAGATGCGCTATCACGAAAGAGTGCAACCGATGCCGCTAGTTGAGGTGTGTATGCGCTAAACCAGGCCGATGCATTTGACTGTGATGTTCCGGTTTTGCCTGCGGCTGGTCGACCCAACGCTAAGGCTGCAGCTCCAGTACCACCGGTGATTGTTCCTTTGAGTGCATATGTTAAATCGGCCATGACCTCTTGAGAGAATACTTCCTGGCTCTCTTGTTTTGCCTCATAGAGAACTCCTTTGTTAGAGCCCCTGACTTGACTAACTAGATAAGGCTTTGACTTGACTCCTTGGGCGGCAAATGTCGCATATACATTTGCCACATCGATGACTCGAGGACTTGCAACACCAAGGACGACAGATGGTGTTGGCATCATCGCAACTGATTCTGGGATACCGGCCCTGCGTGCCACATCCACAACGGCTATCGGCCCGACTTTGATCCCAAGTGGGACAAAGATCGTGTTGATCGAGTACTTTGTCGCATTGAACAGGCTGACCTGGCCCCAACCCTGATCACCATAGTTTGAGACCTCATATGGTTTGCCGGCATCATCATAGGTCTGTGGTGAATCACCGTTCCACATCGATGTTAGAGGTATCCCTTGTTCAAGGGCGGCAATGATCGCAAAGGGTTTGAAAGTCGAGCCTGCCAAGGCAATCGACTGCGTAGCATCACTGAGCTGTCGTGCTAGATAATCACGACCACCATAGAGTGCGACTATCTCCCCGGTCCCTGGGCGAATCGCCACTAGACCAATGCGTAAATTTTCAGGTGCCTTCTTCGGATAGAACTTATTGACTGCATCCACTGCCGATTGTTGGGCCTGTTGATCTAGCGTCGTCTTGATGACAAGCCCACCGATTAATAACTGATCCTGTGCGAACCCAAGTCTTGCCAACTCTTTCTGTACCGCCTCGATGATGTGACCTTTTGGGCCGCTTAACTGTCCCGATGTGGATCGAGGCGCAACGGCTGGAAACTTCATCTTGGCAGCGCCGGCTTCATCGAGCCAACCTGCATCGAGCATCCCCTCTTTGACATATTCAAATCGAGCTAAGAGCCTGGCCTCATTGCCTTTCTTAAATGCCGGATCATAGAGTCCAGGAGAGCGCAGGATCGAGGCGATGACTGCGGCCTGAGCGTTGGTCAATTGATCGACGTTGCGATTGAAATACTGCTGTGATGCCGTCATCACACCATATGAACCACGGCCAAAGTAGATCGTATTGAGATAGCTTTCAAAGATCTGATCTTTAGAGAGTTGGTTCTCCAATTTGATCGCAATGACTAACTCTTTAATCTTGCGCTCAATTGTGCGACTAGGGGTCAAAAAGGCCGTCTTGGCATACTGCTGGGTGATAGTCGAGCCGCCTTGCAGAGATCCACCTCGAAGGTTGTTAAATACCGCTCGGGCTATTCCGGTAACACTGAATGCACGGTTTGAGTAGAAGCTGCGATCTTCGGCGGCTAGAACCGCATGGCGTAGATTCAAGGGGATCTGTGCCAAGGGGATGATCTGGCGGTTTTGTGTGCCTACTCGACCAATCTCCTCACCATTGGAGTATTGGATGATGGTGGATTGACTGTTCACATAGGCGTTGGGATCTGGGATATCGACTGTGAAATATGCCAACGCGAACAAAACAGCGCCTGCGATGAAGGCAAAACCTCCAAGAAAGACGGTAGTTCTGATGAGGAATCTGCGAAGCATTAGTCAAGGCTACCTTGCCGCGTAATCCTCGTCCTCTAAGGTGCGCACCTTGCGGGGCGCCTTACGCTCTTGTCCATCACCTAAGACAAAAGAGGCGCATAAGTGATTCCATAAACACTCTCGGCACACCTCGACAACATAGACACGAAACTCACCGAACTCACTCTCCATATCGGCTAGCTCTTGGGGTGACTTGATTCGCCCTGAGTACTGGCCCAACTGTTCACCGAAGGTGTAGCGCAGTTCGACGAGCTGGTTTTTCTTACAGACCGGGCAGTCGCGCCTGGTTCTTTGGCCATGCCACTTTGCCGCCCTGACCAAATATGGATCGGCATCACAGGCATCGATGGTTCCCCGAAAGAGTGCCAACAAGGTGGCACGCTTATCGAGTGAATAATCGATGTAGGAGCGTTGCGACTTCATAGTTTCTTAGAATAAAGCAAGTTCTGCGACTACGCTCTTTCTTATGGGGTTTTTTCAACTACTCAAACACCCCAGATTTTCGCGGTTGCTTGCCATCCGTTGGGCCGGACAAGCTACCGATGGCATCTTTCAGAGTGCGCTGGCCTCCTTCGTTCTATTCTCCCCAGAGCGCCAGGCAGATGCATTAAGTGCCGCCCTTGGTTTTGCAGTCGTCTTGCTGCCATACTCGATCGTTGGGCCCTTTGTTGGGACGATCCTGGATCGAATATCACGCCAGCGTGCACTGTTCTTCTCCAATATTTTACGTAGTACCAACCTCGTGGTCGTTGCACTCTTTGTATTTAATGGAACCACTGGAGTTGCACTCACTGTGGTCGTCTTGATCGCCTTTGGGATCAACCGACTAATCCTGGCCGCACTCTCTGCCGGTCTTCCTCTCCTGGTCGATTCGAAATCTCTAATCACAGCCAATGCCATCGCAGTAACAGGTGGCACAGTCTTAGTCGTCATCGGTGGTGGCCTCGGTGTCGGGGTGCGCGCACTGCTTGATTCATTGGCTATCGCCGATCACGCCGATGCTGTACTCGTGCTCATCGCTAGTAGTGGTTATTTCATCTCGGCCATGTTGACAAGTAGGTTAAAAAAACTTGAAATCGGCCCACTCGAACATGAAAAGGCATCGGCGAGTTTGAGTCAGGGTGTAAAAGATATGCGTCAGGGTGTTGCATTCCTGGCACATCACTCAGATGCCGCCCGTGGGATCCTTGCAACGGCCGTGCACCGTGGGGGGCTAACGGCTCTGACTCTCACAGCGCTCTTATTGGCACGCAATACCTTCAATGATCCCTCCTCTCCTGAACAGGGTCTTAAGGACTTTGGTTTTGCACTCTCCTTTGCAGGAATAGGTGTCTTTCTTGGCGCCTTTCTGGCCCCATATGGCGTGGCCAAATTTGGTCGCCACCGGTGGATGAAGTTTGCCCTGTTTGCCAGCGCTCCCTGTCCATTGATCTTGGCCGCCTCTGCCACCCAGTTGGCTCTAATAACAACTGCGCTACTGGTCTCCTTCTTCGGGCAGAACCTCAAGGTGACAAACGATGCGCTCGTCCAATCCAAGATCGATGATTACTTTCGTGGCCGCGTCTTTGCCGTCTATGACGTCCTTGTTAATGGCGCGATCGTCTCTGGTGGTTTGATCGCCGCCTTGCTCTTGCCGCCCTCAGGTGTCTCGGTGATTCTTCCCATCTGTGTGAGCGCAGCTTACTTTCTTATCGCAGTGCTCTTACTTCGTCCCTCTGTTTTTCCACCAGTGAAGAAGTAGCTCTGTAGCCTGCTCCTCACCGATTAAACCTTGCTCCATACGCAGCTCCATCAAGAAATCCATCGCCGCCCCGACCTCTGGTGAGGGTTGAATCTTCAGTATCGCCATTACCTGCTCGCCATCTAAATCGGGGCGGATCTTGGAGAGCTCCTCCTGCTCCATCAAGATGGCAATACGCGCCTCAAGTGAGTCATAGGTCTTTGAGAGCAGTACTGCCTTTGTCTTATTGCGAGTTGTGCAATCGGCGCGAGTGAGCACATGTAGATGTTCGAGTAAATCTCCGGCATCGCGTACATATCTGCGCACAGCGGCATCGCTCCACTCACCATCTCCATAGCCATGAAAGCGCAGGTGCAAAGCGGTCAGGGTCGCCACCGCCTCAATAGTCTGGCTATCAAAGCGCATCTCCTGCAGCCGTTTTTTCACAAGTCGAGCTCCAACGACCTCATGGTGATGAAAAGAGACTCCGCCACCCTCGATTAGATTTCTCGTCTTTGGCTTTCCTATATCGTGCAACAAGGCGGCAAGACGAATAACCAGATTCACCCCACCCAAACGCCCCTCTAACATGATCGCCTGCTCTAGCACTGTGATTGAATGCTCGTACACATCTTTATGGTGGTGGTGTTCATCGATCTCCAAACGAAGTTTGGGTATCTCCGGCAGAATGATCTGTGCCAGACCTGTGTCTACCAAGATCGTGATTCCAAGTCGTGGGTTAGAAGAGGTCACAATCTTGATGAACTCATCGCGTATTCGCTCAGCCGAAACTATTGTGATGCGAGCTGCCAATTCAGTAATTGATGTTAAGAGATCGGGATGAATCTGAAAATCCAGCTGGCTGGCAAAACGAGCAGCACGCATCATCCGTAGAGGATCATCTGTAAATGAATCACTGGGTAGGCCCGGTGTGCGCAGTAATCTCTTAGCCAGGTCTTGTAGGCCATTAAATGGATCGATAAACTCTGGAGCATCACCTGTGAGCTCTAAGGCCATCGCATTGATTGTGAAATCGCGGCGCGATAAATCACCCAGAATAGAGTTACCAAACTCCACCTCTGGTTTGCGTGAATCACAGGCGTAGTGTTCGCTGCGATAGGTCGTTATCTCAACCGTTGTTTCACCTCGCCTTCCTGCAACGGTTCCGAATGCGATACCGATCTCCCAGATATTCTCTGCCCACATCTGCAAGATCTTCTTCGTCTCTTGCGGATGCGCATTTGTTGTGAAATCCAAATCATTTCCCAGACGCCCAAGGATCGCATCGCGCACAGGACCACCGACTAAGGCCAAGGTGAAGCCCTTGGCTTTAAATGCCTGCGCAAGAGTCCCAGCCAGTGGTGCGCGCTCTATGAGAGAGCGGATCGCTAACTCTCCTGCGGGGCCTAAAGCACTATTCACAATAAGTAAGGTTAGAGCAGTACCCTAGCCACATGATCCCTGCACCTGGTGCGGGCAGCGACGGCATTAAGAAAAAGCGGAAGCGCAAGCGCCCCGCCAACCGCGGCCCCCAGACTCACTCTTCACCTGCACCGGCTAGCGCGAAAAAACCTGCCACAAAGAGGCCATACTCCAAACGCGTTGATGAGATCAGTGCAGGAGGATTGGTCATCGATGCAACTGGCACACGTGGCCTTCTCATCGGGCGAATCGATCATAAAGATGCCAGTGGAAAACGTCTGCTGTGGTCACTGCCCAAGGGTCATATTGAGGAGGGTGAGACACCAGAGCAGGCCGCTATCCGTGAAGTGGCAGAGGAGACTGGGATTACATCATCCATCTTGCGCTCCTTAGGTGTCATTGATTTTTGGTTCATGGCAGGTGGTAAGAGGATTCATAAGACCGTCCATCACTATCTCTTCTCGGAAGTAAGTGGGGATCTGGTGCCACAAGTAAGTGAGGTCGATGAGGTCTCATGGTTTCCTCTAGATGAGATCATTGGACTCCTTGCCTATCCAGATGAGAAAAAGCTGATCGCACGAAGTGGCCAGTTAAAGATATGAGAAGAATCCTCAGTGTCACTGTGTCTTTGTTCCTCTTGCTAGCGCCACTGCCGATCGCCACTGCCGATGCTCCCATTGTCCGTATCACCAGCACCTTGCATCAGAACTTCACGGGTGAGTTTAGAAATGATGATCTGGCCCAAGAGTTAACGCCTTCGGGAAGGTTGGGTCAGTTGGTCTTTATACCATTGAGCCAATCAAAGATATGGGTCATCGATCCAGCACTCATTGATGAGGTCATTGCAATGACATCTGATTACAAGCTTGCAACCGATGCAATCCCGGTTGGTAGAGAGATCGCTATCTCGTGGTTGGAGCAGTTGAAGAGATCTACTCTGGGCAATGAAGTCATCGCGCTGGCTTATGGGAACCCTGATGTCGCAATGGCCAAGCGTTTGGCACCGAGTGAGTTGAAGATGTACTACTCATTCGGCAAAGTTGCCCTGGAGATAGCCCTGGGCCGTACGGTACGTAGTGAACCTGGTGGCGGCTGGAGCCGGGGGAGTTCAAAGCTAAGCCCTCCACTGCGCAAGGGATACGGTGATAACCGGAAGGCATTGACGCGAATCTCCACAGTGGTCAACTCTGGGGAGATAGTGCAACTGCGTATGCGTTTGGCGCGCTTACTATCGCCGAGCTTAGATGCAGAGAGTAGGGCTTATTTCTCCTACAACGCCCGGGAGGCAGTTAATACCCAACTCAACCGACTGCGAGTCAATCCCGGCAAGTACCAGATCACCACCGAGAGGGTTGAGCTACCTGTGACGGTGATCAATGATTTCCCGGTCCCGGTCACTGTCGATATCCAAATGATGCCCGTGAGCACACGAATCTTGGTCGACTCATTTACGAACATCACCTTGGCGGCAAACTCCAAAACTCAACTTGAGCTCGGCGCACAGGTTATCGCCCCAGGTCAGACGCAGGTCCTGGCACAGATGCGGGATAAAAAAGGAGATGATGTGGTCCCGGCTGCACTCTTATCTTTGAATGCGACGGTAATTGATGCAAGGCTGACCTGGTTGACTACCGGAGCGGCGATACTTCTCGTACTCGCGGCTACCGCTCAGAGTGTGCGACGAGTTCGAAAGGGGCGCAAGAGTGAAATCTAACGAGTTATTCCGTGCCTCAGGGATCATGGCACTTGGGACGATTCTCTCTCGCATCACTGGTTTTATCCGAGGCATCTTGATCGTTGCAGTCCTTGGTACCACCTTGCTGGCCGACACATACAACGTCGCAAACACGATGCCCAATATTTTATACAACCTACTCGTCGGTGGTGCACTGACCGCAATCTTCATCCCCCAATTAGTGCGCTCCTTTGATCAGGAGGATGGCGGGGATGGTTTTGCCTCCAGACTGATAACAACGATCTCACTCATCCTCTTGGTTCTTGTTGCTATCGGTGTTTACTTTGCTCCGGCGCTGGTGCGCCTCTATGCCCCCGAGTTCTTCACTGCTGGCTTTGAGGCTGAGAAAGATATCTCTATAGCCTTCACGCGCTACTGCCTGCCACAGATCTTCTTTCTCGGTCTTTTCACCATGCTCGGACAGGTTGCAAATGCCCGTGGATCATTTGGACCTTTGATGTGGGCCCCGATAGCCAATAACATCGTTGGTATCGCCCTTTTTGGTGGCTTCCTGCTTTTCTCAACTGGAGTCACTACCGACTCGATTACCCCTGCTCAAGTCCAGATCCTAGGTTGGGGAACGACGTTAAGTGTTGTCGTGCAGGCCCTTGTCCTAGTGCCGGTCATCAAAGGTTTGGGAATCAAGATCCGTCCGCAATGGGGTTTGGCTGGGCTCGGTAAATCATTTGGCTTGGCCGGTTGGACCCTGGTTTATGTCCTGATCTCTCAGCTTGGTTATCTAGTCACTGTCAATGTCGCTACCAGTGCAGCGGTGCGCAGTGCGCAAGAGGGAATCACACGTGGTGTCGGCTATACACCATATACATACGCCTACTACGTCATGTTGTTGCCGTACTCGATCGTGACCATCTCGATCATCACTGCCATCTTGCCACATATCTCTCGGCTAGCCCTGGCCGGAGATCGTCAGGAGGTCCATGTTCAGTTGATCCGTGCCATCAAACTAGTAGGTGTAATCACTATTCCAAGCTCTGTGGCTTTCTTACTCTTTGGCCCTTTGATCACGGAGGTGATTTTCATAGGAATCCCAATCCAGGACGCCAGATACATCGGTTATGTATTAGCGGCGCTAAGTTTTGGACTTATAGCTTTCTCCATCAATTTGATCTTGATCCGCGGCTTTAACGCCTTTGAAGATACCCGTACCCAAACCATCTCTATCTTGATAATAAATCTCATCTCAGTCGGCCTTTCTTACTTATTCCTCAACGTTCTTAAGAACCAGTGGGTCACGATCGGCCTTGGCGCAGCCTTCTCAGTGAGCTATCTAGCAGGCTTGTTCATCACATTGGGGTTGCTCAAAAAACACACGGGTGCAATCAAGGTCAGGGAGTTCCTAGGTCAGCATCTGCGCCTATTGGGAGCTGCCATTGCAGTCATGGCCCCGCTTTTTGCTCTCACTGAATACTTAACCTGGGCCGGTGTGCAACTCTCTCCTCTTGCACGGGCCGGTGAGTTGGTCCTTGTGATGTTGAGCGCATTCTTTGGCTATCTCATCGCAGGCAGGGCAGCTGGTGTGCAAGAGATATCGATGATTCGCCATCTACGTGATTCGGTAGTACGACCATCAAAGGATGCGGAATAAAGTGGGGGCTGAAAATGTTGCTAAGGAGTGAGTGTGAGTGAAGTAAGAGATGTAGTGATCGTGGGCTCTGGCCCAGCTGGATACACAGCAGCGATTTATGCATCTCGTGCGCAGTTAAATCCGGTTATCTATGAGGGTTCAGTAACTGCAGGAGGCGCACTGATGAACACGACCGAGGTTGAGAACTTCCCTGGTTTTGTTGATGGCGTGATGGGCCCAGATCTCATGGACTCCATGCGCAAGCAAGCCAAACGCTTTGGTACTGAGTTAATCACCGATGACATCGTAAAGATGGATTTAGTTGGTGAGATCAAAACCCTTGTAGATGGCTCAGGTAATACCGTGAGGGCAAAGAGTGTCATCCTTGCCATGGGTTCGGCCTATCGCCAGATCGGTCTGGTGAATGAGCAACGTCTCTCTGGTCATGGTGTCTCATGGTGTGCCACATGTGATGGGTTTTTCTTCCGTGATCAGGAGATCGCTGTGGTCGGCGGGGGAGATTCGGCAGTTGAAGAGGCGATGTTTCTCACCAAGTTTGCAAGCAAGGTCGTTATGATCCATCGACGCGATTCATTGCGCGCCTCAAAGATCATGGCCGATCGCGCAGCAGCAAATCCTAAGATTGAGTTCATGTGGAACAATGAAGTGATAGATGTCCTGGGTGAATCAAAGGTGGCCGGGCTCAAACTTCGCAACACCGTAGATGGCTCCCAGAGTGAGCGCGCTTTTGCCGCTCTCTTTGTCGCCATCGGGCATATCCCAAGGAGTGAGCTGATCTCTACACAGATAACTCTCACGAGTGAGGGCTATGTCGAAGTCCAGGGCCGCTCTACCCGCACAAATATCCAAGGGGTCTTTGCCTGTGGTGATCTGGTAGACCATACCTACCGCCAGGCTATTACCGCAGCTGGCTCGGGCTGTCAGGCGGCCCTTGATGCAGAGAAGTTTTTAGCACACCACTAAAGTTCATCCACTACAGATAGAAATCCGGAGATCACCCATGGCCACTACAAATGTCACCACGGCAACATTTGATGCACAGGTATTGCAGAGCAGCACCCCTGTTTTAGTCGATTTCTGGGCTGAGTGGTGCGGGCCATGCCGTGCCGTTGGACCGATTCTTGAAGAGATCTCAAATGAACATGGAGACAAGTTAAAGATCGTCAAGCTCAATACCGATGATGAGTCTGCGATCGCCATCAAATATGGCATCACCTCCATCCCGGCCATGTATGTCTTTGTCAACGGCGAGGTTGTCAAGCAGATTGTTGGAGCGCGACCAAAGCCTGCAATGCTCAAAGAGCTCGAAAGTTTCATCGCTTAACACGTCATCGGATAACCATCGATGCCAGATCTCAATGAAGCACAGATCCGCTCCTTCCAACAAGGACGTGGTTTAAAGGTCACAGGTATCATCGATGCCGTCACCTCTGGCGCACTTGAAGAGGCCAGATGGAAGCTCGGGGATCGCTCACTAACTGTGCAGGAGTACCCACTTATGCGCGGAGATGATGTCGCTGCCTTGCAATCGAGATTGACCGAGATGGGCTTTGATTGTGGTCGAGTTGATGGGATCTATGGAGTGCGATCTGCTGCTGCGGTGAGAGAGTTTCAGCAATCTGTTGGCATAACCGTTGATGGTAAATGCGGACCCGCCACAATCATCGCACTCCTACGCTTGAGTCGAATCGTCTCAGGTGGTGCTCCCTCTCTTTTGCGAGAGAGTGCAACACAAAGAACGCGGGGTCCAGCTCTTGCCAACAAAACCATCGTTGTAAATCCCACCGGTAATGACTCACTTATCTACGACGTTGCACTTCGCACCGAGGGACGTTTGCTTGCACTTGGCGCATCCGTCTTTCTTACTCGGGGCGCAGCAAATAATCCCAGTGAGAGCCAGCGCATCGCATTTACGAATCAGAGTCAGGCAGATTTGGTGATCTCACTTGACTGTGATACCTATAAGAACCAGGGAGCACATGGCGTAGCCACTTATTTCTATGGCAGTGATTCCCATGGAATCCACTCGATTGTTGGTGAGCGATTTGCATCGTTAGTTCAGCGAGAGATCTGCGCTCGCACGGATCTGACAAACTGTCGAACACATGCAATGGCCTGGGATCTTTTGCGCTTGACCAAGGCTCCAGCAGTTCAAATAGATCTGGGCTATCAGAGTAATACCGGTGATATGCAGCGGCTATCTCGTCCTGATTTTCGTGATGTGGTTGCAGAGGCGTTAGTGATAGCTATCCAGCGACTTTATTTGGCCGCCGAGGATGATGCAAAGACTGGAACGTTGCGTATCGCTGATCTACGCAGAGCTGGTCTTCGCCGATAAATAGTGAGCATGCCCCCTTGCTCTATGGCAGACTTGGCTCATGTCCGAGATTACAAATCGCTTTGCAACGGGTGCGCCTCAGAATTTAGAGGAGCGCTTTGCAAATCGGGCCGCTCACATGAAGCCAAGTGAGATCCGCTCACTCTTTGCCGTTGCATCCCGTCCCGAGATCGTCTCTTTGGCCGGTGGAATGCCCAACCTCTCGGCCTTTCCTATGTCGATGATGGCCGATGTGGTCCAAAAATTGGTTGTGACCAATGGCGCAGAGGCGCTGCAATATGGGAGCGGACAGGGCCACCCGAAGCTTCGCGACCAGATCTGTGATGTCATGGCGCTAGAGGGCATACGCGCCAATCCAGATGATGTCTTGGTGACAACTGGTTCCCAGCAAGCACTGGATTTGATCTCTCGAATCTTTATCGATCCAGGCGATGTCGTCCTTGTCGAGGCGCCCTCTTATGTTGGAGCGTTGGGAACCTTTCACCAATATGAAGCATCTGTCGTGCATGTGCAGACAGATGACTCTGGTCTTGTCCCCCAAGCTCTTCGTGATGCTATCGCAACCCTTCGTGAGGCCGGGCGCAAGGTGAAATTTCTATACATGATTCCGAACTATCAAAATCCTTCCGGAGTTTTGTTACCTGCCCAGCGACGGACTGAGATTTTAAATATCTGTCGCGAAAATGCGATATTCGTCGTGGAAGATAATCCCTACGGCCTTCTCGGCTTTGATGAGCCATCACCGAATGCGATGCGTGCAGAGGACTCTGAGAATGTGATCTACCTTGGCACTTTCTCAAAGACTATCGCCCCGGGTCTGCGAATCGGTTGGGCCCTAGTGCCCTCATCGCTGAAGGAAAAACTCATCATCGCAAGTGAGTCATCGATTCTGTGTCCCTCCAACTTTGCACAGCTGGCGATCTCTAGCTATTTGGCCGAGCAGCCTTGGCGCGATCAGATCGCATCTTTCTGTGGTTTATACAAGGTTCGACGCGATGCGATGCTCGAATCCCTCGATGAGCACTTCCCAGCCGTTGCTAGATGGACCAAGCCTGGTGGCGGATTCTATGTATGGGTCACTCTGCCCACTGAGATCGATACAACTGCATTAATGCCAAAGGCGATCGCAGCCAAGGTTGCATATGTGCCAGGAACCGCCTTTTTTGCAGATGGTTTTGGATCGTGGTCACTGCGCCTGTCCTACTGCTATCCAACCCCTGAGCGAATCCGTGATGGTGTCAAAGCATTGGGCGCAGTGATCAAAAATGAGATATCCCACCGTGGTGGCAGGCAGATCTCTTAACCCTCAATAGCCTTTGTAATTCTCTTTAAATCCTCAGCCCCGGCGAACTCGATGAGGATCACCCCTTTTTGAACACTGCCTTGAATAGTCACACGAGTATCAAGGGCATCTGCGATACGCTCTGCGATCTCGTTGAACTCGATGATACTCGATCGAGGTGTTGTGAGTTTTTTCTTGCCTCTTTTGGGTGCATCTTTTGCGATGATCTCTTCGAGTGCGCGCACACTGAGCCCCTCAGAGATGATGCGCGCAGCCAGACTCTCGATCCTTT
The DNA here is from genome assembly GCA_005800815.1 of Actinomycetota bacterium. Classification (GTDB taxonomy): domain Bacteria; phylum Actinomycetota; class Actinomycetes; order Nanopelagicales; family Nanopelagicaceae; genus Planktophila. The sequence continues at coordinate 15,259 of SYEK01000003.1, forward strand.
GTGCATCACTTAACCCAAGGAGCGCCCTTGCATGTCCGGCAGTGATAAGACCTGAGACAACTTTGCTCTGCACAGAGACTGGCAAATTCATCAGGCGGATTGTGTTTGAGACCAATGGGCGAGAGCGCCCTAACTTTTGGGCCAACTCTTCATGAGTGCATGCGAAATCATTGAGAAGTTGTGAGTATGCCGCAGCCTCTTCAATAGCATTGAGTTGGCTACGATGAATATTTTCAATCAACGCCTCACGCAGTAGCTCGTTATCGGGGGTTTGACGAATAATGACTGGGATTGCCTTCAGGCCCGCCGCTTTTGCAGCGCGATATCTCCGCTCACCCATAATCAATTCATAGCGCCCGCCGGTAATGATTCGTACTACTGGTGGTTGGAGAATCCCGATCTCTTTGATCGATGCGATGAGCTCATCGAGTGCATCTTGATCGAAGTTTTTTCGTGGCTGCCTTGGGTTAGGAGAGATCAAATTGATGTCGATGACATCCTGTGTTGCAACCTCTTTACCCTCGAGAGTCAATGAGGTGGGAATCAATGCATCAAGGTTTGTACCTAATCCACCACGACGTACCATTATGCAATCCCACCTTCGCGTTTGTAGTGGATGGAGACAACATTCGAATCAAATGCCTTTGAGCGTGCCGCTAATTCACGTGCCACCAACATATATGCGATCGCACCTGGTGATGATGCATCGTATGTCATAACCGTCTGATGAAATCCTGGCGCCTCTGACACACGCACTGCGCGAGGGATGGGGATATCAATCAACTCGTTTGGATAGTGTTTGCGAATCTCATCTGCGACATCATTTGCCAAACGTGTACGTCCATCAAACATCGTCAAAACAAATGCAGAGAGCTTCAAATCTGTATTGAGGCGTTTTTTCACTAGATCGAATGTTTTTAATAACTGTGAGAGGCCTTCGAGTGCGTAGTACTCGCATTGAATCGGAATGAGCATCTCTTTAGCTGCGCTCAAAGCGTTGATCGTCAAAAGACCTAAACTTGGTGGACAGTCGATAAAAATATAGTCAAGGGGTTCTGCATCTCTAGCGCGCACTGCGACCAACTCTTCAATCGCATCCTTTAATCGCATCTCTCTTGCCACCATCGGTACGAGCTCGATCTCAGCCTGGGCCAAAGATGTATTTGATGAGATGCATTCAAGAGATGGGAAGCCCTTCACTTTTTGGGCACACTCACTCATCGCCATCTGCCCCATCAAGACCTCATAGATCCCTGGATTCTCAAGATGCTCCACACCAAAGGCAGTTGATGCATTGCCCTGGGGATCAAGATCTATGACAAGGACCCTCAGGCCCCCCATTGAGAGTGCTGCGGCGAGGTTTACCGTGGTGGTGGTCTTTCCTACCCCACCCTTTTGATTGGCAACTGTGATTATCCGAAGATTTGCCGGCTTATCCATCGCCTCTTTGAGGCGGCGAGTTCCCACAACCGCCTTTGTTTCACGTGAATCATCCACGCAGGCTAGTCAAGCACCTTTACGCAGTTCAACGATGCGTCCTGGCTCAATGCCCTCAAGATTTATCTCATGCAGTATCGCTTGTGGGAGCAAGGCCATCTCCTGCTCGGCCGATCTACCCTTAATGGCCAGGAGTGAGCCCCCGGGTTTGATCAGATGCCAGGTCATCGGCTTTAACCTCTCAAGTGGGGCCAGGGCTCGGGCCGTCACATAATGGGCGCTAGTGCGCACATCCTGAGCCTGTCCCTTGATAACCTGGATATCAAGACCGGCAACGGCCTGGCGTAAAAACTCAACTCTTCGCTCCAAGGGTTCGATCAGGCTTACATGCAGATCGGGCCGAGCCAGGGCGATAACAACTCCAGGCAGCCCAGCCCCTGATCCGACGTCAAATACGGTAGAGCCCTCTTTGAGAAGGGTGATTATAGGCAGGCAGTTGAAGATATGGCGCTGCCAGATTCGCTGCCCCTCACGGGGGCCTATTAAGCCACGCTCAATTCCAGCCCCAACCAAGAGATCGGCGTAGGCCACTATCCGAGAGCTATCTGGAAAGTAGCGCTCGATCAGAGTTTCACGTGAAACATCCACTTAGGCGCTATAGATCACCACGTAGCGGTGTGGATCCTCTCCATCTGACTCACTAGTTAGCCCTAGCTCCTGGATAGTGTCGTGGATAATCTTGCGCTCAAAGGCGTTCATCGGGGCCAATTTGACGCAGTTTCCCGTTGATTTCACCTGCGAGGCCATCTCAGTGGCCAACTTCTTGAGCTCAACCCGCTTTCCGCCTCGAAAGTTATCGATATCGAGCATAAGCCGCGAGCGATCCCCCGTCGATGTCTGCACCGCAAGGCGGGTTAACTCCTGAATGGCATCAAGGACCTCTCCTTGGCTACCAACCAGGTGGGCGAGTTTGCCACCGACGATAGCAAGTGAGGCTCGATCATTCTCCACATCGATATCGATATCTCCATCTAAATCGGCGATATCAAGGAGTGCCTCAAGATAGTCGGCGGCGATATCACCCTCCTCCTCCAGTTTGCCCACCCCTTTAAGGGGCTTTTCCTGCTCTGAGAGCTCTATCTCATCTGCACTCTTCTCTTTCGCCTTGAGTTCAGGCTCTTCCGTAGCCTTTTTGGCCTGTGCCTTTGTCCTTGCCATCTCTTCTCACTCTCCCTGCCGGGTTTGGGGTATATTGATAGGTTTTGAGGTGATTTGTACTAAATTTGGCCTACTTATTCTTCTTTTTCTTCTTTTTGGGCTGCTGACGCTGACCTTTGGGATCTACCACTGGCTCTGCCGGGGTATCGGATGAGTCTGGATTGAGGCCATTTTTGAGATTCTTTTTACGGGTCAGCTCCTCAAAGGCTGGAGAGCCTGGGGTTGGGTTGCGTTTAATGACGTAGTACTGCTGTCCCCAGGTCCAAAAGTTTGTAGTCGACCAATAAATCAACACGCCGATAGGAAAGTTAACACCGGTAATCGCAAAGATTACTGGGAATGCATACAACATGATCTTTTGCTGCTGCAACATCATGTTGTTGCTCGAATCCATCTTTGGCATACCTTTTAACATCAACTGTCGCTGAGTGGTAAATGTTGTCAATGACATGATGAAGATCAAAAAAACTGTCACGATTTTTACCGTTGTGATGTCTGTACCAAGAAATGTCTGAGAGATAGGTGCTCCGAAGAAGGTAGCGTTAGCCGCACTGACCACATCATCTTGTGTCAGTACTCCATACTTTACTGGAGGATTTTTGCCGATCCCGTTGAGCACTGTAAAGAGAGCAAAGAAGATGGGGGCCTGGGCAAGAATCGGAAAACATGATGCAAGTGGGTTGGTTTTATGCTCCTTATACAACTTCATCATCTCTTCAGATTGCTTCTGCCTATCATCTTTGAATTTCTTTTGAATCTGCTTCATCTGTGGTTGCAGCGCAGTCAGAGCGCGCTGGCTCTTTATCTGCTTGACAAAAAGTGGAATCAAAATAATACGGATCAGTATGACAAGACCTACTATCGCTAGCGACCAGGAAACCCCGCTGTCTGTTCCGAAGAAAGGTGAGAGAAAATCATGGAGTGTCACAATCACCCAAGAAACAGCGATATATAAGGGTTTTAGGACACTATCCATTGGTTATTACCTTCTCTCTCACGCCTACGTAATCGATGCCACCATGTGACCATGGATTACAGCGCATCAAGCGCCACATGCTCATGGCGACACCTTTTATCCCATGGTTCTCAATAGCAGTGACTGCATAGTTCGAGCATGATGGGTAGTACTTACAACGAGGGGCACAGATGGGTGAGATCCATTTTTGATACATCTTGATTGGTGCTATCACAAGCCTTCTCATTTTCTCATAGCCTGTTCTTTTGCTTTCCTCACCAGGGTCGTAAGGATCTGGGTGAGCTCTAGGCAACACTCTGCCCCTGAAGAGTTACCCAAGCCTCGGATAACAAGAAGGGATCCATCCGGTAGTTTTGAATACTGCTCACGTAAGCAGTGACGTAGCTTGCGTGCCAGGCGATGTCGAAGAACAGAGCCACCAATATTTTTACCGATGATTAGCCCCACACGAGCGGGATGAGTTGATTCGCCCTCTATATAAAGATAGCCAACAAAATGGGTTGATGAGGAGCGAAGACCACTCTTTGTTGCACGGAGAAAATCCCCGCTCTCAGTAAGCCGTGCAGTCTTAGCCAGCACGAATATCTCCCTGTTAAGGCCTTATGCCGACAGTCGAGCGCGACCTTTGAGGCGACGGGCGGCAAGAACTGCGCGCCCTGCACGAGTTGCCATGCGTGCGCGGAAGCCATGCTTTTTTGCGCGTCGGCGCGCATTGGGCTGAAAGGTACGTTTTGTCATGTAAAGCTCCTAAAAAGAGTACATACGGGTGCGGCCAGAGATGCGGGGGAAGCGAGGATGCAACGGTAGAGGTCTGGGGATAAGCCGGTCAAACCGATCCCCTGGGCCCGGTATGGCCGGCTTTGAATGTGGATAACTAGTTGCTTTTTTCTCACTTTCGCTCTACTTTGCCCTTCCCTCCAGAGATTTCCCCAAATCTGGGGCCTTGCAAGGGCTCAACCTGGGGTTTAGACCACAGGCTGTGGATAACCCTGTGGATATCAGAGAGGTTGATTATGGATGTCAAAGAGGTGGAGCTGAGCGCTCTGTGGGGCCGGGTTATCGAAGAGGTCGCACTGGATGCGCCACAACACCGTGCATTTCTTAAGCTCTCAAAACCCCTTGGTCTACTCCATAACAGCGATCAAACTACTTTATTGATCGCTACACCAAACCTGTTCGCAAAAGATGTCTTAGAGAGTCGTCTGCGCACATCTGTCGGTGATGTTCTCACCCGCGAACTTGGTGAAAAGACAGTGATCGCTGTGACCGTCGATGAGGCGCTGGAGGTAAATAGCGCATCGATGCCTGAGATTGATATTGACTTTGTTGTAGATAAACCACGGGTTGGAAGGGATGAGTTTTCGACCTCGAATCAACAAAACATAGAGCTTTCACAGTTAAATCCTCGTTATGTTTTTGATAAGTTTGTTGTTGGCTCCTCAAATCGGTTTGCTCACGCCGCTGCCGTTGCCGTAGCAGAGGCTCCTGCCAAGGCTTATAACCCACTCTTTATTTATGGTGATTCAGGATTGGGTAAAACCCATCTCCTTCACGCTATTGGGGCCTATGCCAAAGAGTTGTATGGCAATGTCCGAGTGCGCTATGTCTCCTCTGAGGAGTTCACCAATGATTTTATTAACTCGATCCGCGATGATAAGGCTTCGGCATTTCAGCGGCGCTACCGCGATTTAGATGTCCTGATCATCGATGACATCCAATTCTTGGAGAATAAAGAGCGTACCCAAGAGGAGTTCTTCCACACATTCAATACTTTATATAACGCCAACAAGCAGATCGTCATCTCAAGTGATCGCCCTCCAAAACAGTTGACGACACTTGAGGACCGCTTGCGCAGTAGATTCGAGTGGGGTTTGATCACTGATATTCAACCTCCAGAGCTTGAGACCCGTATTGCGATTTTGCGCAAAAAGGCCGCACAAGATAAATTGAATGCACCTGATGATGTCTTGGAGTACATCGCAAGTAAGATTTCGACAAATATCCGCGAACTCGAAGGTGCACTTATCCGTGTTACCGCCTTTGCCTCCTTAAACCGACAGAGTGTTGATCTATCTTTAGCAGAGATAGTTTTAAAGGATTTAATCCCTGATGAGATCAATCTAGAGATCACAGGCTCAACGATCATGGCTCAGACCGCGACCTACTTCTCATTGACGATAGATGATCTCTGTGGGACCTCTCGCTCACGAGTTTTAGTCAACGCCCGTCAGATAGCTATGTATCTGTGCCGAGAGCTCACCGAGCTCTCCCTACCTAAGATTGGCCAGACCTTCGGGGGACGCGATCACACGACTGTTATGCATGCAGATCGAAAGATCCGTCAACTTATGGCCGAGCGCCGCTCGATCTATAACCAAGTGACAGAGTTGACCAACAGGATCAAACAGCAGGTGAGGTAGATATGCCCGTATTCTCCCTATTAGGGATACTTGCCCCCAATTGGGGATAAGTTGTGGATATAAAAGGGGTTTTCCTTATTTTCTGTGTATAGATTGAATAGTGCTTGAGAGGAAGCGGGGGTAAGGGATGAGTATTCACCGGTTTATACACAGATCTCACTGGTTTATCCACAGGGTTGGTTGTGGGTCAGAGGGTGCTGAGCAGGGCTTTTCCCTCTCATCCACAATAGTCGGCTCTGGTTACTACGACTACCTTTATATATCTAAAGGTGGGTGTGAAAAGAACCTTTCACGGCATGGGGGAAAGAGATGAAGTTTATTGTCGAACAATCTGTATTAGTTGATGGGGTTAATTGGGTCTCACGAAGCCTTTCGACGCGACCTATTAAGACAGAGCTCTTGGGGATCCTCATCGATGCAACAGGAGGGGAGATTCATCTCTCAGCCTCTGATCTTGAGACGGCCAGTAAGTCGCATTTTCCTGCAGAGATTAAAGAGGGTGGAAAGGTATTGGTCTCTGGACGTCTACTCGCCGAGATAGCACGATCACTTCCCAATAAACCAATAAGTTTCGTATTAGAGGGAACCCGGGTCTTAGTCACTAGCGCAAGTGCAAAATTTACCTTACCCACCCTATCTATCGATGAGTACCCAAAGCTGCCCGAACTGCCGGAAAAGACAGGGGTAATTGCCAGCGACCTATTTGCCACAGCGGTCTCTCAAGTAGCCATAGCCGCAGGGCGCGATGACTCTCTACCCACACTTACAGGGGTGCATGTGGAGATCACGGAGGATACCCTCACACTAGCTGCGACCGATAGGTATCGCTTGGCCGTGCGCGAAATACAGTGGCGACCATCAACACCAAATTTTTCCACGACGGCATTATTGCGCGCTCGCACAATCGCAGATGCAGCGAAATCATTAATAGGGTCAAAAGATGTCTCACTCTCCTTTGCAGCAGCTAGCAGCAATGATCGTCTAGCAGGCTTTGCAAGCGATGGTCGAACGATGACCTCTCGGATGCTAGATGGGACATTTCCGCCCTATAGGCACCTTCTCCCACAAGAGGTCACAACAACGGCCCTTATTGAGGTCAGCACACTTCTAGACTCTGTAAAACGCGTGGCACTTGTCACCGATAAGACCGTTCCACTACGTCTGAACTTTAGCAACAACACCCTTTCTCTGGAGGCAGGTGCTGGGGAAGAGGCACAGGCCACAGAGGCAATACAAATTCTCTTAACAGGTGAAGATATCTCAATAGCCTTTAATCCAGTCTTTCTCGCCGATGGCTTAACGGCAGTAGGCACAAAGTTCGTGCAGATATCATTTACAGGGGCCAATAAACCAGCGATTTTGATGGGAAAGAGTGATAAAGACGGTGCACCCATCGAGAATTATCGCTATCTATTGATGCCTATGCGTTACGCCTCTTAATAAAAGAGTTGTGTGTGCGCATCAACAAGTTGGAGTTGACCAACTTTCGCTCCTACCCCTCATTAAAACTAAAGATGCAGCCCGGGACCACCACCTTCATCGGTGATAATGGCTCGGGTAAGACTAATATCGCTGAGGCCTTGATCTATCTCTCATCCCTTTCATCCCACCGAACGGCAGGCAATGCACCACTGATTACCTTGGGGGCACAACAGGCCGTTATCAGAGCAGAGATCGAGCGAGAGTCCCGGTTCTTACAGATAGACCTTGAGATAAATGCAGCCAAGGCGAACAAGGCCAAACTCAATCTCAACCCCACCCGCAGTCAACGAGAGATTCTCGGTGCCTGCCAGGTCGTCTACTTCTCACCTGAGGATCTGGACTTAGTCAGGGGTGAGCCCGGGATCCGGCGAGATTTTCTCGATCGCTTACTGGTCAGCCGTACCCCTAGGTTGGTCGGGGTGATCACAGATTATGAACGTGTTATCAAACAGCGCAACGCCCTATTAAAGACCAGAGCATCAACAACTGCGCTAGTCCCCTGGAATGAGCAGTTAATCAAGCTAGGGGCAGAGTTGACCGCCGAGAGAATCGCCTTGGTGGATGCACTCAACCCATGGGTGGGTACTCACTACGCCAATCTCAATGAGGTCAAGAGCGCTTGGATATCATATAAATGCAGCACAGAGGGTGTTAATAGCAGTAGTGAAAACAACACAAGGCTCTTGTCGGCACGCTTGGAGGAGTTGGCCTACCAGGAGATCGAACGGGGTGTCTCATTGGTTGGCCCACATCGCGATGATCTACACCTACAACTCGGTGATTTTCCCGCCAAGGGGTATGCAAGTCATGGTGAGTCATGGTCTATAGCACTATCTCTTCGTATCGGAGCATTCAACTTATTAAAGAGTGAAGGTGCAGAGCCAATCTTGATCCTAGATGATGTATTCGCAGAGCTCGATGAGATAAGGCGTAGTCAATTGATCTCTGCAATACTGATTGCAGAGCAGACGATCATCACCGCTGCCGTTGAAAACGATCTACCAGCGCAGCTTCTAACACAGAAGTTCTATGTCACCCCAGGCAGCGTCACACGAAGTAGAAGTTAATGCAAAGACGTGATCTGGCCCTTGATTTATTTAGAAGTTTTAAATCAGGAGTGGTAAAAAAATCAAACAAAACTGAGCCACCCAGGCGCTCGGGAAAGCCTGGGGATCCCGAGTTGATAGCAGGGGTGCTTAATGAGCTAATCGCAGAGCGTGAGTGGGACAGCGGTTTAGCCGAGGGTAATTTATTTATCACCTGGCCACAGATAGTCGGTGGTGATATAGCCGCACACACAACACCACTCTCGATCTCTGATGGGGTATTAACAGTTCAAACATCATCGACGGCATGGGCGACGCAGTTGACCTTGGTCTCCACGCAGTTACTCACCACAATCCAGAGTGATCCAAGTGGGGCCACTGTTATAAAACTCCTCTTTCTGGGGCCTTTGGCCCCCAACTGGAAGAAGGGCATTCGCAGCATCCGAAATGCTAAAGGCCCCCGAGATACCTACGGCTGATAGTCTCCCCCTAGGCCAAGGGTTTATCGCTCGGCTATACCCACACCTAGCCCTTTTCTCGGCTATCTCTGGCCTGGTTTTACGACTAGGATAAAGCTCTGAAATCAGGAATATCCCTCCAAATGCCTTCCTGGGCGGTTTGGGCAGGCGTGAAATGAAGGAGTGCAATGGCCGAAAACTCCTATAACGCCAGTGCTATCACCGTTCTAGAGGGGCTTGAGGCGGTGAGAAAACGACCAGGGATGTACATCGGCTCCACAGGAGAGCGTGGCCTTCACCATCTTGTCTATGAGGTCGTTGATAACTCGGTCGATGAGGCCTTGGCGGGCCACTGCAGTGAGATCAATATCGCCCTGATGGCACAGGGAGGCGTAGAGGTAGTCGATAACGGACGGGGGATCCCTGTCGATACCCACCCAGTGGAGAAAAAACCGGCACTAGAGGTTGTAATGACCGTTTTGCATGCAGGTGGAAAATTTGGAGATAGCGGGTACTCAGTCTCAGGCGGTTTACATGGGGTTGGTATCTCAGTGGTGAATGCATTAAGTACAGATCTATCGGTCGTTGTAGAGCGCGATGGAAATTTTTGGTATCAAGATTACAAACTTGGTATACCAACAGCTCCGGTTAAAAAAGGAGAGGCTTCAAAAAATACAGGGACGACTGTTCGCTTTTGGCCCTCGAAAGATATCTTTGAGACAACTGATTTCTCCTTCGAGACCCTTTCCACCCGACTTCGAGAGATGGCTTTTTTGAACAAAGGATTAATCTTGACGCTGACAGATCTGCGTCCAGGACATGTCGATGAGAAGGGTGAACAGATTACTGTTCGCTATCAATATCAAGGTGGTATCTCAGATTTCGTCAAACACCTCAACTCAACAAGAGGGGAGACACATAAATCAGTCATCTCCTTTAAAGCAGAGGATAAGAAGGCAAAGATTGCATTAGAGGTTTCGATGCAATGGAACGCTGGATTTAGTGAATCGGTCTATACCTTCGCCAACACAATTCACACCCACGAGGGTGGCGCTCACGAAGAGGGCTTTCGCACAGCGCTCACATCCGTAGTCAACAAATTTGGTGAAGAGCAGGGGTATATCAGGAAGAAGGAGGATCGCCTGACAGGTGATGATGTACGTGAAGGATTAACGGCGATCGTCTCGATTAAGCTTGTGGACCCCCAGTTTGAGGGCCAAACAAAGACAAAACTGGGCAACACGGTGGCAAAGATTTTCACCCAAAAAGTGGTCAATGAGGAGCTCACTACATGGTTTGAGCAAAATCCCAATGAGGGAAAAGAGGTCGTCAGAAAGAGCATCGATGCCGCAGCGGCTCGAGTAGCAGCGCGCAAAGCCCGCGACTTAAGCCGTAATCGCAAAGGTCTACTTGAGGGCCGGGGCATGCCAGGCAAGTTGGCTGATTGTCAGTGGACAGATCCAGCCAAGTGCGAGCTGTATATCGTGGAGGGTGACTCAGCGGGGGGATCCACCAAAGGTGGTCGCGACTCTCGTAACCAAGCAGTCCTACCTATCCGTGGAAAGATATTGAATGTTGAAAAGGCGCGTATAGATCGTGTCTTACAAAACAACGAGGTACAGGCCCTGATCACAGCCCTTGGCACAGGAGTCCATGATGATTTCGATATAGCAAAACTTCGCTACCACAAGATTATCTTGATGGCCGATGCAGATGTCGATGGCCAACATATCCGGACGCTTCTTTTGACTCTTCTCTTTCGTTTCATGCGCCCTCTTATCGAACAAGGCCATGTCTACTTCGCGCAGCCACCGCTGTATAAATTGAAATGGGGCGGCAAAGAGCCTGTTGAGTATGCCTTCAGTGATCGCGAACGAGATGGGATGATCCAAATAGGTGTAGACAATGGCAAACGTCTGCCTAAAGAGGATGGGATACAACGCTTCAAGGGTTTGGGAGAGATGCCAGCCAAGGAGTTATGGGATACGACCATGGATCCAGAACATAGAGTGCTCATTAAGGTCATGCTCGAGGATGCAGTTGCAGCCGATGATCTCTTCTCTGTCCTTATGGGCGAAGATGTTGAAAAGCGTAGAGCCTTCATCCAGCGCAACGCCAAAGATGTCAGATTCTTGGATATCTAAATGGAGGATCTCAACCCGAACAAGTTGGACTCCTTCGATAAGATCGAGGGCGTTGATCTTCAAGTGGAGATGGCCCGCTCATACCTTGACTATGCGATGTCGGTCATCGTTGGGCGTGCTCTGCCAGATGTCCGTGATGGGTTAAAACCAGTTCATCGCCGCGTCCTTTATGCCATGTATGACGCGGGGTATCGTCCAGATAAGGGCTATTACAAATCCTCACGCATCGTGGGCGATGTGATGGGAAATTACCATCCACACGGAGATGGGGCGATCTACGACTCGGTTGTTCGCTTAGCCCAGCACTGGTCGCTTCGGTACCTATTAATCGATGGAAATGGAAACTTCGGTTCACCAGGTAATGATCCTGCCGCGGCTATGCGCTATACCGAGGCCCGACTCTCTCCTATAGCCATGGAGATGATGCGCGATATCGATGAAGATACCGTCGACTATGTTTTGAACTATGACGGGCGCTCACAGGAGCCAACCGTCTTACCTTCACGTTTTCCTAATCTGCTCGTCAATGGAAGTGCTGGGATCGCCGTGGGGATGGCGACGAATATCCCACCCCACAACCTGCATGAGATCGGTGAGGCGGTCATCTACAGCCTTGATCATCCAGAGCTCAAACAGGAAGAGCTTCTCAACGCCCTTCTAAAGATCGTCAAAGGTCCAGATTTTCCTACTAAAGCCCTCATTGTTGGACGAGGCGGGATCGAGGATGCATATCGAACAGGCCGTGGATCGATCACGATGCGCGCAGTGGTGCAGGTAGAAGAGATCAACAAACGGACATGTTTGGTCATTAGCGAACTGCCCTATCAGGTCAACCCAGATAATTTAGCGCTCAAGATCGCCGAGCTCGTCAAAGATGGAAAGATCAAAGGCATCGCAGATGTTCGTGATGAGGGTAATGAGCGTTTAGGTCAGCGGTTGGTTGTGGTCTTACACAGTAGCGCTATCCCTAAGGTGATCCTCAATAATTTATACAAACACACACAGTTACAAGATACCTTCGGGGCAAATATGTTGGCACTAGTAGATGGTGTCCCCCGAACCTTGCGTCTAGATGAGTTCATCCGTTACTACATCGAACATCAGATTCAGGTCGTTGTGCGGCGCACCAAGTTCCGCCTGACTGAAAAAGAGCGTCGGGCACATATTTTGCAAGGTTATCTCAAGGCCCTTGATGCCCTCGATGCCGTGATCGCATTGATCCGTGCCTCCAGGACACCGGAGGAGGCACGGACAGGCTTGATGGGGCTACTAGATGTCGATGAGATCCAAGCGAATGCAATCCTGGATATGCAGCTGCGGCGCATCGCAGCACTTGAGCGTCAGAAGATTAACGATGAGTATGACGGGCTGATGTCTGAGATCATCGAACTCAATGCGATATTAATCAGCGCAGACAAACAGCGCGAGATCGTTAAAAACGAACTTGTCGAACTTGTCGCAAAGTATGGTGATCAGCGTCGCACCCAGATAATCGCCAGTGAGGGTGATTTCAGTGCCGAGGATCTAATCCCGGATCAAGATGTGGTTGTGACGATCACTCGAGGCGGTTACTCCAAACGCACTATGGCCGAGCTCTATCGCTCACAACGCCGCGGTGGCCGTGGTGTCAAGGGCGCAGCGTTGAAAGAGGATGATGTTGTTGATCATTTCTTTGTCGCATCAACACATGATTGGCTTCTATTCTTTACCAATCAAGGTCGCGTCTATCGTTCGAAGGTACATGAGCTGCCAGATGCAGGTCGTGATGCCCGCGGACAACATGTAGCCAACCTCATGGCCTTCAAACCACAGGAGAAGATTGCAGAAGTCTTATCACTCAAGGACTACACAATCTCACCATTTTTGGTTCTTGCAACCAAACGCGGGCTCATCAAGAAAACTCCGTTGGCAGAGTTTGACTCACCACGCAATGGTGGCCTGATTGCCATTGCACTCAAACCAGGCGATGAGGTCGTCGGGGCTTCTTTAGTCAATAGTGGCGATGAACTTCTTCTGGTATCGACAAAAGGCATGTCACTTCGACTCACATCAGATAATGAATCGTTGCGCCCGATGGGTAGGTCAACTACTGGGGTGATAGGGATGAAGTTTCGTACAGGAGATTCATTACTCACAATGGCACGTGTAGATGGCGATCTTGCGGCGAACTCATTTGTCTTTACTGCAACAGATGGTGGCTTCGGGAAGAAGACCCCGATCGGTGAGTATCGACTACAAGGCAGGGGTGGTCTGGGAATCAAGGCGGCAAAGATTAATGAGGACTCGCGTGGCTCATTGGTGGGTGCTCTAGTCCTGCGTGATGAGGATGAGGTTTTGGCTATCACATCCACTGGGACCGTTATGCGAACAACGGCGGCACAAGTGCGCCAAACAGGACGCGACTCTATGGGTGTGCGCCTGGTCAATCTTGATGAGGGCGTATCGCTGGTGTCGGTGACCAAAAATAGCGAGGATGAGATTTCCTCCAAAAGTTAGTACGGTTTGTATCCATTGATCTAGGTAATAGCTCGCCGTTTTGGGATTTAGCGGGGTTCAATGCAGCGCTGCACTTGTGCATGAATGAGTGATCTTTCATGTGGGCCTATAGTCCAGCCTGGTTAGAGCCCTTCCCCGATAAATGAAAGTTTGATAAAGTGCATTTAAAGGTTCATCTATAATTGGAGAGATAATGGCAAAAATACTTTGTGTTTTATATGGTGATCCAAAGAATGGGTATCCAAAGAGTTATGCGCGAAATAGTATTCCAGTCATTGAAAAGTACCCAGATGGGCAAACAGTGCCAAACCCACACGCAGTCGATTTTCAACCTGGTGAATTGTTGGGTAGTGTGACTGGAGCCTTAGGTCTAAGAAAGTTCTTAAAAGACTTAGGACATGAACTAGTGGTCACATCTGACAAAGATGGACCAAACAGCGAATTTGAACAACACCTAGCAGATGCTGAAATAGTGATCAGTCAACCATTTTGGCCCGCATATCTGACGGCCGAGAGAATCGCCCGAGCACCTAAATTAAAGATGGCATTGACAGCCGGTATCGGCTCTGACCACGTGGATTTACAGGCAGCGATGGACAACGGTGTCACAGTGGCAGAGATTACCTATTGCAACTCAAACTCAGTGGCAGAACATATTGTGATGCAGATGCTGAGCCTGGTGAGAAATTATATTCCCAGTTACAAGCAGGTCGTAGATGGCGGATGGAATATTGCAGACTGTGTGGCTCGAAGCTATGACATTGAAGGCATGCATGTGGGCACCGTGGCGGCAGGTCGTATTGGTCTGCGCGCCCTAAAACTCCTCAAACCATTTGATGTGCACTTACATTACTTCGATCGTCACCGCTTGCCAGCATCGGTAGAACAAGAGTTGAATCTTACTTGGCATGCCAGTGTAGAAAGTATGGTCAAGGTCGTGGATATAGTCACAATAAATTGTCCTTTGCATCCAGAGACAGAAAACTTATTCAACGATGCAATGATCGCCAAAATGAAGCGCGGTAGTTATCTTGTTAACACTGCGCGAGGTAAAATCTGCGACCGTGATGCCGTGGCCAGAGCATTACAGAGTGGGCACCTTGCAGGGTATGCAGGAGATGTCTGGTTCCCACAACCAGCGCCCCAGGATCACCCATGGCGCACCATGCCAAATCACGGTATGACACCACATATGTCGGGTTCAAGTTTGTCGGCACAGACAAGATACGCAGCCGGTGTACGAGAGGTCTTAGAGTGTTATTTTGAAGGCCGTGCAATTCGCGATGAGTACCTTGTGGTGCACAATGGACAACTCGCAGGTGTCGGTGCTCACAGCTACTCTAAAGGAAATGTCACCGGTGGTAGTGAAGAGGCCGCCAAATTCAAGAGATAGTTGTGGTGTGCGCATAGTGAGCAATTATAAATAAAGGTGTAATGGGAGTGAACTGTGGTTTGGCAGAGTCATTACTCAGAGGAATCGTGGGTGAGTAAAGCATCTTCCACCTCATGAAGATGAGATTTCCTCAAAAAGTTAGTATGGTTAAGACCTGTAGGTATAGGCCTTAGCTCGCCCTTTTGGGAGTTAGAGAAGTTCAAGGTAACCTTGCACTTCTGCATCAAGGAGCGATCTTTTTTGCGGGCCTATAGCTCAGCCTGGTTAGAGCGCTTCCCTGATAAGGAAGAGGTCGATGGTTCGAGTCCATCTAGGCCCACCCGTTCTAAGACGGGGACCTAGCTCAATTGGTAGAGCACCGCCTTTGCAAGGCGGGGGTTAGGGGTTCGATTCCCCTGGTCTCCACATGAGTACACAAGCAACCCTTCACACATCCCTCGGTGACATAGTCATCGCACTATTCCCACATCACGCACCAAAGACTGTTGCCAACTTCGTGGAGCTAGCAACTGGTGCGAAAGAGTGGACCGATCCCACCACTGGTCAAAAAACCCGCGCAAATCTCTATGACGGGACTATCTTTCACCGCGTCATTGCTGGCTTCATGATCCAAGGAGGTGATCCACTTGGTAAAGGCACAGGCGGGCCTGGCTATCGCTTTGCCGATGAGTTCCACGGCGAGCTAACCTTTGAACGACCATACATTTTGGCGATGGCCAACTCTGGCCCAGGAACCAATGGTTCACAGTTCTTCATCACAACTGCTGCAACGACATGGTTAAACCGTAAGCATTCAATCTTTGGAGAGATATTTGATCCAAAAAGCCAAGCTGTAGTCGATGCAATCGGTGCAGTAAAGACAGCTGCGGCCAATCGTCCAGTAACCGATATCACGATCAATAGCGTCACCATTGCTTAAGCGCTCGGCGACATACTCACTCATCGCACTCATCTGCGGGGCATATCTTCTTCAGATGCTGGTTCCATCGATCGAGCCGCGCCTAGTCCTGCCCAACCTGGAGTATCTGCAATCAACGAATGAGTGGTATCGCTTATTTAGCGTCGCACTGACTCATGCAGGTCTGCTCCATCTTGGGTTTAATATGTATGCACTCATGGTTTTAGGTAACCCGCTTGAGGCCGCCTTTGGTGCGAACAAGCTCGTGGAGATCTTCTTTTTCTCACTTTTTACTGGCTCACTTGCCTCGGCCTACTTTGCTTCATTCTCGAGCTACTCTGTCGGGGCCTCAGGGGCGGTCTTTGGTCTCTTCGGCGCCCTTGCGATAGTGGGCAAGAGAATCGGCACAGATACCAAATCGATCTATGTCATCGTCGGTATTAACTTTGCCATCGGCTTTGCCCTTGGCGGAGTGGATTGGCGAGCCCACCTGGGTGGGCTCATCGGAGGTGTGATCAGCGCTCAATTTCTCTTGCGCAGGCGATAAGAGTTATCCACAGGTTTTACCCACAGTGTGGAGAGAGTTACAGTGATGTAATTAGAGAGGTATCAACGCCAACGGGTCGCTAAAGAGAAGCCAACCCCGATAAAGCTAAAGCCGATCAACATGTTCCAAGCCCCGATTCCAGGCACTGGATACCGGGTCTGGCTGACATAGAAGGTCACGATCCAGAGTAGACCGGCCAAAAAGAAGGCGATCATTGTTGGGGCCAGCCAACCTGGGCTCTCGAGCGGCAGATGAGGTGTATCGACAACGGCCTGGGCATCATGGGCGTGCTTATCAACGACCTTCTTGCGCAGCTTTGATTTAGGCATACGTGAAAGATACACCATGAGCCAGAATGCTCCTATGGCCACCAAGATCCTTGTCATCGATAACTATGACTCCTTCGTCTTTAACTTGGTGCAGTACTTGGGCCAGTTAGGAGCCCAGTGCACCGTGGTTCGAAACGACGCTGTGAGCGCACACGAGGCGAGCAACTATGACGGCGTCTTGATATCTCCAGGTCCTGGGATTCCAGAGAGGGCCGGTGTGAGTGTTGAGATGATTCACTACTGCGCGCACAAGCGAATCCCATTACTTGGGGTCTGCTTAGGCCATCAAGCGATCGGTGTCGCATTCGGTGCCAGGGTCTCTCGCGCCCCAGAGCTGCTCCATGGAAAGACTTCGCTGGTGCATCACAGCGCTCAAGGTGTTTTAGCAGATCTACCATCACCATTTAGCGCAACGCGCTATCACTCATTATCTGTGGAGAGAGATACGGTGGGCCCCGATCTTGAGATAACAAGTGCAACACAGTCAGGGATAGTGATGTCGATGCGACACCGCACTCTGCCGATTGAGGGTGTTCAGTTTCATCCTGAGTCGGTGTTAACCCAACACGGGCATCAGATGCTAGCGAACTGGTTATTTGAGTGTGGGGATAAGACGGCGCGCAAGAAGGCCATTGGGCTCTCACCCCTGCCTAGCACTAAAACCTAAGGCGCTTTATTGACTGTGATCGTCACTGACTTACCAATCGTCTGAGTGGTACCGGCATCGGGAGCCTGTCTGATAACGACACCGATAGGTTGGTTGGCATCGTAGGCCTCAAGCTCTCTGACCAAGAAGCCAACTTGCACAAGGATAGTTTTCGCTTGGATCAGATCCACCCCAATAAGTGCCGGGACTTCAACTTGGCCACTTGCAATCTGAAGGATCACCCCACTGCCAGCAGTGATCGTTGAGCCACCATCGGGGGTAACTCTTAGCACCGTGCCTAGCGCCTCATCAGATGGCACTGCCTCTGTTCGCGATACCAACAAACCGACGGCAGCTAGGGCAGCACGTGCATCCACCAGTGACATCCCAATGAGATCCTCTGGAACGATCACATCACCTGGGCCATCAGAGAGAGTTAAGACGACTCCCGAGCCTTTTTGCGCACGCGTGCTAGCAAGTGGAAGCTGACTTGCCACACGATCTTTCGGGATTCGTCCGTCATAAGCGCGGGTAAGGGTCACAACGTAATCACCCAACAGCGCCTTTGCCTCTGCAGCAGAGAGGCCCACAACATTGGGAATCTGTGGGAAGGTCGATACATCTGTTGAGGGCCTGATGATGAACAATCCAGCGGCAATGGTTGCAAGTGCCAGCAGTGATGAGAGGACAGAGACTAAAACTTTGCGTCGTGAGATTTTCCTTCTTGGTGCTCGTGTTGTGACAATCTGACCAGCAGCGATTTTAAAGAGATCATCGAGCATCGCACCCGCTGATTGATATCTATCCTGTGGCTTCTTTGCAAGGGCCACTGCCAGAACCAGATCTATCCCAGCAGGGAGGTCAGGCTGAAGGGTTCTAGGTGCAACCAGTACACCAGAGACATGTTGGTAGGCTATCGATACCGGTGTATCACCGGTAAAGGGTGGTTTACCCGTTAGAACCTCATATAACAAGCAGCCCGTGGAGTAAATATCACTGCGCAGATCTGCAGGCTCTCCCAAGGCCTGTTCAGGGGATAGATACTGCGCTGTACCCACGATATTCCAGGTACTCGTGAGAGTCGCACCTAGATCTGCGAGTGCTCGTGCGATTCCAAAATCCATCACTTTGACATCACCTTGATCTGTGATCATGATATTTGCAGGTTTGATATCGCGGTGAATGATCCCTTGCTCATGCGAGTACTCCAGTGCCGCCAGAATTCCCTCACCGATTTCAAGGGCGCGATTGAGTGGTACCGGCTGCCCTTTGTGGATCAACTCGCGCAGAGTGTGCCCGGAAATGAACTCCATAACAATGTATGGCGCAGGCTCCTCCCCTGAGTCATAGACAGCGACAATGCCGGGATGACTTAACCCAGCGGCGGCAAGTGCCTCTTTCCTAAATCTTGCGACGAAAGAGGGATCTCGCGCTAAATCACTGCGCAGGACTTTCACTGCTACTTTGCGAGCAAGGCGCGTGTCCTGGGCCAGATATACATCGGCCATTCCACCTGAGCCGATCATCTCACCAATCTTGTATCGATCACCGAGCAGCACGTTGATCACAGCGCCGCTCCCAATAGCTGGTTTGCGATCACTTCTGAATGCGTCACATCTGCGATCAAGATGGTGATGTTATCGGGAGCGCCTTGGACATAGGCGGCATCGATGAGGCCCTTGATCGCCATCTCCCGATCATCTTTCTTTACGTAGCGTTTAATCTCTTTTTCTGTGAGAACCCCTGATAAACCATCACTACATAAGAGATAGCGATCTCCCTCTTTGGCATCGAAGAGTTGCAAGAGTGGAGTTATCTCCCCATCTCCCATAAGTGCTTGGGTTAAAACCGAGCGCTGGGGATGCTCAAGGGCCTCTGCGGCTGTGATGGAGCCTTGGGCTACAAGCTCCTGAATAATCGTGTGGTCAATACTCAACTGCTCGAAAGTATGTTCACGCAATCGGTAGCAACGTGAGTCACCAATATGTAAGAGTGCCACTGTATCGGCGTAAGACAAGAGCGCAGTCAATGTTGTGCCCATTCCATGTAGCTGTGGTTCCTCAGTGGTGTACTCACCGATCCTGGTATCGATTGTGTGCAGTGAGTTCAAAAGGAGATCCTCGATTGAATCGGTATCGATATCAGAGTTAGTCAGTACTGGCATGAGTGATTGAAGAGTTTGAATCGCGATCCTTGAGGCAACTTCGCCTCCAGCGTGTCCACCCATTCCATCGGCAACGGCGATCAAAGATCCACAGACAAGAGCTGAATCCTCGTTCCCGCTACGCATTAAACCCAGGACTGAGCGCGCACTGCTTTCAAAGAAAAACCTGCTCATAAGGGGTAAGCCTAACCCCTGTTAATCTTGAATCATGAGGATTTATGCTCACCGCGGATCATCCGTAGATTTTCCTGAGATGACCATACGTGCCTATAAAGGTGCCATCGATGATGGGGCAGATGGTTTCGAGTGTGATGTGCGCACCACCAAAGATGGTCAGTTGATTCTCTGGCATGACGCGGATATGAAGCGGATCGCCAGATACCCAGGGCGCATTGCCGAGATGGACTATATGCAGATTAGACGCCACTACCCAGAGGCGATACTCCTGGATGAGCTATTAGAGTTAACAAGAGATAATAAAAAGGAGTTAGCGATTGAGACTAAACATCCAGTCCCGACTGGAAGTCTGGTTGAAAAGAAGGTAATGGATCTGATTGCACAAGAGGGGATGAGAGCTCAGATCACGATCATGTCTTTCTCATGGTTGGCTATTGAAAATATCCGAAAAATCGACCCCGCACAGTCAAGCGTTGCACTCTTAGGTGATCATCTCAATACCCTCAAGCGCCGGTTTACTTCGGCGCAGTACTTAGGACCGAGCATCGGGCTCCTTCGAGCAAAGCCAGAGCTCATCCTTGAACATCGAAAGCTCTTTGTCTGGACGGTCGATGACGCAGATGACATGCGCTTTTGTTCAGATAATGGCGTCGAGGTTTTAATTACAAACAATCCGTCATTTGCCCGCAAGGTACTCGGGTATCATTAGCAAGTGAGTACATATGCATATCTGGGTCCAAAGGGAACATTCACCGAGGCTGCGCTCAAGAAAATCACCTCCTCCAATGACTCCTTAATCCCTTATGCAAATGTCACCGCTGCGCTAGATGCAGTCCGTATTGGCAAAGCCCATTTCGCATTAGTGCCTATCGAAAACTCGGTCGAGGGAGTGGTTGCACGGACTCTTGACGAACTTGCAACAGGTACTCCTCTAGTCATTGTTGGTGAAGTCACTTTGCCTGTCTCTTTCGCACTTATGGTCAAGAGCTTTGAGGTCAATATCCGCCGTATTGCGACACATCCGCATGCAGAGGCACAATGTAGGAGCTATATAGCCACGAACTATCCTGATGCGGAGCTGATCTCAACTGCCTCAACTGCGGCCGCTGCTGAGGCCATTGGTCGTGGTGAATTCGATGCAGCGATCGCAGCCCCAGTAGCGGCGGCCCATTATGGGCTGCGTGTAATCGCAGACAACATAGGCGATAACATCGGGGCGATCACTCGTTTTATCGTGGTGACGAAACCAGGTACTTTACCCAAAGCCACGGGCTTTGACCGGACCTCATTGGCTGTTTTTATCGCCATTGATCATGCAGGGGCACTGCTTGAGATTCTGAGCGAGTTTGCCAAACGAGATGTGAATATGACCTTTATTCAGAGTCGTCCCACGGGTTTAGAGCTTGGCCATTATCATTTCATCATCGAAGTTGAAGGCCATAGCGCCGACTCTGCGATTAAGGAGACGATCAAGGCTTTACAGGCGATCTGTGAGGACATCCGTTTCTTGGGATCCTATCCGCGAGAAAAGGTCGGCAAATGATCGATTTGAAATTCCTACGCGAGAACCCTGATGTGGTGCGTGCATCACAAAAGGGGCGCGGTGAGGATATAAGCATCGTAGATAAAGTGTTAGTCAGCGATGAGGCTCGGCGCCTTGCAATCACTGAGTTTGAGGCTCTGCGGGCTGAGCAAAACACGTTATCAAAAGCGGTCGCAGGAGCAAAGGGTGAAGAGAAGAGCGCTCTTTTGGAGCGAGGCAAAACTCTGGCAACGAAGGTAAAACAGGCCGATAACACAAGAGCAGAGTTAGAGGCTGCGACCAAAGAGCTGATCATGCAGCTTTCGAATATTTTGGATCCATCTGCACCGATCGGCAAAGAAGAGGATTTCGTAGTCATCGAACATGTCGGTACACCTCGCGTATTTGACTTTGAGGCCAAAGATCACATCGAACTGGGCAAACTCTTGGGTGCAATCGATACCGAGCGTGGTGCAAAAGTAGCCGGCTCCCGCTCTTACTTCCTCACAGGCGCAGGGGCGATGCTCGAGTTTGCACTCATAAACTATGCAATCACCTCAGCGATCAAAGCCGGTTTTATTCCTGTCATCCCCCCTGTGTTGGTGAATCCATCGGCGATGGAGGGCACAGGATTTTTGGGGCAGGCATCTGAGAACGTCTACCATCTTGAAAGAGATGATCTCTATCTTGTGGGTACCAGTGAGGTCTCTCTTGCAGCCTTTCATATGGATGAGATCTTGCCGGTAGAGAAACTACCTATCCGGTATGCCGGTTATTCATCGTGTTTTCGTCGCGAGGCTGGTACGTATGGCAAAGACACCCGAGGAATCATCCGAGTGCATCAATTTGATAAGGTCGAAATGTTCTCTTTTTGTCACCCCGACCAGGCCCAGGAAGAGCACAGACGCCTCTTGCAGTGGGAAAAACAGATCCTTGATGCGATGGAGCTTCCCTACAGAGTCATCGATGTCGCATCTGGGGATCTGGGTTCAAGTGCTAACCGTAAGTTTGATATCGAGGCATGGATCCCGACACAAAAGGCCTACCGGGAGGTCACAAGTACCTCTAACTGCGCAGAGTTCCAGGCCCGCCGCTTGAATATCCGTTATAAGGATGAGAGTGGAGCCAAGACCGTAGCGACCTTAAATGGGACGTTAGTTGCGATCCCTCGCATGATCGTTGCGATCCTTGAGAACCATCAAAACCCAGATGGCACCGTCAATATACCGAAGGCTCTACAAGCATTCCTTGGCGCCCAACGATTCGAGTTGGTGTGAGTAGACGCCCAAAACTCATTGCAACTGATCTAGATGGCACCATAGTCCAACACAGTAACAAGATCTCAGCACGCACTATCGATATCTTCACTAAGGCCCACGCCATGGGGATCCACATCTTCTTCGTCACAGGGCGACCACCTCGGTGGATGGATGAGATTCGAGATGCCTTTGGCTTTGGTGGGGCGATCTGCGCTAATGGTGCGATGTTGTACGACCTTCAAACCGGCACTGTGACACAAGAGTGGATGATCTCTCAAGAGGATCAATTTCAGATCGCCCATCGTCTGCGCACTGCGATCCCAGGTGTCTCGTTTGCAGTTGAGGCACATGATTATTACTACCGTGAGAAGAGTTACATACCACGATGGGATGTCGGCCTTGATAATGTCGGGGTATCAAAGATCGAAGATGTCATCAAGGGCCCAGCATTGAAGATGTTGGCACGCTGTAGTGCCGGTGAGTTAACCTCCGATCAGATGTTGGAGATAGCCACCGGTGAGCTAGAGGGCTGCGCGACGGTTACGCACTCCAATGCCCGCGAATCCCTGTTGGAGATATCTGCACTTGGAATCTCAAAGGGAGCAACACTCGCGGTTGTGGCATCACGTCTGAATATTGATGCCAGTGATTGTGTCTCATTCGGTGATAACCCCAATGACTTCTCGATGCTGCGCTGGTGTGGACGCTCATTTGCAATGGCCGATGGACATCCTGAGGGGTTCTCACATGCGAGTGGGATCGCTCTTGCCTGTGCAGATGATGGTGTGGCACTCATTCTTGAAGAGATGTTGGAACTCCCTCTCTAATCGGGGATTTTTCGCGGGCCTTTTATTCAGGTAATCTCTCCTATGGAGGGCTCGCATAGCGGCCGAGTGCACCGGTCTTGAAAACCGGCAAACGAAAGTTTCGTGGGTTCAAATCCCACGCCCTCCGCCATCTCTTACCGACTATGTGGCTGAGTTCATAGCCCTTTAGCCCGACTCCATGTAGCCATCCTTAGTAGGCAAGAGGAGAATCAGGCTCAGGAAATACCGTAAGGGAGCTATGTAATGTCGGGTGTCTTCTCGCCAACGAGGGCAAAGATAGACAAACGGACCCTTCGCACGGATAAATGGTGGTTACAACCTGCCCTCACATTTGGAGTCCTAATCTCCTTTGTAATCTATGCAACCTTTAGGGCCTTTGAAAATGCGAACTACTTTGCAGAGCCCCTTATCTCACCTTTCTACTCCCCCTGTCTTTCTGGCGCATGCGAACCCGGGACAGTCCTTGCCATCTTTGGTCAGCCCTTTAACAACCAGTACTTTGGTATCGGAATCTCTCCAGCTCTTTTCATCTTGATCTTTCCTCTTGGTTTTCGTATGACCTGTTATTACTACCGTAAGTCTTACTACCGCGCCTTTTGGATGTCGCCACCGGCATGTGCAGTGGCCGAGCCTCACAAAAAATATACAGGCGAGACACGTGCACCTTTGATCTTGCAGAACAGCCACCGCTGGTTCTTCTACGCAGGTCTGGTCTTTAACATAATTCTCACGTGGGACACCATCTTGGCATTTAGGAATGCCGAGAAAGAGTGGGGCCATATGAGTGTTGGCACACTCGTCTTCATCTTCTCGACGACGATGCTGTGGCTCTATTCACTCTCCTGTCACACCTGTCGTCACACTCTTGGTGGGCGGCTCAAGCACTTCTCTAAACATCCGGTGCGGTATAAGGCTTGGAGCCTTGTCTCAGCACTCAATCACAGACACCCGACCTTTGCTTGGATCTCACTCTTTGGGGTGGCAGGTGCCGATATTTATGTACGCGCGGTTGCAACGGGTGCAATCACTAACTTCTACTTCTTCTAAGGGAAAATGATATGAGCGAGTTAGAGCGTCACTCCTATGACGTCGTTGTCATCGGTGCAGGCGGTGCTGGTCTGCGCGCAGCAGTCGAGGCGCGTGAGGCGGGCCTGCGCGTTGCGATTATCTGCAAATCCCTATTTGGTAAGGCCCATACAGTCATGGCCGAGGGTGGCGCAGCTGCCTCGATGGGGAATGCAAATGAGAAAGATAATTGGATGGTTCACTTTCGCGACACTATGCGTGGTGGCAAATTCCTCAGTCACTACCGTATGGCAGAGCTCCACGCCAAAGAGGCGCCAGATCGCATCTGGGAGCTGGAGATGTGGGGTGCACTCTTTGATCGCACCAAGGCGGGCAAGATCTCACAACGCAACTTCGGAGGACATGAGTACCCACGCCTTGCACACGTTGGGGATCGCACAGGTCTAGAGCTCATCCGTACGATGCAGCAGAAGATCGTTGCCTTGCAGCAGAAAGATGGTCGCGACACAGGCGACATGGAGAGTGGGATCAAGGTTTTTGCAGAGCTGACGATCACGGACATCCTCAAAGAGAATGGGAGAGTCTCTGGTGCCTATGGCTACTGGCGCGAGAGCGGTGAGGAGGTCGCCTTCCAAGCACCGGCCGTTGTTATCGCAACGGGCGGGGTTGGCAAGACCTTCAAAGTTACCTCCAACTCTTGGGAGGGTACTGGAGATGGTCATGCACTTGCACTCAAAGCCGGTGCCAATCTCGTTGACATGGAGTTTTTACAGTTCCATCCAACGGGAATGGTTTGGCCACCATCGGTGCGGGGGATTTTAGTCACCGAATCTGTGCGCGGTGAGGGTGGAGTTCTCACCAACTCCGATGGTAAGCGCTTCATGTTCAATTACATCCCAGAGGTATTCAAAGATAAGTATGCAGATAATGAGGCAGAGGCAGATCGCTGGTATGAGGATCAAGATAACAACCGTCGTCCGCCTGAGCTGTTGCCCCGCGATGAGGTCGCGCGTGCGATCAATAGTGAGGTAAAGGCAGGTCGAGGTGGCGAACATGGTGGGATCTACTTAGATGTCTCAAAGCGCCTATCGGCCGAAGTCATCAAAAAGAAGCTTCCCTCTATGTGGCACCAATTCTTCGAGCTCGCCGGTGTTGATATCACCAAGGAGGCGATGGAGGTCGGTCCAACCTGTCACTACATCATGGGCGGGGTAGAGGTAGATCCCGATACTGCCGCTGCCGTCGGTGTGCCAGGGCTCTTTGCCGCAGGTGAAGTCGCCGGCGGGATGCATGGCTCCAATCGTCTGGGTGGAAACTCATTGTCAGATCTTCTAGTCTTTGGCCGTCGCGCCGGAATCGGCGCTGTTGAGTACGTAAAGAACAACCCTGCAAATCCAGTGAGTGATTCGGCGATCGCAGCGGCTGCATCGAAAATTCAAGCACCATTTAACCGTGAAGGCGGAGAGAACTCCTACGCACTTCATGCAGAGTTACAGGAGATCACGCAAGATCTTGTCGGAATTATCCGCACAGGAAGTGAGCTCAAAGAGGCGATTACAAAGATTGCACAGATCAGACAGCGCAGTGCAAACGTCGCTGTGGCTGGTGGACGTAAATTCAACCCGGGTTTTCACCTTGCATTTGATCTCGATAACATGTTGTTAGTCGCTGAGAGCACAGCGAAGTCGGCGATAGCCCGAGAAGAGTCGCGTGGGGGTCACACTCGTGATGACTTCCCGGTGATGAGTGATAAGTGGCGCCAGGTCAACCACATCTCATCATTTGATGGCAGCCAGATCTCTGTTCGCACACAAGTACTACCGAATATGCCCAAGGAGCTCTTTGATCTCTTTGACATCCACGAGCTGGAAAAATACATGACATCAGAAGAGGTCTCGAAAGGTGGTTCCAAGTAATGACACGCAATGTCAAACTCCGTATCTGGCGTGGAGATTCAACCGATGGAGGCCTTCAAGATGTTCAAGTCGAGGCCAATACCGGTGAAGTGGTTCTAGATGTCATCCACCGCGTTCAAGCGACGCAGATGGGTGATCTTGCCGTTCGCTGGAACTGCAAAGCCGGTAAGTGCGGCTCTTGTTCTATGGAGATCAATGGAAAACCCCGTCTTGCCTGTATGACCCAGGTCGCCTCTTTTGGTGATGAAGAGGTAATCACAGTGACACCTCTGCGCGCCTTCCCAGTCATCAAAGATCTGGTCACCGACGTCTCCTTCAACTACAAAAAGGCGATGGAGATCCCTGCCTATGAGCATCCACAGAACTTGGGTCCGGGTGAGGCCCGTATGGAGCAGATCGATGTGGAGCGCTCGCAGGAGTTCCGTAACTGTATCGAGTGCTTCCTATGTCAAGATGTGTGTCATGTGGTTCGAGATCACGAAGAGAACAAAAAATCCTTTGCCGGTCCTCGCTTCTTCATCCGTATCGCCGAACTAGATATGCATCCGCTGGATACCCTAAAGAACCGCAAGCGCACTGCTCAGGAAGAGCATGGGCTAGGAATGTGCAATATCACCAAGTGTTGCACCGAGATCTGCCCCCAACATATCCGGATCACAGACAACGGGATCATCCCGATGAAAGAGCGTGTTGTAGATACTAAATACGATCCTGTGCGCTGGCTAGGCTCCAAAATCCGCAAACGTGAGGGAATTGTTTAACTCTTTGATTCAAGCTTTAGCGCAGTGAGGCCATCCAGGCCTCGATCTCATCTGGGTGATGTGGGATATGTTCGCTCAAATTGATACAGCCTTCATCGGTTACAACGACATCATCTTCGATGCGAATACCGATACCGCGGTACTCAGCTGGGAACAACTCATCATCAGGTTGGATATACAGACCAGGCTCAACCGTTAGACACATACCGGTCCTTAAAATCGCATCACGATACTGATCCGTGCGTGCTTGCGCGCAGTCATGCACATCAAGACCTAGCATGTGGCTGACCCCATGCAAACTCCACCGTTTGTGTAAGCCAATTTGGGGATCCATAATCTCTTCAAGGCTGCTCGTTAATATCCCCATATCAATCAAACCCTGGGCCAGAACAGTATGACTGGCTTTATTGACTGCCAGAAATGGCACACCATCTTGCACTGCAGCGATACCTGCCTTTTGCGACTCATATACGAGCATGTATAGGGCGCGTTGTGCCGGGGTGAATTTGCCGTTGATTGGCAGGGTTCTGGTGATATCTGCCGTGTAATACGAGTCGAGCTCGACACCGGCATCGACTAAAAGGAGCTCCCCTCTTTTAATATCCCCATCATTGCGAGTCCAATGCAGGATGCAGGCGTGCGAGCCTGAGGCGGCGATTGTCGAGTATCCCAGATCATTTCCCTCAACACGTGCACGGCCAAAAAATGCCGCCTCGATGACGCGCTCACCCCGGGGAGTCTTCGCCGCCGCAGGTAAGACACGGATGATGTCACTAAAGCCACGGTGTGTGGCATCAACGGCCTTTTGTAGCTCTGCAACCTCGTACTCATCTTTGATCAGACGGGCAACTGAGACAAAGTTTACTAACTCATCTGAGCGAGCATGTACTTTGATTACCGCATCCACAACTTCGTCATAGCCATGAAGGGCTGCAGCAACGCGACCTTTGAGAAATTTTTGTAACTCACTGACTGCACGGACCTCGATACCGTAACGCTGTGATGCCTCTTCAGTTGTAAATCGGCGACCGACCCAGAGTTCACCGTTTTTCGCATCACGGTAGAAAGCATCGGTATCACGCGTGGACCGGGGATTGATAAAAAGGATGGGTGTGTGGCCATCTAGTGACGGGTCCATCACTAAGACTGAGTCAGGATGGGCCTCTACTCCTTGCACGCCGGTGTAGTAAGCGAATGCGCTATGGGGTCGGTACTGATAATCAGTGTCATTGCTACGCTGCTTTGGGCCACCGCTTGGAAGGATGAGCCTTAACCCTTTGAAGGCTGCAGATAATTGTGCACGGCGATGTAGACAATGTGGGATTACCTCACCCTGTGTGATTCCTGTTAATGGGGTCGGCGCCCAACCACTCTTCATGAACTCACCAAAGATCTCCGATGGCGCGACGTCATAGACCCGTTTTGAACCAGTATCTAGCGCCCTATCCCCGTTATTCATATGGAGAGCGTACAAGGGTGGGATAGCCAGACCAAGTCACTAGGCTAAACTCACCTGTGTTCAAGGAGACGTCGCATAGCCCGGTCGAGTGCGCCTCACTGCTAACGAGGTAAGGTAGAAATACCTTCGGAGGTTCAAATCCTCTCGTCTCCGCTCAAAGAGTTTAAGGAGCGGTCGTGTCTACTTTTAAAGTCGCGATTATTGGTGCGGGCCCAGCGGGCTACTTCGCAGCACAAGCTCTTCAAAACCTACAAAGTGATGAACGTATCTTTGCAATTGACATGATTGAGCGCCTACCAACTCCTTGGGGTTTAGTACGAAGTGGTGTCGCACCAGATCATCCAAAGATCAAAACAGTCTCAAAGGTCTTTGAAAAGATCGCCGCAGACCCGAACTTTCGGCTATTTGCGAATCTTGAGATTGGTGGTGAGATCAGCGTCGCTGCGTTGGCTCAGAAATACGATGCCATCGTGCTTGCAACAGGCTCTTCATTAGGTAAAAAACTAGGGATTCCAGGTGAGGATTTACCTGGTTCTCTATCGGCGGCAGAGTTCGTGCCTTGGTATAACGCACATCCAGAGTTCGCAGATGTCGCAGTTCGCCTTGATTGTGACACCGCAGTTGTCATCGGTGCAGGCAACGTTGCGATGGATGTCGCGCGCATGCTTGCACTAGAGCCATCAGAGCTTGATCCCACCGATACTGCCGAGCATGCAATAGGGGCCTTTAAGACAAGTGAGGTGCGCAATGTCTATATCAGCGCTCGCCGTGGAGCAGAGCATGCAGCATTCACATCACCTGAGATCCGTGAGCTTCCCAAACTAGAGCACACCACTGTTCACATACAAAGAGGTGATATCCAAGAGGCGATCACCCGGGCAGGCAGCGAACCGGAAAAAGATGTGAAAAGTAACCTTGATGCGATGCTGGCTATCGCCCAATCCGATCGCAGCCAGCATGAGCGCACTCTGCACTTCCTCTTCCAGCACACACCAAAGGCGATCCTGGGTAGTGAGCGAGTCGAGGGTGTCCTCTATTCGACACCAAACGGGGATGTCACCATCCCCTGCGGCCTAGTTATTACGGCAATCGGATATCACGTGCAGGGAATCGATGGTGTCCCTTATGAGAATGGCAAGGTCGTCAACATTGACGGGCGTGTGAGCCAGGGAGTCTATGTAGTGGGTTGGGCCAAGCGCGGCCCAACGGGAGTCATTGGAACCAACAAATCCGATTCTGCAGCGGTGATCGAACTCTTGGTTGCAGATCTGAAGAGCCCAAAGGGGGCGGGGGATATCTCCCAACTCATCACTAATCAGAGAGTCATTGACCAATCGGGGTGGGCGAGAATCAATGCCGCCGAGATCGCAGCGGGTGAGCCAAGGGGTAAACCTCGAGTCAAGAGTGTCACACAGGAAGAGCTCTTGAAGCTAGCGGCTTTGTAGCCTTATCCATTGAGGGGTAACCATGTCGTTACCTGCCGAGTTAGTAAAGATATCTATCTTCTGATTAGATTTGGCCATGAAATCATCCTGGTCAAAACAAAAACTCTTTAGGTGGGGCTCCTTAGCCTTAACTACGTCATTCCTGGCCTCATTATTAGTTCCCATGGCCCAAGCCAACCCGTTCTCAACACCGAACGCTCCGACAAGTGTGACCTCTTACTTGAGTTCACGTGGTGTAGTCGTTAAATGGGTTCCAGGCGCCGCTGTCGCACCTGGTGTCATGGGCCACGTCGTCTCGGCAGGAGCGGGCTCCTGTCCAATATTTGTACCAATAGCTAATCGTTCGATTATCACCATGCCTGTCGTTGAAGGCCAGCCGGCGGGGACTCCTGTCGTTCAAGCGGTGAATGCATATGGTTTTTCTAAGCCAACGGCATCGAGCAAGGCTTACACAGCCGCGCAACTTGCCACTGTTGCAAGCTCAAGGAATCAAGCGGTGCAAGTTCTACAACTGAGCGACCTCCATGGCGCCATCGAAGTCGGTGGATCATTCGGTGCGGCCCTGCTTGCAAGCAACTGGACGGCAGATCGCCTTGCAAACAAGGCAACAATCGCCCTTTCAGCAGGTGACAATATCGGGGCTGCTCCACCGATCTCCACAGAGTTTGAAGAGCTTCCGACGATCGAAGCGCTCAATCTTGCAAAGCTAGATGTCTCAGTCTTAGGTAATCACGAACATGATCGCAACCTTGATCACCTGAATAAGATAATTGGGGCCTCAGACTTTCAGTGGGTCGTCTCAAACTACAACCCTGATTCTTTGAATGTCCTTAAGTCAGGTGCAAAGCAGGCCAAGAGATACATCATCATCGAGCGTGGTGGAGTGAAGATCGGCGTAGTAGGCACAAACACTCCAGAGACAATCGAGCAGGTATTTCCTGGAAACCTTGATTACAAGGATGCATCAGGAGAAAAGAAGACAATCACCATCAATCCAGGTGTTGAGGGCGTTAACGCTGCAATAGTTGAAGCGAAGGCAAATGGCGCAGCTATCGTGATCGCGATCTTGCACCAAGGCTGGCAGGAGAATTCCAACGGTAGTGCAAACGGAATCTTGAACACAATGGCCTCACAGATAAAGGGCGCAGCTGCTATCTACGGTGGCCATAGCCATCAGACATTTGCATCTGTGGTCTCAGGAGGCAGAACGGCCACACCAACTATTATCGGTCAGGTCCGGAACTCAGGTGTCGAGTACACCCGCACACAGATCTGTATGCGTGATGGGACGGTTGTCGGTCAGTCTATTCAACACGTTCTCAAGGCTGCATCAGCGACAATCAACACAGGTATCGTCTCAACAGTCACGACACAAGATGCCACAGCAGCGGCAATGGTCAAGAGGTACAAGGACCAGCTCTCTGCAAAGCTTGATATCAAAATCGGTCAAGTCTCTGGGGTATTCCCACGTGGTGGAGCACCAGCTGTAGAGCGCTCAGGTGAGACTCCTATGGGTAACTACATAGCAGATCTCATGCGTACTAAGTACAAGACTGATTTTGCCGTCCAAAATGGCGGCGGTATCCGCGATACATTCCCTGCAAAAACATACACGCCAGCAAATACCACACTAGTTCGAACAGGTACTGGTCCTCTGGATGTGACTCTGGGTGATGCTCTGACTGTCTTTCCATTCGGTAATCAGATTGCCACAAGCGTTGTAACTGGTGAGAATCTGTGGAAGGCACTTGAAAACGGTGTTGGCGGTAACTATCCAGGAGATGGACGCTTCCCACAGATCTCAGGATTCAAGTTCTCGTTTGACCCATCCAAGCCAATCGGCTCACGTATCGTAGAGGTGACAAAACTAGATGGAACAGCGATTGCTAAGGATGCAAAGCAGTACTCACTGACAACCCTTGACTTCGTAATCTACGGTGGAGATGGCTATTTAAATGTCTTCTCCCCTGCACAAGCAAAGGTAAAGGGAGCCTTACTAGATTTATTTGTAGATTCTCTCAAGGCAGATCTAGCCGCGAAAAAGGTGACGCAAGTTCCTGCAGCAGATGGGCGTATCAAAAAGGTTGGCTAATACAAGTAACCAATGAAAGTAGTAAACAAAGGGCGCTCGAGAGATCGGGCGCCCTCTGTGCTTGATCTCTCCTTACTTGGGTGTTTTGGTGGCAAGTGAAAAGAAGGTACTATTTCCCGCACTTCCTCAAAATACTCAATAAGCGCGCGTAGCTCAACGGATAGAG
>SYEK01000004.1 GCA_005800815.1 Actinomycetota bacterium
AGCGGAATAAATTGGATGTCTTATCTTTGAGTAAATACCACTTGTTACTAGATCTGCCCCCTCTTTACTCTCCGGAAGAGGTGTCAGCGCGCTTCCTAAATCTCTAAAGGCGCGAAATAGAATGAGTACTGCAAGAAGTGCAAGTGCAGCTGCCAAAGCAGATCTAAGTTGCAAACTCTCTTTAGATCCCGGCAATAAAGCTAGAGCAAAGAACAGAATGAATTGAAGCGTTACAACTAACTTACCCTTCATGATTAAAGTCTAACTAGCAGAAAGGCTTATCTAGCTCGCTTTGCCCGTGGAGCGCCTTGTAGATGTCAGTGGGTGTTGTCATAATTAGTACGAAAGGTCGCACAATTACATATGAATACGCGTGATCCAAAGATCAGCTATCTGGTGGCGGGTGAAGGATTTGAACCTTCGAAGGCTGAGCCGGGGGATTTACAGTCCCCTCCCATTGGCCGCTCGGGCAACCCGCCAAGGTCGAACAAGTACTGCGGCAATTATGGATTGTGTGAAGGGAAAGGATACCTTAGGAAGGTAGGCGCTCAAACCGCGCTTTTTATTGAGTGGAGGAGTCCTCATCATGGCATCAGATTCAAGTTTTGACGTCACATCCAAAATCGATCGCATGGAGCTTGATAACGCAATAAATCAAGCGGTTCGTGAGATCGAGACCCGTTTTGATTTCAAAAATACTGGTTCAAAGATTGAGCTTGAGGGTGAGAAGATTTTGATTGAGGCAGATACGGAGGAGCGTGCAAAGGCCGCCCTTGATGTTCTCAAAGACAAGATGATCAAACGTGGAGTCTCACTCAAGCACCTTGATGCAGGCACCCCACAGCTCTCAGGAAAGATTTATAAGATTGCGGCACCTTTGAAAGAAGGTATCTCAACTGAAAACGCAAAGAAGATTGCAAAAAAGATTCGTGATGATGGCCCAAAGTCTGTCAAGACCCAGATTCAGGGTGATGAACTGCGGGTGAGCTCAAAGAGCCGTGATGATCTACAAGTAACGATGGCAATGATCAAAGATGGTGGCTGGGATTTTGCCGTTCAATTTACGAACTTTAGATAATTGAGCAAAAATAACTCTGGTCTACTCTTTGGAGTAAGTGCCTATACTCTCTGGGGATTGTTCCCTTTGTACTGGCTCCTACTCAAGCCAGCTAGTCCTCTCGAAATCGTCTCGCACCGCGCCGTTTGGACTCTAGTTTTTTGTTTTATTATCCTGGCAATTACACGCTCACTTCAGGCGACACTTCTTACTCTTAAACGTCCTAAGGTCGCTTCCAGGTTATTTCTGACCTCTCTTCTGATTTCGATTAACTGGCTGGTCTACATCTGGGCCACCAATAATGGTCATGTGATTGAAGCATCACTTGGGTACTACATCAATCCTCTAGTCATGATCGGCTTTGGAGTGGTTGTGCTCAAAGAGAGGATGCGCGCTCTGCAGTGGTGCTCTGTTGGGATTGCATCGGTGGGGGTCCTAGTTTTAACGCTTAACTATGGTCGGTTCCCATGGATTGCCCTAGCGCTTGCCCTTTCATGGGGTAGCTATGGCTTTGTCAAGAAGCAGTTGGGTCTTGGCGCTCTCGAGGGGTTGACGATTGAAACTCTTCTAGCAAGCCTGCCCTACCTGTTATATCTGTTGTACTTGGGCAACAAGGGAACGGGTCAACTCGGTCATGGAATAGGTCTTACGATTCTTTTGATCAGCGCAGGTGCTATCACTGCAATTCCCCTACTACTCTTCAACGGCTCTACAACGAGACTGCCACTGACCACCATCGGGTTACTGCAGTTCATCACACCGAGTATCCAATTCTCGATCGGTGTCTGGGTGTTAAAAGAATATATGCCGACTGTGCGCTGGGTTGGATTCTTGATTATTTGGGTGGCTCTTGTGACTCTTGCTGTGGATCTTGTGAAATCAAGCAGAGCGGTCGATAACCCCATCGCATAGGGAGATCAGAGCACTTGTAGCCTCATTCATCGGTAATGGTCCAAGAACTAGTTGTGCATCTCTTGCCACTTTATGCAGTTGATCACGTGATTCATCCATCGCCCTGTGGCCCCGTAACTCCGCGAGGACCTGTTGGACTATTGCCTCATCACTGATAGGCCCAGAGAGTAATCGCTGGAGTTCGCGATCGGCGGAGTCTTTAGAGTTGAGAACATTTAACGTGACTAGGGTTGGGA
The DNA here is from genome assembly GCA_005800815.1 of Actinomycetota bacterium. Lineage (GTDB taxonomy): Bacteria > Actinomycetota > Actinomycetes > Nanopelagicales > Nanopelagicaceae > Planktophila. Next base: position 2,206 of record SYEK01000004.1, read on the forward strand.
CACCCTCTCGCAAATCTGTTCCCGGTGTCTTTCCGGATTGATTAGAGTCACTTGCAATATCGATGACATCATCTGCGAGTTGAAAGGCCACACCGATCTTTTCGCCAAAGAGAGTAACTGTCTCCATGATCTCATCTGCTGCCCCTGAGATCATGGCGCCATAACGAGCACTGGCAGAGATCAAAGATCCAGTCTTATCGGCGATGACTTTCAAGTAATGCTCTAAGGGATCTATTCCAGGGACTGTCCCTTGTGTCTCCATAATCTGGCCGATGACTAGACGCTCAAAGGTGCGCGCCTGTAGACGCACCGCCGCAGGGCCAAGATCTGCCAATAGATCAGAGGATTTTGCAAACAAAAAATCTCCTGTGAGAATCGCGATCGTATTGTTCCAACGCTTGTTAGCACTCTGGACTCCACGACGAAGCGGTGCATCATCCATGACATCATCGTGATACAAGGTTGCGATATGAGTTATCTCGCAGGCTACGGCCGCAGCTATCAGTCCCTGTCTACTTGAATCCCCATACTGGCCACAGAGCAAGGTCAGCAGAGGGCGCAGACGCTTTCCACCAACAGCGACTATATGGTTGGCGGTCTCATCGACAAAGGGATACTCACTCCTTGTATGGCTCAGTAATAAGGCTTCGACTTGCGCCATCTGCACAATGAGCCTGGCCTCCAGTGCTGGAGCAAGGTTTGGGATGCCAAAAGCTGACATCAGCGGATGAAGGTTGCAAGGGTTGTAATGAAGCTCAGAAGTGGTGCAGGGAATACACCGAGTGCAATGGTTACTAGGATCGAAAAGATGATTGAGGAGCGTGTGAGTGCAGATGGAATCTCAACACTTGTTCCATCTTGCATGGGATCTGTGAAGAACATCAGGACTATGACCCGGATATAGAAGAAGGCTGCGACTGCGCTCGAGAGAACTCCGGCAAAGACAACACCCTTGGCCCCACTCTCATAAGCGGCAGAGAAGATTGAAAACTTACCTATGAATCCACTGGTCAGAGGAATCCCGGCAAAGGCCAATAGAAATCCGGCAAAGGCCGATGCGACCCATGGCGAGCGCTTACCCAAGCCTCTCCAACGATTGAGGTCAGTGACCTCTCCTGAGGAATCACGCACTAATGTCACAATCGCAAAGGCACCGACGGTTGCGACTCCATATGCGAACAGGTAAAAAATCGATGCATCAAGCCCAGACTTATTGAGGGCAATCACACCTGAAAGTAGGAAACCGGCATGGGCGATGGATGAGTAAGCCAACATACGCTTTACGTCGCGTTGGGCAAGTGCAACGAAGGAGCCAAAGAGCATGGTGATGATTGCAATCATGGAGATCACTGGGGACCAAGACCACTCTGCATTGGCGAATACGGTGTAATAGATACGCAGCATCGCACCAAAGGCTGCGACCTTTGTCGCCGCTGCCATGAATCCAGTTATTGGAGTGGGTGCACCTTGATACACATCTGGTGACCATGCATGAAATGGGACGGCACCGACTTTAAAGAGAAGACCGATTGAGATAAATGCCATTCCCAGCAAAAGTAAGACGTCGTTACCACTGCCGCCCACCACTGATTCGCGGATTCCAGCAAGGCTCACAGAGGCTGAATATCCATATAGATAGGCCATTCCAAAGAGGAAAAACGCTGAGGAGAATGAGCCGAGTAAAAAGTATTTAAGAGCCGCCTCCTGTGATGCCAATCGGCGCCGGCGTGAGAGTCCTGCCATGAGGTAGAGCGGTAGCGATAACATCTCAAGGGCAACAAACAAGGTGATCAGATCTGTGGCAACTGGGAACACCATCATTCCAGAGATCGCAAAGAGTGTAAGTGGATAGACCTCAGTTACTTGATTGCCTGTTTGTATCGAGTGACGCTCCTGCTCTGAGCCTGGCAAGGCTGCGGCAAGGGCGGTGAAGTGATCAGTATCTGCGATGACCAGGATGGAAAGGATCGCAATGATGAGTATCGATGCCTGTAAGAGGATAGCCGGACCATCGATGACCACAGATCCCATAGCAGCCCCCATTGACTGCTCGTTACGGATTTTCCACAGTTGGGCAAGAGATAGGACGAGGGTGCCTATGGTGAGAGTGAGTTGTGTGCTCGAGCGAAGGGCCTTTGAGACAAATGCCTCGACAAGCACTCCTATCAACGCTCCACCTAGGAGGATCAAAATCGGTGATAAGAGTGTGTAATCAAGTGTCGGGGAGATAAAACTCATCACTTTCCTCCATTTGATGGAGCAGGGTCACTAAAACCGAGTTGGGTAATCACATGAGAGGCAGCTGGATTGATGACATTGAGCAGAGGTGATGGGTAGAAGCCAAGTACGAGAATGATCGCCATTATCGGAGCGATAGCAATCTTCTCTCGCAAGTTCAAATCCTTCAGATTTTCATTCCCTGGTGTGATTGGGCCATGCAACGCCTTTTGAACGGGGATCAAAATGTAGAGCGCAGCAAGGACGATGCCAAATGTCGCAATCACGGCATGCACGGGATAACGAGTGAAGGTTCCAACCAGCACTAGGAACTCACTCACAAAGCTTGACAGACCAGGAAGTGCCAGAGATGACATGCCTGCCAAGAAGAACATCCAGGCCATCACTGGTGTGATGCGCTGGAGCCCACCAAAGTCGGCGATTGTGGAGGAGCCGCGGCGTGAAATCATCCACCCACCGATGAGAAAGAGGGCCGCCGTAGAAAAGCCATGGTTGAACATATATAACGTCGCCCCGCTATGGCCTTGTGAGGTCATCGCAAAGATTCCCATGGTGATAAAACCAAAGTGTGAGATCGAGGTGAAGGCGATCAAGCGTTTTAAATCACGTTGACCAATTGCAAGGATTGCCCCGTAGACAATGGAGATCACAGCCAATACCAAGATGAGTGGTGTGAATGTCTTGCTAGCCTCAGGAAAGAGCGTTAGACAGTAGCGAATCATCCCAAAGGTCCCGACCTTATCGAGTACACCTAGAAGCAAGACCGATGTTGCAGGTGTGGCCGAATCAGCGGCATCGGGTAGCCAGGTGTGTAAAGGCCATAGCGGTGCTTTGATTGCAAAGGCGATGAAAAAACCCAAGAACAGGAGATTGTGAGTAGTCGAGCTCATCTGCAATCCAGAGAGCACCGCTAGATCAAATGTAGCCCCACCTTGCGAACTCGAGATCACATATAGGGCGATTATCGCAGCCAACATCAGCAGGCCTCCAAAGAGGCTATAGATCAAGAACTTGATGGCCGCTGCCGATCTCTCACCGCTGCCATATCCCCCGATAAGAAAGTAGACAGGAATCAGCATCGCTTCAAAGATGACATAGAAGAGAAAGAGATCGGTCGCAGCAAATACGCCAATCATCATGGTCTCTAGGACAAGGATGAGTACGTAGTAGTTCTTAACGCTCCAACGGCCCCCTTGAGGCTCGTTCCAACCAGCCAGCACTACGACCGGTAGAAGGATCGTTGACATCAAAATCAAGACAAGTGATAAGCCATCGATACCGAGGGCATAATTGATCCCAAAAGAGGGGATCCACGAGTACTTCTCTGTGAATTGCAACTCAACGTTATCTGGCTGAAATCGAGTGGCCATTGCAAGGCTCACGGCCAGGACAATCAGTGTGGTAGTCAGGGCAATCTGCTTGATAGCTTGCTCGTTCTTCTTTGGCAGTATCGCGATAACGCCAGTACCAATGATCGGAAGAGCCATGAGTAGTGTCAGCCACATCATTATTGGACCACCACCCAGATTGCCACGATCATTGCGAGTGCACCGATCAGGATGAATGCGGCATAGCTGCGGACAAAGCCATTTTGAACTCCTCGCAGGGACAGAGCTGTAGCGATTGTCAGGCGACCAATACCACGCACTGCGCCATCGATGATCACCGCATCGGTCTTGACTAACGTCTTTGTTAACTCTTGACCTGGGCGCATGAAAAGGGCCTCATTGAGGCGATCTTGCATGAGATCTTCGCGCGCGATCCTTGTGAAGATCGAGACGTTCTTAGGTGCAACGGCATCAATCTCCCGACGCGAGTACTTGAGAAAGGCGACTGCGACACCGATTGCAACCATCACTAGAGCAAGGGCTGAAACAAGGATCGGTGGAAGTAGCTCGTGGTGCTCCTCATGACTCTCAAATAGGGGTGATAGCCATTTCACCAAGGAGTCATTACTGCTCAAAAGGTAGCCAGATGTGAGCGATCCCAGTGCCAATATCGCCATCGGTAGCCACATCAGCCACGGGGATTCATGAGGTTGGGCCTTCTCATCCCAGCGAGGTGTACCAGTAAATGTCAAAATCATCACGCGCGTCATATAGAAGGCGGTGATACCAGCCCCCAACAAAGTCACAGAGCCAAGGATGATCCCCTTGATACCTCCTGCGTTAAATGCAGTTTCAATGATCATATCTTTGGAGTAAAAACCTGCGAAGGGTGGAATCCCTAAGATCGCTAGATAGCCCAGACCAAATGTTACGAAGGTGATCGGCATTACCTTTCGAAGCGCTCCGTACTTGCGCATATTCACCTCATCGTCCATGCCATGCATGACTGAGCCTGCACCAAGGAACATTCCAGCTTTGAAGAAGCCATGAGTGAGCAGGTGCATGATTGCAAAGGCATAGCCGACAGGGCCAAGTCCTGCACACAGGATCATGTAACCGATCTGCGACATAGTCGAGGCCGCCAAGGCTTTTTTAATATCATCCTTAGCTGTACCAATGAGAGCGCCAAACATCAATGTGATAGCACCAACGATCACAACTAACAACTGTGCGCTAGGAGCGGCATCGAAGATGAAGTTGGATCGTGTGATCAGATAAACTCCCGCCGTAACCATGGTTGCAGCGTGAATCAGGGCTGAGACTGGAGTAGGACCTGCCATCGCATCGCCAAGCCAGGCCTGCAATGGGAACTGAGCTGACTTTCCTATGGCAGCCACCAATAACATGATGCCAATTCCAGTCAGGGCCAGCGTTGATGTCTGCTCCACAGCTGCCTGCACGCCGATGAATGAGACCGTGCCCATCGTTGCAAATGCAATCATGATGGCAAATGAGAGCCCCATATCTCCTATACGGTTCATGACGAATGCTTTTTTTGAGGCAGTCGCGTATGCAGGCTTCTCATTCCAAAATCCGATCAAGAGGTATGAGGCAAGACCCACACCCTCCCAGCCCACGTAAAGATTGAGGTAACTATCGCCCAGGACAAGTAAGAGCATCGCTGCGATGAAGAGGTTCAAAAACGCGAAGAAACGGCGGCGATCTGGATCGTGGGCCATATATGAGATGGAGTAGATGTGAATCAGAGAGCCAACACCGGTAATGAGAAGAACAAAACAGATAGATAGCTGGTCGAGTAACAATCCTGCATCTATCTTGAATGTACCAACTGAGATCCATTCGAAGAGTTTCTGACTGACTGCTCGCTCTTGACTTGGGCGCTTGAACATCAAGGAGAGCTGGTAGAGAGCCACAAAAAATGATGAGGCGCAGAGTGCAGTTGCAAGCAGATGACCCCATTTGTCACTGCGCCGTCCTGCAAGCAGTAAAATTACCGCCCCAGCAAGAGGAAGTGCGATCAGATAGACGATACTCGTTGAGGTCATCATCATCATGGCTATCGCCTCAACAGACTTGCATCATCGACAGATGCCGATCGGCGCGAGCGATAGATCGTCACAATGATTGCAAGACCAACTACTACTTCGCAGGCGGCTACCACCATCGTAAAGAAAGCGACTACTTGACCGTTGAGATCACCATTGATTCGGGAGAATGTCACGAATGAGAGATTGGCAGCGTTGAGCATGAGCTCGATACACATGAAGACGACGATGGCATTGCGGCGAAGGACCACTCCGATGGCTCCGATGCTAAAGAGCAGTGCTGAGAGATAGAGATAGTTTGCAGCATCCATCTACTTCTCCTCATCTGCGCTGGTATCGACTGTGCCAAGTTCAAATCTGGCTGAATCAAGGACATCCCCGCGTGCCTTCAAGCTGGCATTGATCGAGGCCGGTGCAGGGCTTCCATCTGGCAAAAGCGCTGGTACATCAACGGCGTTGTGGCGTGCAAATACTCCTGGAGCGGCAAGGCCAGCGGCCGTTGCCAATGAGTCTTTGCGGAATCTATCGATCGAGAGTTGGCGCTGTGTTGGGCGCTCTTGTATCCGGTGATGATGGGCTAGGACCATCGCACCAAGGGCTGCAGTGATCAAGAGGGCAGAGACGACCTCAAAGGGCCAGACATACCTTGAGAAGAGCAACCGTGCGATCGCCTCGACGTTTCCATCAGAGTTTGCAGCCTCAAGACCGACTGCCGATCGGCCCAGAGTTGCACGGCTGAGCAAGGAGACCATTAAGCCACCAAAGCCAAGGGCGGCAGTGATTGCAATCGGGCGAAGACCACGGATTGTCTCAGCGAGTGAATCAGATGAATCGACACCAACCAACATGAGAATAAAGAGGAAGAGCATCATGACTGCTCCCGTATAAACAACGATCTGGACGATTCCAAGAAATGGCGCATCCTGTGCGATATAAAAGATTGCGAGTGCGATCATCACAAATGCCATCAATATTGCGGAGTGCACGGCTTTTCTAACCAGCAACATTCCAAGTGCGGCGATGAGAGTCAGGGGTGCAAGAATCCAGAAAAGCAACGCCTCGGGAGCAGCAGTCTGCCCAACCTGGAGGGCTACTTCATTCATCTATTTTATTTCCTGGGATGGATGAGCCTGTGTGACCTCGCCTCTGTAATAATTACTATCATCCATATCTGGATACATGGGATGTGGAGGCATCAACATTCCAGCTCGCAAAGGTCCAAGTAAGTCATCCTTTTCAAAGATGAGTTTCGCACGTGTATCATCGGCGAGTTCATACTCATTCGTCATCGTCAATGCACGTGTTGGACAGGCTTCAATGCACAATCCACAAAAAACACAGCGCAGATAATTGATCTGGTAGACCTTGCCGTAGCGCTCACCCGGTGACATACGATGCTCATCGGTGTTATTTGCCCCTTCAACATAGATAGCATCGGCAGGACACGCCCAAGCACAGAGTTCACAACCGATACATTTCTCAAGACCATCGGGGTGGCGATTTAACTGATGACGTCCATGAAAGCGCTCTGCAGTCGCTGCCTTTACCTCGGGATACTCGATCGTCTCAGGCTTTTTAAAGATCGTCGAGAAGGTCACCCAAAAGCCCTTGATATGTCCGAACATACCCACAGAGCCTGGCTGATCGACTTGGGTGAACTCAACTTTTTTCAAATCTTTATCTTTATTGTTAAATGGTTCGATCTCAGCCACGGCCGACCCCTTTGCTCGATGAAGAGACATTGACGCTAGAGATATTCAGGGGCAAAACTGGCACCGCGAAGTTGGGAGTAGTCTCATCTTGAGTAATTGATGACTGTCTTTTCTTCTTCGCACTCTCAAAGCCAATATTGGCCAACATGACAAGGAGCACCACGAAACTAGAGAAGGCGACAATGACCAGGCGAGGTGCTCCCTGTAGGGAGAGAAGTCGTAATGTGGCCACCACCAGGATCCAGACGATAGAGACCGGGATCAATATCTTCCAGCCAAACTGCATGAACTGGTCATAGCGCAGTCGGGGCAGAGTTCCCCGTAGCCAGACAAAGACGAAGAAGAAAACCAGGACCTTGGAGAAGAACCAGATAGCCGTGAACCAGCCACCTAACCAGTTTTCAGTAAAGCCTAGGAATGGTGGTGCGTGGTATCCACCCAGAAAAAGAGTCACTGCAAGAGCCGAGACTGCGATGATGTTGACGTACTCAGCCAGGAAAAATAATGCGAATTTAAGAGATGAATACTCAGTGTGGAAACCTCCTACCAGCTCGCCCTCTGCCTCGGCCAAATCAAATGGTGCACGGTTAGTCTCACCCACCATAGAGATCGCATAGATCACAAAGGATGGAAATAAGACGAGTGCATACCAAGTCGTGGATTGTGCAGCGACAATATCCGATGTCGACATCGATCCTGCATAGATGAATACGGCAACAAGTGAGAGTCCCATCGCAATCTCATAAGAGATCACTTGAGCACTTGAGCGCAGACCACCAAGGAGTGGATAAGTTGAGCCAGAGGACCATCCCGCCAAGATGATTCCATAGACACCGACAGAGGCGATGGCCAGAACATAGAGAACACCGATCGGAAGATCGGTCAACTGCATCGCAGTCTCTTTCCCAAACAAGGTCACTGGACCGGTAATGGGAATCACGGCAAAGGCCATGAAACAGGTTGTGGCGCTGATAATGGGAGCTAAGACAAAGACGACCTTATCGGCAGCTGCCGGGATGATGTCCTCTTTGAGCGCAAGCTTGACACCATCGGCCAGAGCTTGGATCAATCCAAAGGGACCGACACGATTTGGCCCCGGGCGCTGTTGCATACGAGCGACTAAGCGGCGCTCGCCCCAGACCGACAAAAGTGTCAGCACTACACAAAAGATGAAGACAAGTAAGGCCTTGACAGTGATAAGCCACCCTGGATCGGCGCCGATGAGTTGGGCTGTTGTCATATCTTGGTGACCCTAACCACAGCACCATGTCCGACACCCAGGTGGACAAGTAGTTGGGAGCCGCGTGAGTTACGTGGCGCCCATATTGCATCGTCATGGATATCTTCGACAAGAGCGGCCAAAGTCACACTGCCTTGCGCAGTTGAAATCTTCAAGAGATCCCCATCGACGACCTCCATGATCTGCGCACGCTTGGGTGAGATCACAGCGATAGTTTGGCGAGCCGTTCCAGCCAGGTTCTCTTCCCCTTTTTGAAGCGTTCCAAGGTCTAGTAGACGTCGCCATGAGTTGAGAATGAATTCATGAGCGGCCAACACAGGCATATCAGGTGCACTCACAGGTGTCATAGATGCACGAGCACCATCCCAGGTGCCAAGTGTTGCAATCTCTCTGGCAGCCGCTGTGACAGTGCTGAAATTTATTGCAGCACCCATCTCCTGGGCGATCATTGAGAGGATTCGAAGATCACTTCGATTGAGTGAGTCGAGAACTGCAGCATCAAAAGAGCGCGCGCGACCCTCCCAGTTCAGGAATGATCCGCTCTTTTCAGTGATCGCTGCAACTGGTAGGACAACATCTGCCCGCATCGTTACCTCACTGGGGGCGATCTCAAGGGCGACAACGAAGGCCTTCTCCAAGGCCGCTAGGGATTCTGGGATATGAGCACCATCCAAGGGATCAACGCCACCTACAACAAGCGCGCCTATGGCACCGCTATGGACTGCGGCGATGATCTCATCGCTACTGCGGCCAGGTGTCGATGGCAATGAATCAACCCCCCAAAACGCTGCAATATCCTCGCGGGCCGCCACATCAGATACAAGGCGAGCACCCGGCAATAGATGTGCGATTGCACCGGCCTGGAGTGCTCCTCGCTCACCTGCGCGGCGTGGAATCCAAGCGATCTTTGCACCCGTCGTATCTGCCAAAGCGGCAACAGCGCTCAATGCACCCGCACTCTCACAAGCGCGCTCTCCCACAAGGATCACGGATTTTGCACTGAGCACTTGTCTTGTGATTGCTATTGCCTCTTGTCCAGGTGCCGTTTTCACAAAATCACCTTTGAGCTTCTCCACGCCGATAGATAATTTGCTCGCGATAGCCGTCACCTTGAGTGCACGTTTACGAGACTGCTTGTTCAGACGCAAGAAGACGATCGGTGACTCTTCCTCAGGTTCAAAGCCCACTAATAGGACATGATCGGCTCGATCAATATCACGATATGTCGTCGTCGAGCCAACTACATGAGAGGCCAGAAACTCGCGCTCTTCATCTGATGAGAGTCGTGAGCGAAAATCAATATCATTTGTATTGAGTGCGATACGTGCAAATTTGCTATATCCATAGGCATCCTCATATGTGGCACGACCGCCTACTAAGACTGCAGAGGCATTGGCCTTGAGACCTTGCGCTGCAACTGCTAACGCCTCTGGCCATGAAGCCTCAACCAGGACACCTGCATCGTTTCGCACGAGAGGATGTTTCAAGCGATCGATAGCTGTGACATATTTGAATGCCCAACGTCCTTTATCGCAGTTCCACTCTTCGTTGACAGATGCATCATCACCTGCGAGTCGGCGAAGAGTCTTACCGCGACGCACATCGGTGCGCATATCACAGCCTGATGCACAGTGCTCGCATGCAGATGGTGTTGAGACCAAATCAAATGGACGTGCACGAAAGCGGTATGAGGTGCCAGTGAGTGCACCGACTGGACAGATTTGGACAGTATTGCCCGAGAAGTAGGACTTAAATGGTGCGTTCTCATAGATACCCACCTGCTGCAGAGCTCCACGCTCGTTGAGAGTGATGAATGGGTCACTGGCGATTTGATCTGAAAAACGAGTGCAGCGCGCGCATAAAACACAGCGTTCACGATCGAGTAAGACCTGCGAGGAGATGCTGACCGGCTTTTCAAAGCTTCGCTTAGTACCGCTGAAGCGGGATTCGCTACGGCCAGTACTCATCGCTTGATTCTGCAGTGGACACTCCCCACCCTTGTCGCAAACTGGACAGTCCAATGGATGATTGATGAGCAAAAGCTCCATCACACCCTTCTGGGCCTTATCTGCCACATCAGATGTGAGTTGGGTCTTGATGATCATCCCTGGCTCTACTGGAATCGTGCATGATGCTTGTGGTTTTGGAAATGCCCGACCATTGATCTCAATATCCACCAGACATTGACGGCATGCCCCGACTGGCTCTAAAAGTGGGTGATCACAAAAGCGTGGGATTTGAATTCCTAGCTGCTCTGCCGCCCTGATCACTAATGTCCCCTTAGGAACACTGACTTCAAATCCATCGATCACAACGGTGATCATCTCCAGAATCTCAGTTGTCGTCACCTATGCACCTACCTTTGCAGGTGCAAATAAAGTTGACTCATCAGGATCAAAGAGCGGACCTTTGTTGGCGAGTTGATCCAGATACTCCTGACGGAAATATTTCAAGGAGGAGATGATTGGTGCGACTGCGCCATCGGCAAGTGCACAAAAGGATCGACCGGCGATGTTGTCGCAGATATCAAGAAGTTTGTTGAGATCTTCCTCTGTGCCCACGCCTGCATCCAAATCACGGAGTATTTGTACTAACCACCATGTGCCCTCACGACATGGTGTGCACTTGCCACATGACTCGTGCTTGTAAAACTCAGTCCATCGTAGGACTGCACGGATGATCGAGGTGGTCTCATCGAAAATCTGTAACGCCTTCGTACCCAGCATCGACCCGGCCGCTGCAACACCCTCATAATCCAGAGGAATATCTAGGTGTGCATCGGTAAATATTGGAGTCGATGATCCGCCAGGTGTCCAAAACTTTAGACGATGGCCTTCGCGCACTCCACCTGCGAGCTCTAGGAGTTCACGCAGGGTAATACCAAGGGGGGCTTCGAACTGGCCAGGGTTTTTCACATGACCCGACAGCGAATACATCGTCGTTCCCTTGCTTTTCTCAGTTCCCATTGATTGATACCACTCAGCACCATGTAAGACGATGGCAGGCACCGATGCGATTGACTCAACGTTATTGACAACCGTTGGCATTCCATACAAACCAGCGATCGCTGGAAATGGTGGGCGCAGACGGGGCTGACCACGAAAGCCCTCAAGGGAATCCAAGAGCGCTGTCTCTTCACCACAGATATATGCACCTGCTCCGACGTGGAGAATAATCTCAATGCCCTTACCGAGATGCCCGGCTTTGTATGCATCCTCGATCGCTTGGTTGACTCGACGAACAACATGGGTGAGCTCACCACGGATATAGATGAATGCAGTCTTTGCGCGGATTGCATGGGCGGCGATGATGCAGCCCTCGATTAATACATGTGGATTTGCCATCATTAGTGGAGTGTCTTTGCAGGTGCCTGGCTCAGATTCATCGGCGTTCACAACTAGATAATGCTCTTTGTTATCACCCTGTGGGATAAATCCCCACTTCATTCCCGTTGGAAAACCGGCGCCACCACGACCACGAAGGCCTGAGTCTTTTACTAATTGAATAAGGGCATCAGGCTCCATCGCTAAGGCTTTTTGTGAAGCCTTATATCCATCGTGACGGGTATAGGCCTGGATAGTGAATGAATCTTTCTCGTCCCAATGTGCCGACAGGACAGGTACTAATTTCATCATCGCTTTTCCTCTTTGGAAATCTTTAGACCTAGGAGCGTGGGAGCTCCGGCTTGGATACCCTCATGGGCCTTGCCATCGTTGATACCTGCAAGGACTGCCGATGCCTCTTTCCAGGTGACTAAAGTATCTGGACCGCGTGTTGGTGGAATTGGATTTGCGGTACGCATCGAATCGACTAAATCCTTTGCCGACTGCACAGTCTGATTGTCATAGAACTCCCAGTTGGCCATGACGACAGGGGCGTAATCGCAGGCAGCGTTGCATTCGATGTGTTCGAGAGATACCTTGCCATCACTGGTGACTCCATCATTCTCCACACCCAAGTGCTCTTTGAGCCCAGCAAAGATGGCATCGCCACCCATGACCGCACACAAGGTATTCGTACAGACTCCAACGTGGTACTCACCGACTGGAGTGCGCTTGTACTGCGTATAGAAACTCGCCACAGCTGAGACCTCTGCCGCCTCAAGGCTCAAGAGTTGGGCAATGAGTTCGATACCCTCATTGTTGACATAGCCAGCGAGTGATTGCACATAGTGAAGTAGCGGCATGATCGCAGAGCGAGAGCGTGGATAGCGCTTGATGATCGAATCCATCCTTGCAAGCTCATCTATTGAATATGCCATTAGCGATCAACGCCTCCCATCACAGGATCAATCGATGCGACCGCAGCAATAATGTCAGCGATCATTCCACCCTCACTCATAGCCGCGGTGGACTGTAAGTTGTTGAATGAGGGTTCACGAAAATGCATTCGATAGGGTTTGGTGCCTCCATCGGATACGACATGCGCACCGAGTTCGCCGCGAGCAGATTCGATTCCTTGATAGACCTGACCTGCTGGAACATGAAAGCCTTCGGTGACCAATTTGAAGTGGTGGATGAGTGACTCCATCGAAGTTCCCATGATCTGGCGGATATGGTTGAGTGAGTTTCCAAGGCCATCACTACCGAGTGCCAACTGAGCCGGCCATGCGATCTTTTTATCTAAGACCATGACTGGTGCGCCCTCTAGCTTCTCCAACTTGTCCAATGCCTGTTCGATGATACGCAAAGACTGCTCAAGCTCGTTCATACGGATCAAGAAGCGACCATAGACATCACATGTATCGGCTGTGATCACATCAAAGTCGTAGTTTTCATAGCCACAGTATGGTTGGGTTTTACGCAGGTCCCATGGCAGACCAGTTGAGCGAAGAACAGGACCTGTGATTCCAAGTGTCGTTGCTCCCGCTAAATCTAGATAGCCAATTCCCTGGGTCCGCTTCAACCAGATGGCGTTGCCGACAAGTAGTGTGGAGTTGTCTTTGAAGTTCTTGCGCATCTGGGCTACTGCATCCCGAATCTTCGGAATGGCCCCTGTGGGAAGATCTTGCTGCACCCCGCCTGGGCGGATGTAGGCCATGTTCATCCGCAATCCAGAGATCATTTCGAAGAGGTCAAGGACAATCTCGCGTTCGCGAAATGCGAAGAACATGGGGGTTATGGCACCTAGTTCCAGAGCACCGGTGCCAAGTGCGACCATGTGCGAGGAGATGCGATTGAGCTCCATCATCATGACGCGGATGACACTGGCACGCTCTGGGACATCATGGGTGATTCCAAGAAGCTTCTCAATCGCTAAGCAGTAGGCGGTCTCATTAAAGATCGGTCCTAGGTAGTCCATGCGAGTAACGAAGGTCGTACCCTGGGTCCAGCTGCGGTACTCCATGTTCTTTTCAATTCCAGTGTGCAGATAACCGACGCCACAACGGACCTCTGTGACGGTCTCACCCTCGAGCTCGAGAACCAAACGCAGCACACCATGGGTGGAGGGGTGTTGTGGTCCCATATTGACTACAACACGCTCTTCCTTTGTCGCACCAATCTCCTGAACCAATGAGTCCCAATCACCCCCGGTGACAGAGAAGACTGTTCCCTCGGTTGTCTCACGCGATGGTGCGTATGGATCAACTGTGCTCATGTGTAGCTCCGACGATTATCTGGTGCCGGGACCGTTGCACCCTTGTATTCGATTGGGACTCCACCCAGTGCATAATCTTTGCGTTGTGGATGGCCCGCCCAATCATCTGGCATCAAGATGCGCGTTAGACCTGGGTGGCCATCAAAGATGATCCCGAACATGTCAAATGTCTCGCGCTCATGCCAGTTGTTGCCCGCCCAGACTTCAACCAGAGATGGGATATGCGCATCTGAATCTGAAACTGAGACTTCAAGACGAATACGGCGATTATTGCTCATCGATAGAAGTGGGTAGACCGCGACCAGTTCGCGGCCCAGATTATCTGGGTAGTGGACTCCAGAGACGCCCATGCACATTTCAAACTTGAGAACATCACGCAAAATCAGAGCAACTTCAACTAACTTTTCACACTTGACATGCAGGGTGAGTTCGCCACGATCGACGACGACACGCTCGATTGCACCGGAAAATCCAGGGTATGCACGCTCTAAATCATCGGCGAGATCATCAAAGTATCCGCCATAAGGCCGCTCGGAAGAGCCGGCAGATGCGACAGTGCGAAGCAGGCCACCGTAACCAGATGTATCACCAGTACCGTGTGCGCCAAACATTCCAGAATCACTCATTTATGCCAGCAGGCCCTTCATCTGATGTGTCGGCGTGGCATTCATTGCAGCGAGCTCGACCTCTTGAATTACCTGTGCACGGTTTGAACCTAGCTTCTCGACATTGATCTTTTCATGGAGCTTCAAAATCGCATCCATTAACATCTCAGGACGGGGTGGACAGCCAGGCAGATAGATATCAACTGGCACCACATGATCGACGCCCTGCACGATCGCATAGTTGTTGAACATCCCACCCGATGATGCACACGCACCCATCGCAAGCACCCACTTGGGGGCAGACATTTGATCGTAAATCTGACGCAGCACTGGGGCCATCTTGTTTGAGACCCGGCCTGCAACAATCATCAGATCGGCCTGTCGAGGCGATGCGCGAAAGACCTCCATGCCAAAGCGTGAGATATCGTATTTAGCGGCAGAGCCAACGGCCATCATCTCGATAGCACAGCAGGCCAGGCCAAAAGTAGCTGGCCAGAGGGAGTTCTTGCGCATGTAGCCGGCAAGTTTTTCAACTGTGGTCAATAGGAAACCACTGGGGATCTTCTCCTCTAGACCCATTTTTAATCCCATTCCAATCCACCGCGGCGCCATACGTAGGCATATGCGACGAAGACAGTTCCGATAAAGATGGCCATCTCGACCAGGCCAAAGAGTCCCAACTGATCAAATGTCACTGCCCATGGATAGAGAAAGACGATTTCAATATCAAAGATGATAAAGAGCATGGCGGTGAGAAAGTATTTGACTGGAAATCGCCCACCTTCGGCGGCCTGTGGAGATGGTTCGATGCCACACTCGTAGGCATCGAGCTTGGCCCTGTTATAGCGGGCCGGTCCAGTCAGAGCACCCGCCACAATCGAGAAGATCGCAAAGCCAAAGCCGATAGCCCCGAGCACCAGGATCGGGATATATGGATTGGATGAAGGCAGCACAGGAAGATTCTAAAGTGGGTGGGGCTTTAGCGCTTACCGCTCAGCCTTTATCCCACTGTGAACTGCAACAACCCCACCACTGAGGTCTTTCCAGGCAATCGAACCCCAGCCAGCGGCCCGCATGGCACTGGCCAGGCCCTCTTGATCTGGCCAGGCCCTAATCGACTCGGCTAGATAGATATAGGCATCGGGATTCCTAGCGCTTCTGCGAGCGATCGCTGGCAGGGCGCCCATCAGATAGCGCATATAAAGCCTACGAAATGGGGGCCAGGTCGGATGGGAAAACTCGACGACAACGATTCGACCACCCGTCTTGGTCACTCGCCTGGCCTCGATCAAGGCCGCGGGATAGTCGACTGTGTTTCGAAGGCCAAAGGAGATCGTTGTTACATCAAAGCTCTCTGCCATAAAGGGAAGGTGAAGAGCATCGGCCTTAGAAAAACTCAGATAGGGGCGCATCCGTCGGCCCTGGGCGAGCATGCCATCAGAGAAATCAGTTGCAAGCACCGTGGCCCCGGCTCTATGTAAAGGCTCCGAGGATGAGCCAGTGCCTGCGGCGAGATCAAGGATCTTCATACCCGGGGCTGGAGCGATGATCTTTGTCGCCACCCGACGCCATGCCCTTGCGCGGCCAAATGATAAGAGATCATTCATGATGTCATAGCGCTGTGCCACTCCATCAAACATCGCCGCTACTTCACCTGGATTCTTACCGAGATTTGCGCGAGACATACCGATATTCTCCCTTGAAGTAGGCTTCGCCACAACTTCATGAGCTAAGGAGTTTCCCACTACATGTTTACGCTATGTCTGCTCTGACTCCCGTTACAACAACCCACTGTGCCCACGATCTAGGCCTACTCGATCTGCTGCCCGATTCCAATCCGCTCTCATGGGTTCGAGCTGGAGAGGGTTTGGTGGGATGGGGTGTGTTCGCATCAACGACTGTAAGTGGCCCCACACGTTTTTCCGATGCCCGTAAATGGTGGCTGCGACAACTCGAGGGCTTTGCAATCACTAACTCTGTACATGGAAACGGTACAGGACCCGTTCTTTTCACATCATTCTCTTTCTCACCCGATGAGCAATCAATCTTGATTATTCCGCAGGTCATAGTCGGCAAGAAGGGGGATCGATCTTGGATCACCTGGATCGGCTCTTGCCCACAACCTGAGTTGAATCTGACTCCAGCACCGCTGGTTCACAATTCCATCACATGGGATTTCGATAAAAATACAGATGCTGTATGGAAGAGCCGTGTATCCACTGCAGTTGAGCGTATCAATAAAGGAGCACTCGATAAAGTTGTGCTGGCACGTGATTTCACGGGACGTTCACAAGCCGATATAGAGCCACGGGAGATTCTAAAAAAATTAGCCAAGGAATATCCATCGACGTGGAGTTTTGCAGTGGCTGGCTTGGTCGGTGCCACGCCCGAGCTCCTTCTACGCCTTACCCGCAAGATGGTCACATCCCGCGTATTAGCTGGCACGATCAGTAAAACCGGGGATGATGAACGCGACTTAGCCTTAGCGGCCTCTCTGGCACGATCTTCAAAGGATCTTGAGGAGCATATCTATGCAGTGCAATCAGTTGCCGATGCACTCGAGCCATTTTGCACATCGACAAATGTTCCTGAATCCCCATTCGTCCTGCACTTGGCAAATGTGATGCATTTGGCAACTGATGTGACTGGAGCTTTGGCTGAGAAATTAGCCCATGTTGATGCATTTACACTCCTTGAACAGCTGCATCCCTCGGCGGCAGTGTGTGGAACTCCAAGAGAGCAGGCCTTTAAACTCATCACTGAGATCGAGGGTATGTCGCGGGGGCGCTATGCCGGCCCAGTCGGATGGATCGATGCCGCAGGCGATGGCGAACTGGGCATCGCTCTACGTTGTGGTCAGATTGAGGGCGCCTCAATCAGGATTTTTGCCGGCTGCGGAATCGTCGCTAGCTCGGATCCAGCCAAAGAGTTAGCAGAAAGTGAGGCAAAACTGATTCCTATGCGCAGCGCTGTGGCTTAAAGCGAGTTCACCGCATCGTAGATCGATCGCAAATTATCTGCATTTGTTTCACGAGATGCGACCTTGGCAACAACGACGCAGACTCCCTTGACCGGGCTCGTGAAAATCCTCTGAAGCTGATCGATTGTCGTGATCGTGGTTGCAGGGACACCAAATGAGGCTGCGATAGCGGCAGGATCCAATCCATGAGGTGTACCAAAGACGGTTTCAAATCCCTGGACTCCACGCTGCGGTAGGGTGGAGAATATTCCACCACCATCATTGTTGATCACGATAAAGGTGCAGTTAATCTCCTCTCTCTGAATCAAACCCGTCACATCATGTAGAAAAGCCAGATCACCCAGCACCGCATACGTTTGAGTGTGCTTGGATGCGATACCCAGGGCCGTAGATATATTGCCATCGATTCCTGCTAATCCACGGTTGGCATAGGTTGTGACTCCCGTGCGGGGCTTGGCAAAGCCTTCCAGGTCACGTATGGGCCGAGATGAAGAGATGAAGAGGGCAGCGCCATGAGGGATCCCCTGGGCGATCTCTTTGGCGATCATCGCCTCACTCCACCCATCAAACTCACCAATCACCCTGGCGCAGCGCTCTGAGTATTTTTGCCACTGTCTGTGCCAATCATCAGATGCCATAACTGTATCTATCACCGGGATCTCTGTGAACAATTTCTCTGCACTCCTATGGCTATCAACAGTTGCGATCCGTGGATCAATGACATAGGTCGATGGTGCCAAGGAGATGAGTGCATTGACCGAACGTGAGAGCGTTGTTCGACCAATCACTATCGCCGCCTGAGGAGTCAGAGCACTACGGATGGCAGGAGATGTCAGGAAGATAGAGGCGTGAGCGATCGCATCAGGAAAGGAGAGTGGATCCTCGGCGATAATCGGCCAGTTCAGTTTTTTGGCAAACTTTGTGAGCACCTGTACTGAGAGTCCACCTCGATCATGCCCGATTACTAAGATGCCACGACTGGCCTGTAGTTTCAATGTCAAGGATTTTCTGCGCTCCATAGAGGCCTCTGGTGCAGCCTTGATCTCATCGAGCCACTGAGTTGAACTATCGGGTAGCAAAGGCTCATCAAATTGCAGGTTCAGGTGCACTGGCCCAGAGCACAAACTATCGAGCGCAAGCTCCATCGGAAAGAGCGGACCATCGATATCGGCGAAATAGCGCACTGCTTTGCCAAAGATACCCACCTGTTCGGTTGTTTGATTTGCTCCAGTACGTCGCAACATAGCTGGACGATCGGCGGTCAGAACCAAGAGTGCGGCATTGGTGTGGTGAGCCTCTAAGACAGCTGGATGAAAATTTGCGACTGCAGTACCGCTTGTGCACAAGATCGGCACTGGACGTCCCGATGATTTAATCAGGCCAAGGGCAAAGAAGGCTCCTGTCCGCTCATCTATGCGCATGTGAATTTTGATCAATCCACGTGTAGCCGCACTATTGAAGGCAAGGGATAGGGGTGCATTACGCGATCCTGGAGAGATCACAACATCGGTTATTCCCGCCTCAATAATTTGGCGCACAATCACTCGGGCCAAAGAGGTTGATGTATTCACGATATCCATCCCCTCTCCTGAGTGATTGATTGTGCACCGGCGTTCCAGGTCATACGAATACGCTTGCGCCACCAGTTTAACCGTTCACTTGATACTGCGTACTTTTCGATTGCATCAATATCTGGAATTACATCCCCAACACGCATAGTTCCTTTGATAATAGGTATCTTTGCCACATCGACTGCGAGTAGAGCCCCAGTGCCAAGGCCGCAGGCAAAGTCCAACTCTGGCAGGGCTGCTGCAAGTTTGAGGCCATGTGATATCCCAACTGCGCTCTCTAGAGCACTTGAGACCACCACTGGTAACTGATGATGTCGTGCGATCTGCATCGCCCGAGAGATTCCACCCAAGGGGGCTACCTTGAGCATCAAGATATCGATTGCACCAGCAAGATCTAGAGCAAAGGGATCCCTGGCTTTTCTGATCACCTCATCACCTGCAATTTTGACGCTGCACCGTTTCTTGAGTTCGCATAACTCTTCAATACTCGAACATGGCTGTTCAACGTATTCAATCTCACCCACTTGATCTAAGAACTCATGAGCTTGCTTAACGCTCCATAATCCATTGACATCTATCCGAATTTTGACTAAAGGTCGAAGTTGGCGCACATAGGCAACTCGGGCTAAATCAGCGGCGATCTGAGTGCCTACCTTGATCTTCACAACGCTCACTCCTTCAAAAGCATCGAGAATGTGTGCTATTTGGCTTTGATCATCGATGGCCGGTAACGTTGCATTCACTGCGATATCACCTCTGACCAAGGGTGGGGTTTGGGCAAATGCCGCCTCTATCGCACTAACCAACCACGGGATTGACTCCTCACAACTGTATTCAAGGAATGGGGAGAACTCTGCCCATCCCATTGGTCCTTGGAAGAGGGCTACTTCACGTGAGGTGACTGAACGAAAATCTGTCTTTGTGGCAAGGGCTAGAACTTGTAGTGAGCCCAGTATCGAGTCGAGCATCGCTTATGGACGCTTAGGAAATCGATTAAAATCTGGTCGACGTCTCTCCTTGTAGGCATCGCGGCCCTCTTGACCCTCCTCGCTCATATAAAATAACAGTGTTGCATCACCAGCTAGTTGCTGAACTCCAGCCAGTCCATCATCTGCGGCGTTCAGACTAGATTTCAATAGACGAAGGGCAAGAGGTGAGTTGCGAAGCATCTCACGACACCATGAGAGCGTCTCGGCCTCTAACTCAGCGATTGGAACGACCGTGTTTACTAGGCCCATGGCCAATGCCTCGTGCGCATCGTATTGGCGTGTCATGAACCAAATCTCTCGCGCCTTCTTCTGACCTACGTGAGCCGCCAATAATCCTGCACCATACCCGCCATCGAATGAACCAACCTTCGGTCCAGTCTGTCCGAACTTGGCATTATCAGCGGCAATTGTTAAATCACAGACGACATGTAGTACATGTCCGCCTCCGATAGCCCAACCAGCGACCATTGCGATAACTGGTTTAGGTGTCCGTCTGATCTGTACCTGAAGATCCAGAACATTCAGACGGCCAATACCTTTTTTCGATAATGCATCATCTCCTAAATATCCGTCATCTCCACGAACACCTATATCGCCACCTGAACAAAAGGCCTCAGTACCTTCACCTGTAAGAATGATGACTCCAATATCTTCGTTGTCACGAGCCAATGAAAAAGCCTCTATTAACTCGATGATCGTTTGTGGCCGAAATGCGTTGTGTATCTCAGGACGGTTAATTGTGATTTTGGCGATGCCATCACCCATCTGATATCGGATGTCGGCAAAGTCCTCTCCACCTGGGGCACTTATCCAGGCAGGAATCTCACGGCTACCAGCCTGGTGATTAATCGGTTTGCTCACATTTCCTCCACTATCGTTGCAAGCGATAGCCTACGGCTGCAATGGACATGTCGTCACAACGAGAGTTACTACGAGCCAGCCCTGCGGCACAAATCCCGCAGTTAGCCGCGCAGATCACGGCCGCTCTGGCTGGGACCGGTCCTGCCCTGAGCGTCGGTACCGTCCGATCCAGGGCAGTTGCCAACAACATTGTATTGGCCGTTGTCACAAGTGGCAGTACAGGATTAATAAAAGAGGTTGCCTTCACACGCGATGCACTTCTGGCTTCGGCTCAGGCATCTAATAGTTTTTTAGGTGCCTCTACCGGAGCGCAATGGTCACTTTTTTTACCTGTGACACACATCGCTGCAGTGAATGTAATTATCCGCTCTCTCGATTTAGGGACACTACCTTTAGACCTACGTAGCTTCGATGGTGAATATCCCAAGGCAGATTTTACTTCGATAGTCCCGACACAGTTATTTCGAGCACTCAACACCGATGAGCGATTACTGCGTCACTTACAGGCTGCTCGCAAGGTATTGGTGGGGGGAGCAGCCCTTACGCCAGCTCTGCGCACCCAGGCAGAGTCGGCTGGGATAGGTGTAATTGAGACATATGGAATGACTGAGACCTGTGGTGGCTGCATCTATGAGGGTCAAGGGCTCAATAAGGTCGAGTTTGCACTTACTGACAATGGAACCATCAAAATCCGAGGTCCTGTATTGGCAACTGATTACCTCAACTCCCCTGATCTCTTTGCACTCAATGATGGTTGGTTCATTACCAATGACCTTGGGATAGTTGAAAGTGGACGACTACGCGTAACCGGTCGCGCCGATGATGTAATCATCACTGGTGGAGAAAATCTCTCATTAGTCGCAGTTGAGGCTACGCTCTCGGTTCGTTTTCCCAAGATGGCATGTGCTGCATTTGCAGTCGATGATCGACAGTGGGGACAGGCACTTCATTTGGCAGTCGTTGGCGCAGTCAATGAAACTGAGATTTCACTTTATTTAGAGGCCGCCCTGGGTGAGATTGCCAAGCCAAAAGGTATACACATGGTCGATGCGCTCCCATTACTTGGTATCGGCAAAGTAGATCGTGCAGCACTTACCAAGATGGCTGGAGATGAGTAAGTGGATTCTGGGTGCGCGCCTGCGCACCTTATCTGCAGCCGTTGCACCAGTTTTAGTCGGATCTGCCCTTGCTGGAGGTAGTTTCAACTGGTTTCGCGCCACTCTTGCCCTACAAGTGGCTCTCTGGCTTCAAATCGGGGTGAACTTTGCCAATGACTACTCAGATGGGATCAAAGGAGTTGATAACCATCGCATCGGTCCAACGCGTCTGGTGGCTAGTGGATTAGCAAGTGCAGCCAGCGTAAGAGCTGTAGCTCTTCTCTGTTTTGTGATCGCATCAATCTCTGGACTGTGGCTAGCCCTGTTAACCTCACCGATCCTGATTGCGATAGGAGCTATCGCCATCGCAGCGGCATGGAGTTACACAGGAGGGCGTAGGCCCTACGGATACAGCGGATATGGGGAGTTATCTGTCTTCATTTTCTTTGGGTTAGTTGCAACGGTAGGAACCTTCTATGTGCAGACACAGACTGTGACGGTAATGAGTTTTATCGTGGCCATACCTATGGGCGCGCTCTCCTGTGCAATTTTGACTATTAATAATCTTCGTGACTTACTCCAAGATGAGTTAGTTGGTAAGAGGACACAGGCAGTGCAAAAAGGTGATTCCACCACCCGTCGTAGCTTCATCGCCTTTCTCGTCATCGCTCACACCGCAGCGATCGCTACCTTTAAGCCCGCTGCTCTCTTGACGCTTCTTACCGTGCCCCTGACTCTCTCCCTGGCTCGCTCAATCATGAGTGGTATCAGCGGAAAGGCTTTGATCCCCCTCTTAGGTAAAACCGGGAAACTCCAACTTATCTTTTCAATCATCTTCGCCCTAGCTTTGGCGATATAATTTAGCCATGACCAAGATCATCCCTCTCATTCTCGTCTTTGGTCTTACTTTTTATGCACTCATTGACTGTGCTCGGGCCGATGAATCCCAGATCAAAAATCTTCCCAAGTGGGGATGGCTCTTATTGATTATTCTCCTAGGACCTCAAGCTGTGGCGATTGGTCCGATTGCCTACCTCGTTGCCGGTAGAAATAAGCCCAAGGGTTTGAGAAGGCCTAAGCCTCGTATATTGCCCCCAGATGATGATCCGGATTTCTTGCGCAATATTTAGAGTCCTGAGTAGGTATGTTTGCCGCTGCCCCAGATATTGACATAGACATAGTTAAATAAGAATGTCGAGCCGGCAAATAAACATAGCCAGGCCGCCCGGCGACCCCGCCAACCGACTGTAACTCGGGCATGTAAGTAGGCCGCATAGGCCACCCAGGTGATAAAGGCCCAGGTCTCTTTTGGATCCCAACCCCAGTAGCGTCCCCAGGCCGCTTCGGCCCAGATTGCACCTGCGATCACTGAAAAGCTCCATAAAGGAAAGACAAGTGCGACCAAGCGGTATGAGAGTTGATCGAGGGAGTCAAGTGATGGCAATGGCTTGGTCCAGGCAGTGCGCTCGCCCTTTGACTCCATAGAATCCAAGTACAAATATGCCGCTGCGATTGCATTTGCCAGAAGAAATACTCCCCCTGAGATAATCGCTGTTATCACATGGATGATGAGCCATACTGACTTGAGAGCTGGGACAAGAGGTGCACTGGGCACATATAAGACTGTCACTGCCGTACCAAGGGTGAGGAGAATACCGAAGGAGACTAAAAGCCCGAGCCAGCGCAGATTGTATTTCTGCAGTGCGGCCAGATAGGCAGCACAAAAAGCTAACGCACCAGTGATCGAGAACTCGTACATATTTCCCCATGGCACTCGCCCTGCAGATACACCCCGTGCAATCACACCGGCAAGGAGAAGAAGGAAACCTAGAATCATCATCGCCGTGGCGATACGCGCAATCTTTTCAGTGGCTTTGTAATTTAAGGTCCTACTTATGACCGTGCTTGCCTGCAACGGCGCTGAGCCACCTACAGAGGCAAGCTCCCTCTCAGGAGCCTTTACCGCCCACGCCGTCTCGACTGCATGAGCCAGAAATGAGAGTGTAAAAACGGCTAGCGCAGAATAAATAGAATAGTTGGAGAGATAGGCCCATGTGTTTGACATCTATCTCTCTCCCTTCAAAATTCGCTCAAAGATAACCATCTCTTGCTCTAGACCAGGGGCCCCATTTTTTGCAAGACCTGCTATCTCGACGTTTTCTCCCACACGGATCCACACTCTGCGTCTGCGCGTAAACAACGATGCCAACAAGCCTAGAATGGCAATAATAGCGCCGAGCAGAGCAAAGTTCTTTCCGGAATCATCGACGATTTGAAGATTAACCCATTGCACATAGCCTTCAAAAGTAATTGAGCCTGTGCTGTAGACGTAAGTCTGACCTGGCTTTAAGGCCTTAAGGCCGATCTGTGACATAGATGACGTATCGATTCGATAAACCGATTGTGGAAGGCCATCATCGAGGCCAAGGTCACCGCTCCAAACCGATAACAATAAGCGTGGGTCAAGGGCCTGGGGAAAGGCACTCACTGCACCATCACTTCCACTTCGTTGATACGTGGGAAGGAATGATCCAAGAAAACCCACCTGTGGCTGCGCATCCGGTGCTTTAATCGCACCTATAGATCGAAGGTTTGCATCCTGTGGTAGGAACGGGACCGCACCTTGCAGTGCGACATCACCATTTGAATCCCTGACTGTGACAACCGGTGAATAGCCATTTGCCTGCAGATATATCTTTGTGCTTCCTATAGCAAGAGGCGAATTCACTTTGATGACATGTTTTTCAACTGTGACCAAATCCCCGCGCCTCAAACTTACGTTGAGGGTGTAATCCTCAGGAGCACTACTCAAGAGATTATATTGCGCATCGAATTTGTCGACACTTACTATGAATTTCTCTAACTTGCCCTCTTTGAATAGTTTTCCATAGGCAAGGGAGTCATAGCTTGTTGGTGTATTCACAAAGCGCTCCCCGACATTGAGAATCGCCTCACCTCGCATACCAAAGAGTGATGAAAATGAGATTCCTAGCAAAACCAAGATCAAGGCAAGGTGGAAGAGAAGATTTCCAGTCTCGCGCAGAAAGCCCTTCTCAGCTGAGATCGCGCCATCCCTCTCTAAGATCCTGAATCGTTTCGCCCTCAACCATCTCCTAGCGATCTCAATCTCCTTCCCCGCTGGCGCCCATGTCGAATAGAACTCCATTCGATTGAGATTTTTTGGTGTTGCAGGGGGGAGGGCGCGTGCCCCCTTGAAATGCTCGATAGCGCGGGGTAGGACACAGCCAATGAGTGAGAGAAAGAGCAGAATGTAGATGGCACTAAACCAAGGTGATCCATAGACATCGAAGAGATAGAAGCGATCTAACCAGCGTGAGAGCTCGGGTGAGTTCTTAAATGATTCGCCAACGGCGATTGGATCCTGGGTCCGCTGGGGAAAAATTGAGCCAGGTATAGATGCAACACCTAAGAGAAGAAGCAGAATCAAGGCAGTACGCATGCTTGTCAACTGGCGCCAGACATAACGCAGCAGACCTACACTGCCGATCTCTGGGATTTGGATGTCTTTGCTCATTTATATGACCGGAATAAAGTTTGAGATCATCGAACGTAGTGAGTTCATTATCTGGCCCCATAATCCAGTTACCTGAGACAGACCAATAAGGATGAGGAAAACTCCTCCGATCTTTGAAATCAAATCACCACGACGGATCAGATATGAGCGGATCTTCTGTGAGCGATCAAGAAAGAGTCCAGATGCTATAAATGGAAGCCCCAAACCTGCGCAGTAGCCCAGTGAGAGGAATGCTCCACGCAGAGCACTCGAGTCTTGAAAGGCCAGAGTCTGTACGGCAGCCAGGGCCGGTCCAATACAGGGTGTCCAACCGATTCCAAATAAAAATCCAAGGAGTGGCGCACCGATCAAACCACCTGTTGTCTTGATGCGTGGGTGAAATGTCGGCATCATTGGAAACTTACCGAGGAAGATAAGTCCTAAAAATATGGTCAGCAGACCAAGGATCCTTGATATGAGTTTTTCATGTGCCACAAGTTGAGCTCCTAGGCCACCAAAGATCACACCGTAAGAGATGAAGACTGTTGAAAAGCCGGTGACAAAGAGAAGTGAGCCCAAAAATACCTTGCCACGATGAGCTGAGAATCCAGCTGCAAATGAGAGATAGCCAGGCACAAGTGGCAGGACGCAGGGTGAGAGAAATGAGACAAGGCCTGCAAGAAATGCAACGGGAAGGGCTGTGATCAAAAAGCCACTCAGGATCTGCTCAACGAAGATCTCTTTCACTCTGAACTCACCCTCTCAATCAATTTAGAGAGTGATGCAACGGTGACCTCACCCAGGATCCGCCCTGCAACCCTGCCGTTCTTGTCGATAACGGCGGTCGAGGGGATCGCATTGACAGGCAGTGAGTCTCTAAAGCCAAGCAGTATCGAGTCATCAATAAGGGTTGGATAAGGGATTGCGAATCTGCGCGCAAAGGCCTCGGCCGCCGCTGGCATATCTCGTGTGAGAATCCCAAGAAATATGGCCTCTGTATATTTTTCAGATAGGGCGATCAGTGTTGGGATCTCAGAGCGGCAAGGTGAGCACCATGAGGCCCAGACATTCACAACAGTAATCCTGCCACTTGTATGAGAGTAGTTTGTTCCAGCCAGTGTCATCCCACCTAAAGCAGGGGCGGCCTTACGATCTGCAGCATCGATAAAGGTGACTGAACCATCACCAGATATATAACTCTCCGCCGTATTTGCTGCTGAACCACTGGAACAACCAGTCAGAACACCCATGGCGAGCATTAATGTGATAGCTCCAAATTTGAATCTCATCTTATTTTTTTGGTAGGAGATGACGTGCAGGTTCCGAGTAGGTAAGACCCGAAATCAATCCCTCATCATCTAGATGAACACTAGTAACTGAGGCTAATGAACATTCACGTTTACGAGGATCATGTAATAGCCGGCGATTTTCGATCACACTGCGCAAAATCCAAATAGGGAGTTGATGGGAGATACAAATCGCATCTTTACCCTGAGCGGCATCACGTGCTGCAAAGACTGCAGCTAACATTCTGGTGACCTGTTCTTCATATGGCTCTCCCCATGACGGTCTCCAAGGATTCCATAAGTAGCGCCATGCCGCTGGGTGGCGTAAAACCCCATCACCAACACCAAACGCCTTTCCCTCAAAGATATTTGCAGCCTCTATCAGATGCTCATCGGTTGTGATGGAGAGATTATGTGCAGCGGCAATGGGCGCGGCTGTTTCTTGTGCACGCTGTAACGGGGATACATGAAGGGCTCCAAGGTCAATGGAGGTAGACCATTGACCTAAAGCGCCAGCCATCGCATGACCGAGTTTGGATAAGCTCCACCCAGGCTGACGCCCGTAGAGAATTTTCTCTGGGTTCTCCACCTCGCCGTGGCGAATCATATGGACCGTTGAACTCACTCTCCAAGCATAAAGCCTGTGCAATACGCCAAGTTCGTTAGGGTAGTGACATGGCACTCACAGCAAAGCGAGCGGCCTTCTTCGATGTCGATAACACGCTGATTCGTGGCTCAACGATCTATTTTCTTGGTCGGGGTATGTATCAAAGGGGTTATTTCACGAAAAAGGATATCTCCCGCTTTGTTGTGGCCAATCTAAGATTTCGT
The DNA here is from genome assembly GCA_005800815.1 of Actinomycetota bacterium. GTDB lineage: Bacteria > Actinomycetota > Actinomycetes > Nanopelagicales > Nanopelagicaceae > Planktophila. The sequence continues at coordinate 30,122 of SYEK01000004.1, forward strand.
TTGACTGGAAAAGAGAACAAGGAAGAGATCGCACGTTTTCAGAAGTCTGCGACTGACTTTATTGGTGGACATAGCGTGAGTGATATTGAGGCGATTGCACAGGAGATTTATGATGAGTTCGTATCCCCTGCAATCTGGCAGGGAACAATCGATATCGCTCAAAAACATCTCTCAAACAATGAAGAGGTCTGGCTTGTCACCGCCGCCCCTGAAGACATGGCTATCCTCATCGCTAATCGCTTAGGTTTTACTGGGGCACTTGGAAGTAAGGCTGAAATAAGAGATGGTTCATATACGGGGGCGATGTCGGGTGCACTTTTACATGGAAAAGAAAAAGCCGTGGCAGTCAAGGATTTGGCTCTGCGTGTAGGATTGAATCTAGATGATTGCTATGCATACTCTGATAGCAACAATGATTTGCCCTTATTGCAATGCGTTGGACACCCTTCGGCGATCAATCCAGATGCGATTTTGGGCCTTCGCGCCATGGCCGAAGGCTGGCCAATACATGACTTTCGGCGAGCGCGCTTTATGAGCCGTCTCATCTCACCAGTGGTTGCTCGCCTTGGCGCCCTTGCAACATGGCTGACTCCACGTGGAAAGCGAGATTGATTACGCAATAGTCGCTAAAGCCCAGTAATGTTAGCAAGTTATGGAATTGCGCTCATTCTCGGACTACTTGCGTAGCCTCGATGATTCCGCCTTTTTTAATTTATTCACCGCTCGCCCTGATCTGGTCACGCCGGTGCCACCAGATATCGCCTCCCTTGCTGTGCGTGCCTGTTCTACACCAAGTCTTGCGCGAGCAATTGACTCACTTAACCAATGGCAGTTCCAACTCCTTGAAGCTGGCGCGGCACTGAGCGAGCCTTTCACCCTGAAATCTCTCATCGCAATCACTGATAAGGCCGCCGCCAGTGGGGTCGAAGATTTGATATCTATCGGGCTCATCTATCCCTGTGATGATGGCATGCGCCTGCCCTCACAACTGCGTGATCTCTTGGGAAATGAGCCTGCAGGTCTAGGACCTTTCTCGATAGCAAAACTCAAACTCTCCGATTTAGATAGCGCACCGGCTGATGCCAAAAAAGTATTGGTGCGCCTGATCTGGGGGCCACCGCGTGGAAGTGTTGGGGATATCAAAAACCCTGGTCCTGGAGTTGCCTGGCTTCTTGAGCGAAAGTTCTTAGTGCCACTCGATCAAAGGACTGTGATCGTGCCCCGCGAAGTTGGAATCTATCTGCGCGGTGGAAAAATACATAAAGAAAACTCTATACACCCCCCTTCTTTGAGGGGTACTCAGCGAGATGAACGTCAGATAAATCTTGCGGCGATCGCCAACATCTCAACAGTCCTTCGCTGGGTTGAAGAGTTATTAAATTTCTGGGCAGAAGAGCCTGCCGATGCACTTCGTGCAGGAGGCTTAGGTGTTCGTGATCTTAAGGTGATCGCCAATCATCTCGGAGTTGATGAAGCATGCTCTGCATTCATTACAGAGCTGGCATATTTGACCTCTCTAATCAGTATCGATGCCCAGGATCGCATCATGCCAAGCACCAAGTTTGATATCTGGCTCATGCAGAGACCATCTGAACGCTGGGCAGCCCTTGCCTCTGCCTGGTTGATAACTTCACGTGTTAGTGGACTGGTCGGGCGAGCCGAGACTAAGAACGTTGCAGCCTTAGGACCAGAGCTCGACCGAGTCAACGCATCACGTGTGCGTGCATTGACACTTTCGATACTGCGGGAGAACCCATCTATTGCACCCGATTTCACATCTTTTACCGCCCTTATGAACTGGCGAGCACCAGTGCGTCGTAACTCCTCCTTACAAGAGGAGCTTGCTACCTGGGCTTTGCGCGAGGCGGAGTGGCTTGGGATAAGCGGTCAAGGCGCAATCTCTCAATATGGGGTGAGCTTTCTACAGGGCGCTGATTTATCTTTCATCAACAATGACTTGCCCAAGACGGTGGATCACATACTCATTCAGAGCGATAACACTGCCATTGCGCCAGGACCACTCGAGCATGAGATCTCACAACAGTTGGCGATAATGGCCGAGATTGAAAGCCGGGGTGGTGCCACCGTCTATCGATTCAATGAGGCGACTATTCGCCGTGCCCTCGATCATGGCAAGACGGGTGATGAGATCACGGCCTTTCTCACCAAAACCTCCAAAACTCCAATGCCACAACCTCTTGCGTATTTGATCGCAGATGTATCCAAGAAACATGGCAAGTTGCGGGTTGGAAACACATCCTCTTTCATCCGTTGTGAGGACACCGCACTTATCACACGGATGATGAATGATAAAAAGTTAGAAGTACTCACGCTTCGCCGAATCGCACCTGAGGTCGTTATCTGTGACCACGATGCCACTGATGCTATGCGCATTTTACGTGAGTCTGGTTATCTCCCCGCCGCTGAATCCTCTAACGGTTTGATACTCAGTGGCACGCGTACAAATCGTGCACTGACAAAACCGCGACCCCCACGTGTAATAGGTGAGATTGAAGCTCCGAGTCAAGAGCTATTGAATAATGCCATTCGTACTATTCGTACTGGCGAGAAATCTAGTCATAGACAGCTCCATTTGCGACAGCAAGTAAGTGAGGCGCTGGGTGCACTACCACGCAATACCGCGAATGAAACACTGGATCTGGTGAATAGATTCATCCAAGAGGAGAAATCACTCTCGATTGGATATGCCGATAACAATGGCTCGGTCACTCACCGAATCATCGATCCAATCCGTGTCAGTGCTGGGACGCTCATTGCTCGCGATCATGCAACTGGTGAAGTTCAGTCCTTTCGAATTCCTCGCATCACCGGCGTAGCACCGCTGTAGACTCATCTCATGCTATCGGCGCTTGAAAGACTCGTGAGGTTAGAGTCTCCAACTGATGATCTAGATGCATGTCGCTCAGTCATAGAACTTGCCAGCGATATCGCACAAGATGTCCTTGGCTCACCAGCGCAGATTCGCGATGTCAATGGCCGGCCTGTCTTTTGGTGGGGCTCTGAAAAACCCGATGTAGTCATCCTCGCCCATCTAGATACTGTCTGGCCCAAAGGAGCTTTTCAACCCGTTTGGAGCCTGAAAGAGGACATCGCAACTGGCCCAGGTATCTTCGATATGAAGGCCGGCTTTATTCAGGCACTCTTTGCGATGAAGGGCATCGATGGCTCTGTAGCCCTTGTTGCAACTAGTGATGAGGAGACTGGCAGCGCAACCAGTAGAGATTTCATAAAAGAGATCTCATCAAAGGCTAGGGCCGTCTTGGTTCTTGAGGCGACATTGAATGGAAAGGTAAAGACTGGACGCAAAGGCACGGCGATGTATCAAGTCAAAATCCATGGCAAGGCATCACATGCCGGTCTTGATCCTGAAAAAGGTATTAATGCAACGGTGGAGATAGGGCATGCGATCCTGGCAGTCTCTGGCCTTGAAAATATCGATTTAGGTACGACTGTTGTGCCAACCATGCTGCGCTCGGGTAATACGACAAATACTGTCCCAGATTTAGCGCTGCTTGATATCGATGTCCGTTCATTCTCTCTCCTAGAGCTCAACCGCGTAGATGCAGCGATTCGAAATCTCAAGGCGGTAAATCCGCTGACACGATATGAGATAACCGGTGGATTTAACCGACCACCACTTGAAACAACCTCGACGATGGCTCTCTATGAGCGTGCAGAAAAAGTCGCCAAGGCCCTGGGAATGCCACCTTTAGGCCATGCATCAGTGGGCGGTGCAAGTGATGGAAACTTTGCTGCGGCCGCTGGTGCTCAAGTGCTAGATGGCCTTGGTGCAATTGGCGGTGGTGCACACGCAGCCCATGAATGGGTTGATGTAACAACTCTGCAGAGCCGTAGTGCGCTTTTGCACGCACTCATCAAGGATATTCTCAATGACTGAGGGCCCTTTAATCGTCCAAAGCGATAAGACCTTACTGCTTGATATCGACCACCCTCTCTCGACTGAATGCCGCCGTGCCATTGCCCCTTTTGCAGAGCTTGAGCGCTCACCCGAGCACATTCACACCTATCGATTGACACCACTTGGGCTATGGAATGCCCGAGCTGCAGGCCATGACGCCGAGCAGGTTATCGACACACTGATTCAGTACTCTCGTTATGCAGTCCCGCATTCGATCCTGATCGATGTAGCCGAAACGATGTCACGTTATGGACGTCTGCGCTTAGAGGCCGATCCAGTTCATGGGTTGATCCTTGTGACAACTGATACGGCAGTCCTTGAGGAGGTCATCCGCGCCCGCAAAATTCTGCCCTTGCTTGGTGCCCGAATCGATGCCGAGACAATTGCGGTGCTGCCAAGTCAACGTGGTGCGATAAAACAATCACTACTGCGCTTAGGGTGGCCGGCAGAGGATTTTGCTGGATATGTCGATGGTCAGGCGCATCCAATCGAGTTAATCCAGAGGGATTGGAAGATCCGTCCTTACCAAGAGTTAGCCGCTGAGGGCTTCTGGCACGGCGGTTCAGGTGTGGTCGTTCTGCCATGTGGTGCTGGAAAAACTATCGTGGGGGCAGCAGCGATGGCACATGCCAAGGCGACGACTTTGATCCTAGTCACGAACACCATTGCAGCTCGCCAGTGGCGTGAAGAGTTATTACAGCGCACGACACTTAATGAGGATGAGATCGGTGAGTACTCGGGGGCAAAAAAGGAGATTCGACCCGTAACAATCGCTACATATCAAGTCATGACAAAGAAGAAGAATGGTGTCTATGCGCATTTGGACCTCTTTGATACTCACGACTGGGGTTTGATTATCTACGATGAGGTTCACCTGCTACCAGCACCCATCTTTCGTTTCACCGCAGATATTCAATCTCGCCGGCGCTTGGGCCTGACCGCGACCCTTGTACGCGAGGATGGAATGGAGGCAGAGGTCTTCTCCCTGATTGGGCCCAAGCGTTATGACGTTCCATGGAAAGAGATCGAATCTCAGGGATACATCGCACCAGCTGAGTGCATCGAGGTCCGGGTCAATTTAACTGAAGGTGAGCGTTTGTTGTATGCAACGGCCGAACCTGAGAACCGTTATCGTGCCTGTTCGACAACTAGGACTAAGAGCAATATTGTCGAAGTCTTGGTTGAAAAACACTCTGGTGAACAGATCCTGGTAATCGGTCAGTACATCGATCAGTTAGATTCTCTCTCTGAAACCCTAGGTGTGCCTCTTATCAAGGGTGATACCCCGATAAAAGAGCGAGAGATACTCTTTAATAAATTCAGATCAGGTGAGATTACCTGTTTAGTCGTCTCTAAAGTCGCAAACTTCTCTATTGATTTGCCCGATGCGACAATTGCTATTCAGGTTTCAGGGGCATTTGGTAGCAGACAAGAAGAAGCACAACGCTTGGGAAGAATCCTTCGACCAAAGTCAGATGGTCGTACTGCAAAGTTCTACTCCGTCATTTCGCGTGACACGATCGATCAAGACTTTGCACAAAATCGCCAGCGCTTTTTGGCCGAGCAGGGTTACTCGTATAAAATCATTGACGCTGACGATGTTTTGCAAGGCAAGATCTGAAACGATCTGGATCTATCCTCCAAAAATCATGGTGCTCCCCGTCGATATGGATAACAGGAACCTGCTCACCATACAAATTCTCTAGACTTATATCACCATCGATATAAATCCTCTCAATTCTTATATCTAACTCCACTCTCATTGATTCGAGCAGCTCTATAGCCACATGGCAAAGGTGACAACCATGGCGGGTGAATACAGTGACAATACAAGTGCTGACCTTGTGTATTTCCTCGGAAAGTTCGCTTCCTGCACTATCGACCATGGGGAAATCATCTCATCTTGGTAGTCTTTGGGCTTATGCGCAGCCTCCACTTTAACTCTTTGCGGGTTGCCGCCATTATCAGCGCCCTCATCGGCTCTCTTGTCAGTGCACCATCTGCGCAGGCCCTATTTCTCAAGCATCCAGCCACACAGTGGGGACATATTTACGCTGGAACAAATCCAGTAACTACGACTACTCCCCGACCAAAAAACGCTGTCGGTGAAGTCAAATCAAAGTTCAATATCACCTACAGCAATTTTCCAGACTGGGCAAAGAAAGAGGTACAGGCCGCAGTTGACATTTGGTCTGCAAACTTTGCATCTCCTGTGGTAGTCAGCGTTGATGCATCATGGGGGCGTTCAAGTTCATGGGGGGTTCTTGGTAGTGCGCGCCCATCAAATTTCTTCTCTGCATTCCCTGGTGCCCCCGATCCATCCCTGTGGTACACCTCAGCTCTGGCAAATGCACTCTCTGGAAAAGATTTAGATAAGGCCAATCCTGATATCGTGATTCAAGTCAACGCCAACGGAGGTTGGAATACTCGCGGCGATGGCCTACCAACTTCGCAAGAATATGATTTGCAGTCGGTCTTTCTCCATGAGATAGCTCATGGTATTGGATTCCTCTCCAATGATTCCTACAATAGTGTCTTTGCTATCGCAAGTCTTGATCAGCCAACACCTTATGATGCATATGCGCAGACATCTGATGGGCGCCGCCTTGCAGACCTTCCCACTCCCTCCCGCGAACTTGCAACGGCCCTGACATCCTCACTTGTCTGGTCTGGGCAGTTTGCTACCGCTGCAAATGGTGGTATCAAGCCAAAGCTCTATACTCCTCGAAATTACGAACCTGGCTCCTCAGTTAGCCATTTAGATGAGGCGACTTTTTCACAGTCTGGCCAAGATTCGGTTATGACTCCCAATTTGGATCCAGGGGAGATCTTTAAAGAGCCTGGGCCACTCCTGCTTGCGATGATTGAAGATATGCGCGCCAAGCCCCCAGCTGGTCTTGCAGCGGGGCTGGCACAGCCTCCACGCAATGCTGTGGCACTGATAGCCGACTCTTCAGCGCTCATCTCCTTTGATCCACCCGTAAATACAAGGACCGCTGCGATCAGTGAATATATTGTTAAGAATTTGAAGACCGGTGTTGAAAAGAGGTCACTCTCAAGTCCGGTTGTGATGAGCGGACTCAGGAATGGAACCTCATACACATTCACTGTTGTGGCTAGAAATGAACTCGGCATCTCAGAACCTGCTACAACCTCGGTGATGGTTCCTCAGACAGGCTGGAAGAGCACGGTTCTAGATGCAGGTGCCGATGGAAAATCGGTAGTAAGTGTACTTTTCAATGGAAAACCCTCTGTGGCATATACCGATACCAAGAGTGGAGATTTGAAGCTAGCGACATTAGATACAAAGACGTGGAAGAAGATAACAGTTGACGGTGCCGGTGGATTCAGTGGTCGCACATCCAATGCGATAGGTAATCCCATCTCCCTCTGTGTTAATGGTACTGGTACCAAACAGACTCTGCATATTTTCTATACCGATGTGACTGACAAGGACTTACGCTATGCAAGTTATAACGGTAAAGCTTTCACTTATGATGTCATTGATGGTAATGGTCCTTCTATAAACAACTATAAAGATACTGTGCGCGTGCGCACTTCCAGTGATGTCAGTGTCACAAACGCCTGTGTAGCAAATGCAAACGGGGTCCAGGTCTTCTATCGTGATGAGAGCCAAGGGATTTTGTTAGCAGCGGTAAAAGCCACGAGTGGGCCCTGGGTTTACGAGCTCGTTGATGGAGATCGTAAGAGCGATGGCAGGTCCACTGGTGATGTTGGCTTCCACTTGCAGGCAGTTAGCAATGGCACAAAGACATTCGTTCTCTATGACTCAGTTATCAGCCTTAATCAAAAGAAAGAGGTGACGGCAGGGGCTGTTCGCCTTGCAACCCGTATCGGCAGCGATGCCACTGCTTGGTCATATCAAACATTAGATATCTCAAATGAGCAGGCCTCGGTCTTTGGTTATGGGATAGCCCTTGCAAAGGTAAGTGGAGGTGTCATGGCCGCTTGGCTTGCAAGCTCTATCGAATCGCTTCCACGACCCAACCAGATCCGGTGGGCGATGCTCGGTAGTTCGATGCAGATCTCATCTATAACAACTGAGAGCTTCGGGACCCCGGGTGCGTATCTGTCAATAAATGCCAAGACCATCATCTTCAACTGCCAAGAGCGCCTCTGTGCATTAGATACGAACAGAGCCTCTGCTGGCCAATCTGCAATCGGCCTAGTCCGCAATCGACAAAACATTGATCCCTCCCAGAGTGCCTGGATAAGCATCAATAAAACCAGGTTCTTGGTAGCAACTGTGAACAATAAGTTGGCACTACTCAAACCTTGACTCACCTAAAGAAAATATTGATAGGGAATCTGAAGTAAAGGTGAGACAGATAATGCCTAACTCTTTACTACTGGATAATCCAATAATTTCCCGGACCTCTACTGAGCTGCTAAATGCCTTGGTGATCAAGCCTTTGGAATCAAAGGCCAAAAGTATAGGCTGGGGTTTTTGAGGCGCTTTCATACTTAACTGTGTGATAACTGATGTAGAGAGAAAAAAAGCATAGGTTGAACCCAGTGTATAGAGGGGTCCAGTGGATGAGAATCTATATGTCCATAGCGGGGTATATGAACTAGAAAACTTTGTTACTGCGCTTTCGATCTTGGCTCTAGTGATGATATCTCCACCGAGTAAAAGTTTAGATGAGGCACTACTCCAATTTCTTTGTGCTTGGGGGGCAGAGCTACGAACAACTGATTGAATGGTATTAGTCTTTGATATTTTGATAATTACCCCATCAACTGTGCCTATTGTTTTCTTCCCACCTAAGCTCTCACCACTTGCACCTACGACTGTCAATGTTGCATCGTCATGGCGCACCACAGCATCTAAAGTTGTTGACCTTGTACCAATCAAGAGAGGCTTACTGAACTCACCTGATGTATTTGAATTGATAAGAAAACCTGAACTTCCCTTTGCGGATTGAGTCAGGCCAACTAAAGAGATGCCATTTTTATCCAGGGCAATCCCTGTGATCAATACTGGGGCGCTCTGCTGAGCGCTATAGAGGATCGCACTTGTCGTTCCTGCTGGAATCTTCCACAAGGCCACTGCATCCAAGGCTGGGTTAAAGGAGTTGGGGATATTTTCGACACTATCCGGGTTGATAGGTGTTGGCGTTGGGGTTGGCGTGCTTGTGGATCGAAGAAGTGAGGTCGAACCGGCGATCCAGATATTTCCATCGCTATCGACGGCACCGGCAGTTGCGATAGATGATGAGTTTGGATCAAGAGAGATGCTCCAGAGCTCTTGAGCCTTCGAATCCACTGCCCGAGCAAATGACTTGTTCATCGCTGTACCAAACAGGACTATGGTCCTGGCGCTCACTACAAAGCCTGCAACATCATCTTTACTGCTGATCGTCGCTACTAACTTTAAGGCCTTGACCTCGATTTTCTTAGGGGCTGCACTCACAGGTGGAATTACAAGGAGCAAAGAGGCTATTACGAGTGAAAAAAATCCCCTCACGCTAGTTCCTGCGAGCGATCGCGCGCGGCTTTCATAGCGTTGGCAACCAAATTCGAGAGTTGATTGCCATCAAAGGATGCAAGTGCAGCGGCCGTCGTTCCGTTTGGGCTTGTCACATTCTCACGCAACGTGGTGGCTGATTTTCCTGAACTCTCAAGCAACCTTGCAGCACCTATCATGGTTTGGACGGTGAGTTGTGTTGCAACCTCATGGGATAGTCCAAGTGCCTGTGCGCCATCAACCATAGCTTCGATGAATCTGAAGAAATAGGCAGGACCTGATCCACTTGTAGCAGTGACCGCATCCTGTAAATCCTCAGGCACTTCGAGAGTTTTTCCTGTTGCCGACAAGAAAGAGGTGACAAAATCAGATTGTTCACGACTAACCCCATCACCGACTGAAATTGCAGACATCCCTGCACCGACTAAAACTGCGGTATTTGGCATCACGCGGATGATTGGATTTGCGCTGCCAAGAGCATCGCCAATAGATGAGATCTGCTTTCCAGCCACAAATGTGATGATGAGGCTCCCTGGATTTATTGAGCCCTTGATGCGGGTAAGTAAGTCGTTCATATCCTGGGGTTTGACAACTAAGAGCAGAATCTGTGCTGTTGCCACATTCGATTCAATCTCTGCGGCTACGATGCCATAGCGCTTGCAGAGCTCATCTGCACGGTCCTCACGTTTTTCAGAGATGGAGATCATCTCTGGCTTCACACCGTATGAAATTAATGCAGCAATAAGCGCTTCGCCCATTACACCTGCGCCGATTACTCCAATTGGTATCGACTTACTCATTGTGCAAGCCTACCTTGTGAGCGTGTAGGCTCTGCGACTATGTCTGAAGTAAAGCCAGGTTTTGCGCGCGATTGGGTTGAGTTTTTTGATCCAAAAGACCCTACGGAAATCTTCAAGTGTGATCTGACTTGGTTGACCTCATATTGGATGTGTATCTATGGTGATGGATGTAAAGGTGTATTCAAAAGCCAGCCATACGGTGGCTGTTGCACAGAGGGTGCGATGTACTCCGATAAGGCAGATGAGCTGCGCACTGAAGCGATTGCTGCCCAATTATCATCTCAAATATGGCAGTTTCACTCGCACGCTCAATCTAAGAAGCCAGGTGGGAAAGTACGGGTTTCAGAGACCGATGAAGATGGTGAGCGCAAGACACGTCGTGTTGAGGATGGATGCATATTCCTAAACCGAAAAGATCATCAAGCACCTGGTTACACCGGCTCTTTCGGCTGCGTGCTACACCACTTTGCCCTCCAGGAGAATAAACACTTTGTAGATACAAAGCCTGATGTCTGTTGGCAATTACCACTCCGCCGTAGTTTTGAAAGGCGCGAGGTCGGCGAGCGTGAGTATTCAGTAACCGTCATCGGTGAGTACGAGCGCCTTTCTTGGGGCGATGGAGGTGAGGACTTCGATTGGTACTGCACTAGCAATACCGATGCTCACATTGGCAAAGAGCCGGTCTACATCGCAAATAAATTTGAGCTGCAAAAACTCATGGGTGAGAAGGCCTATGCCGAACTCGCAAAGCGTTGCGATCTGCGTATGGCCGGTATCCGTGATGCACAGGCACGCTCCCTACCCCTGTTTGTCATCCAACATCCGGCAACCTTGGCCGCTGCAAGGAAATAGTCAGCCCTGCGTCCTAGGCTCTACTCATGGCCAAAGTTGAGAAAGATCCCTTTCGTTGCACTGAGTGTGGGTGGGGCTCACAGAAGTGGGTGGGCCGCTGCGGAGAGTGCCAGGCTTGGGGCTGCGTTGAAGAGATCGCCGCTCCAAAGAAACTCTCACTCGTTCCAGGGCATGTGACTTATAAGGCCACACCCATAGGAGATGTCGATCTTTCTTCTGCGCATGCCCGCCCTACTGGAGTCTTAGAGCTAGATCGGGTTTTAGGTGGTGGTCTAGTCCCCGGAGCTGCAATTTTATTGGCTGGTGAACCTGGGGTTGGTAAGTCAACACTTTTACTATCTGTTGCCGCACAGACCGCTTCTAAGGGTCTGTGCGCGCTGTACATAAGTGGGGAAGAGTCAGCATCCCAAGTTCGTGCGCGTGCCGAACGTATCAAAGCTATCGATCCACTCTTATTTCTCGCCTCTGAAACTGATCTAGGAGCCGTAATCGCACACATTGATGCCGTCAAACCACAGCTTGTGATCATTGATTCAGTACAGACAATCGGTAGTGCAGCTGCCGATGGATCACCTGGTGGAGTCACACAGGTGCGTGAAGTCGCTGGAGCGCTCATTCGTATCTGTAAGGATCGAGATATAACCTTATTACTTGTCGGCCATGTCACGAAAGATGGCTCAATAGCTGGCCCGCGTCTTCTTGAACATATCGTTGATGTCGTCTTGCAGTTCGAAGGCGAGCGCCACTCACGTCTGCGCTTGATCCGTGCGACCAAAAACCGCTTCGGAGCATCTGATGAGGTTGGCTGCTTTGATTTGAGTGATGCCGGAATAGAATCTGTATTGGATCCCACCGGCTTGTTCACATCTCGTCACGCCGAACCAGTTCCAGGTACATGCGTCACGGTCACACTCGAGGGCAGGCGGCCATTACTCGCTGAGATTCAAGCTCTGGTGAGCCAAGGTCGTGAGAATGATTTTGGTAACGCCCGTAGAGTCGTATCTGGCCTTGATTCACCCCGTACAGCGATGACATTGGCGGTCCTAGAGCTTCGCGCAGGCATCAAAGTTGGTGGCCGTGATGTCTATGCAGCGACAGTAGGAGGGATGAAGATGTCTGAGCCCGCTGCTGATTTGGCACTTGCACTAGCCGTTGCCTCGGCTGCACAGGCCCTGGCACTACCTGCAGATTTAGTTGCCATTGGTGAAGTTGGATTAGCTGGCGAGATTCGCAAAGTCAGTGGTGTGAATCGCAGGCTTGCCGAGGCATTTCGCTTAGGTTTCAAGCGTGCTCTAGTACCCACTGGATCAGAGACAAAGATCGATGGCATGGAGATCGTGGAAGTATCACGCCTTGACCAAGCGCTCAAACGGGTAAAAATTACTGGCGAATGAACTCGCTGGAAAAGCCGATAGTCGGCTGGTTCAAGAAAAACAAACGCGACCTACCTTGGCGTGATACATCGCCATGGGGCGTAATGGTCAGTGAATACATGCTGCAACAGACCCCGGTCAATCGTGTGCTCCCTAAATGGCTCGAATGGATGAATCGCTGGCCGACTCCAGCTGATTTAGCAAGCGCAACGCCTGCACAAGTAATTATTGCATGGGGCCGCCTTGGATATCCAAAGCGCGCACTACGCCTACATGCAGCGGCCCAAATCATCGCGCAGGATTTTGAAAACATTGTCCCAGAGGATGAATTGATACTTCAAACTCTTCCTGGTATCGGGGAATACACAGCCGCTGCAATCGCCGCCTTTGCCTTTGACCAACAAAGCCTTGTCATGGATGTGAATATCCGAAGGCTCTTGACCCGCCTCATCGATGGTAATGAACATCCCAGGCCGGCACCAACTGCTAAAGAGAAAGCTTCGCGACTTGCACTACAACCATCTAAAAACGCACATATCTGGGCCGCTGCAACGATGGAGCTTGGCGCAATTGTCTGTACCTCCAAGAGTCCACACTGTGAACTCTGTCCCGTTATCTCACAATGTAACTGGAGAAAAAACGGTTATCCAAAGACAGATCTGATTCGAAAGTCACAGGACTGGCATGGTACAGATCGTAAATGCCGTGGAACTATCGTTCAGGCATTGCGTGAGAATGAATCACTCACAGAAATTGCTATCAAAAAACTTTGGCCAGATGAATCCCAGATTGAAAAGGCATTGAGAACCCTGCAGGAGGATTTACTCATAGAGGCCATCTCACGTAGGCGATATAGACTGCCTCAATGAACTTTGCGGCAGATCTTGAGAGGCTTCTTGGAACTGCCTTGATTACCGACCCTGAAATCATCGTGACGTACTCCAAGGATCAGGCCCCTTTTGCAGCATGGCAACCAGCGGCAGCAGTCTTATTAGCAAGAAGCACTGAGGAGATTTCTAAAGCCTTGCGGTTTTGTTCAGAGCGCAATATTCCAGTTGTCACACGTGGAGCGGGTAGTGGTTTATCCGGTGGAGCTAACGCAGATTCACACTCATTAGTTATATCCCTTGAGAAGATGAATCAGATTTTAGAAATCGATCTAGATAATCAACTGGCCCGTGTGCAAGCAGGAGTCATTAACCTCGATTTAGATACTGTTGTAAAAGAGTTTGGGATGGCCTATCTACCTGATCCAGCAAGTCGGGATTGGTCAACTCTCGGAGGAAATGTGGCAACTAACGCAGGTGGATTGTGCTGCGTCAAGTATGGGGTCACATCGCACCATGTTCGTGCCTTAAAAGTTGTGCTCTCAAGTGGTGAAATTATTGAGGTAGGAAAAGCGACAAAGAAGTTTGTAACAACCTTGGATTTGATGCATCTTTTTATTGGATCAGAAGGAACCTTAGGTATCATCACTGAGATGACATTAAATCTTGTTCATCGTCTAAAACCTCCGGCGACACTGATTGCTACCTTTTCGAATATTGCACAGGCTGCTGCTGCCTCTACAGATTTATTGAAGTATCGACCATCAATGCTCGAAATTATCGACCAAACAACGCTCAATGCAGTCGAGCAGTGGTACCCACTTGGTTTTGAAGTAGCTGGCTCAATTCTATTGATGCAATTAGATGAGAACTTCGATTTTGGAGATCCAGCTCTTGCTACATGTAAATCACGTGGAATGATTGATGGAATGTTCTCAACCGAAGCGAGTGACACAACTGATTTGATGCGTGCCCGAAAATTGGCCTATCCAGCTCTTGAACGCCTTGGCGCGACTCTTCTCGATGATGTTGCTTTACCAGTCACAAAAATCTCCGAATTTGTTGGCAAAGTTGAGGAGCTGGCATTAAGGCATCAGTTGACGATTGGAATCTTTGGACATTCCGGGGATGGAAATATGCACCCAACTATCGTGCATGATCATGGAGATATGGAGGGTGAAAGACGTGCAAAGTTGGCTTTCTCTGAAATAGTAAGAATTGCCCAATCCTTAGGTGGTTCGGCCAGCGGTGAGCATGGAATCGGCACAATTAAGCGTGATTTGGTCGCTGGAGAGGTCTCTGAATCAGTAATCACTATTCAGCGCGGAATTAAGAAATTACTTGACCCATCAGGAATTCTCAACCCTGGAAAGAAAATTCCTTAGAAAGTTTGGCTGCCCTTGAGGCAATATCAACCTCTGAAATTGAAATACGGATTTTAAAAAACTTCTGTAGCTCGTAATAAAGTAATTTTGACCCACTAATCCCTCCAGTAAATTTAATGGGCAAAGAGTCACAAGATAAAGAATCTTCCATTCTAATGACAAGCTCAATCAAATGCCTTGCTGCATTATTTAAAATCTTTATCGCTGAGTTATCACCCGCATTTGCACATACATCAACAATCTGGCTTAAGGCTGCAATTGCTGAGCGCTCCTGCGAATATACATATGTTTTTATACCATCCCAATCATATGCATTTAATTCTCTTGAAACTGCATCAGCTAACAAGCTCTTTTTGCTATCCTTCTTAGATTCAATCTCTAGCAGGGTATGGCGGATTGCCTCTTTACCGATCCAATATCCTGCGCCCTCATCACCAAGTAAATATCCCCAGCCGCCGATCTGATAGGGCTCGTTTCTCTCATTTATCGCAAAGGCTACTGAACCTGTACCCGCATAAAGAAGAATTCCTTCACCTTTAGAAAAATTTGCTCGATATGCTAGTTCGATATCAGAGATGACTTTTGATTTTGAGTGAAAAATTGAGGCAATCTCTCTTTCTATTGACCCATCGAGCACGACTCCAGTGATACCTATATAAGTAAAGACAAC
>SYEK01000005.1 GCA_005800815.1 Actinomycetota bacterium
CCGCCCTCCGGAGGCGGGTGCACAGGTTCGATTCCTGTCGGGGGCACGCGCGATGCACCTGCTCTCATATTGTGGGAATTTTGTCGCATCTATCCTTGTTATTGCGACCAGAAGGCGAGAGAATAGTCTCCTTACGCAGGCAAAAGTATGCGTACTACCAATGATGGTTTTAAGTAACTGTGCCTCGCCACAACGGGGCTTGAGGAGGCACGCACATGGATTGGCGCCATAAATCGGCCTGCCGCGATGAGGATCCCGAGTTATTTTTTCCAGTGGGTAATACGGGCCCTGCCATCAGTCAGATTGAAGAGGCTAAAAAAGTCTGTCAGCGCTGCATCGTAAGAGAGCCATGCCTTGCTTGGGCACTTGAGAGTGGCCAAGATGCTGGTGTGTGGGGTGGTTTATCAGAGGATGAGCGCCGCGCCCTCAAGCGCCGTGCCGCCCGTAACCGTGCACGCCTCCAGGAGCAGCAAAACTCTTTTTAATCCAGACCGGGTCTACCGAGTGGGAATCGCAGCGTGACCGTTGTCCCTAAATCTGAGGAGGCGAGCACAAGAGTGCCCATCAACTCATTTTCTGTGAGTGTATGGACGATCTGTAAACCTAGATGAGATGACGTGGCTAGTTCAAAATCCTCAGGGAGTCCAACTCCATCATCGATTATTGTGACAACACACTCATTGCTATAGCGTGCAAGTTTGAGGGAGAGGGTGGAGCCTTGCTCGGCTAGACCATGCTCAAGTGCGTTGTGCATAAGCTCTGTGATCACCAAGGCTAAGGGAGTTGCAAGTCGTGATTCAAGTGAGCCCATCTCACCCTCACGCACTATTCTCAGCTCGCCCATTCGTGGGCTCAGCTCAAGTGCGTGTGTGATCAAGGTTGTTAGGACGGCATCAAAGGCGACGTCGTTATCACTACTACTCGAAAGCGTCTCATGCACGAGTGCGATTGATGCAATTCTCCTGACGGCCTCATTCAGCGCCAAAGCCGCTCCTGGATCCTCAATACGCCTGGCCTGTAATCGAAGTAGAGCCGAAACAGTCTGTAGATTGTTTTTGACACGATGATGGATCTCACGAATCGTCACATCTTTTGTGACAAGTTCACGATCGCGTCGACGTAGCTCGGTCACATTTTGAAGCAAAACTATGGCACCAATACGGTCGATTCCAGCCAGGAGTGGTAGCACCAAAAGATCGATTGTTGCCCCTTGATTATCAATCTCTACTCTACGCATCGTCTTACCATTTAGTTGCGTGCTAATACCTTCTTCATGTGGGTGGGCTGACTTTCTGATGAGCATCTCTGATAGCTCACTCAACTTGTTGTTCTCGATCTCATTTTTCCATCCCATACGACTAAAGGCAGATCGAGCATTGGGGCTGGCGAAGGAGATCACACCATTGACATCAAGGCGAATTAATCCATCACCGACACGGGGCACTGGCTGGAGGATCGAATCAGGATCCTCATAGGGAAATGCTCCCTCTGCGACCATACGATAAAGGGCGTGTGCGATCTCTCGATAATTGAGTTCAAGAGAGCCAGGAGAGCGCATCAGGTCCGCATTTCGATGGCGTGAGATGACGGCAATCACCGATCCATCGAAGAAGACTGGGATTGTCTCCTCTTTAATCATAAGTCCATCTATTTTTTCAGGCTTAGAGTCACGCATAATCTCTCCACTTGAGAGCGCCTCATCGATGTTGCTTCGTATCCCCCATGAAACCTCATTACCAATCACATCATCGGTAAAGACCGTAGCGGCAGTGGTGGGGCGGATATGAGCGAATGCCACATGGCCCGTTGGCCATAACTTCACATCTTTTCTCAGTGGGACCCAGAGAATCAAATCGGCAAAGGAGAGATCCGAGAGTAGTTGCCAATACGAGACAAGCTCTCTCAAACGGCGAGCTTGATCGATTGTAATAGTGCTGCGCCCATGGATCAAAGACTCAAACTCTGGCATCTTTATCCCCAACCATCTATCTCTTGTGCAATTTCCTGAGTTGCAAACCAGATGAGTTCATCAACACCTTCAGATGCCAAAAGAGCACACTGAACCTGCCCCCACATGATAGGTGCGCTCAAGGTGATTGAATCCCCGATGCTCTCACCACACTGACTTGGCCTAAGTTCAAGGGCTAAAACTAAGCCTGGGGAGCTACTTGAACTCCGTAGCTCTAGCGATGAGGAGCCTGCTAGCAGGGAGAGAAGGTACTCAATCTCTTCGATATCACAATCTGGATTTTCATCCAAAAAATCTGGTGTTGATGTAAAGACTCGATCTCTCTCAAGGCTTTGGCTCGAAAGAAATCCCACGAGATCACCATGACTGATCGGAAGGTATGCACGCATGTCATAATGATATTAGAAGTTAACACACCAGCTCACTGGCTATTGCCGCTATAGATTTACGCAGCCCAGAGCGCTCATTGACCTCGATAAGAGTTGATTTTTGTGCCTGTGCCGCCGTGATTGCACGTGTGTCACGAGGGATGACTCGGAGCTTGCGTGGATGTAGTGGCGTCGTTACTGCATGAAACTTAGCCTCCTCTTGACTACCTTTACGCCCCTGAGAGCGCATATTGAGTGTGAAACTCAGAGCAGTTCGAATTGAGGTCTTCTGGATCAAGGAGGCGACCTGTTCTAAGCGATGAAGACCTAAGACATCAGGGCGAGCTATGACCATCAACTCATCACCTTGATCACATGACCATGTCGTCATCGTAGATGTCCATCGTCGATCAGTCAGACGATTGGACAGACCCGAGATTGAGCCAAGATCAATAATGATGTGATCAAATGACTGCGTAGCTTGATTCATAAAGGTATCCAGTGAGAGAGCCTGCTCTTGGGAAATCTCAGTGATGCACAGTGAGGGTGCGATTGAGCGCCAACCTGCCTCGCTTTGCACATTGCGCACGGAAAGTAATGCAGCGATTGATGGTGCTCTAAAGTTTGCATCGATCAAGAGAGTGGCTTTTTCGATGATGCTAAGCTCCATTGCGATATTAATCGCCAAGGTTGTACAGCCCGTATAGCTACCAGCTGAACCAACTGCGAGCACATGTGATCTACGTGCTTGGCGCGAGAGTTGTGTGTTCTGGCGTAGCAAAGGTGCACGAATATATCCTCGCACCAAGCTAATCAAATCGGTGCTCGTTATTGGCATGGCGTGGAGTTCACCAAATGATGGGTCCTTGGAGGGGGTATTGGAAAATCCGATGAGCTGCTTCACCTTTGGGGTGATTGCATCCAGGAGCTCGTGTGTGATTCCAGATAGGTCTGGGGCAAATATCACGATCGCCCCACACGCACTCTCTGGACTACTTTTTATAAAACTCTCTAATGCCTCACTATCAATTGCACGAAAGATGACACTCCATCCCTGTGCATAGAGGGTGCCAGCGACAAAGCTTTCGATTTCAGGATTTGCAATAGCGGTAATCACAGTCGGAAGCTCAGGGTCAGACATGCGAGCGCACCACGACCAAGCGCCCATGAGTTGTCGCACTCAGGAGTCTGAGAACCTGGGTCTGCTCGACTGCAACGGTCAATGATGCATCACTTCCAAAACTCTTACTCCTAGTATCAAAATTAAGGAGTGTGACTCCCCCTAGGATTAACACAGGATCAACTGGTAACTCCCCATTGCTGCTATCCACCACCCAGTAGATATCGACACCCTCACCAGCCGATATCCCTGAGGCGACATCGGCGCCTCTGATACTCAAAGGAACTGCGCTCGCTGCTACATGTTCTCTGCTTGAGCTCACGCTCTTGCTATCTAGAATCTGACCTGGCATGAGTGCATGTCTCACTATCAAGCCGAGCGGATCATCTGATTTGGCTAGATACAGGGCTGCGCTTGAATCTAAATCTAGATGCCGGAGCACGAGATCGCCTGTGACGATTTGATGCCCTGGCACCATATCAAGAAGGGCTACCCAGTAATCATCTCCTCGTTGCGAAAAACTGGCTATAAAAAATGCAGACAGGAATGAGGCGATAATCAGTGCAATAGCTAATGGGGTTCGGGTACGCGAGGCATCTTTTCTCAGTGTCATGGCATGAACTCAAGGGTATTACCGCAAGGAATACTAGTTTTATCCACAATCACCCATAGGGATGAGTCAATCTCAGCACTCTAGTTGAGGAAAACTCTTGAACTACTCATAAACCTATCTCTATGACTACTGATCCGCTCTATGACCTCTCGCCCATATTCAATCAAATACCACTCACACCGATTTCAAGTGATGAGAGCGAAGATTGGCTTCACCCAGTCCTTGAGATCTTCAGACCACATCCTGCTCCGCAACCTGTGAAAAAAAGCCGGCTTTATCTAGTTCCCAGCGTATTTGATGACGAGTTTGATCCTGATTGTGCCCCCGAACCAACCTCGGCACAGGATCTCCCAGATTTAGTCAAGTGGTCCACGAATTTTGCACGCAATATTTTAGAAATCTATGCTGGACGCAGATCACCTACTCAGCTGTCTCAGCAGTTTCATCACCATATTTTTAATGAGTTGATCAAAAAATCTGGGAGCGAAAAACAGGTGGGTAGGATCAGAAAACTTCACATCAGTGAGCCTCTGGATGGAATCTGCGAAACTACCGTCACCGTCAGATATGGGAATCGCTTACGAGCCCTGATCTTTAGATTTGAGGGCGTTGATCGTCGCTGGCTCTGTACTGCCCTGACTTTGCTCTAATCAGCACCATGACAGCGCTTATATTTCTTTCCCGAACCACAAGGACATGGTGCATTACGTGAGACTTGACCAGAGGTTTTGACCCCAGATTGATCAGCGGCTGTGTACTGCAGACCAGCGGTTGGAAGTGGCTTTGCTTCAAGCCCAGCCCCAGTGAGCTCATTGCTCGAGCTCTCCACAGTGACTTCAATATTGAACAAAAGCCCAGCAATCTCCTCTTTTATTGCATCCATCATCGCAGAAAAAAGCTCATAGCCCTCTCGTTGATACTCAACGAGAGGATCACGTTGTGCCATCGCACGCAGTCCAATCCCCTCTTGGAGATAATCCATCTCATACAAATGCTCACGCCACTTGCGATCTAAGACCGAGAGTAAGACCTTACGCTCAAGCTCGCGCATGACCTCAACGCCCAGGCTCTGCTCCCGCGCCGTATAGGCCCTTTGACAGTCCTGGATAATCTGTGCGGTAAGGAAATCTGCATCAAGTGCCCCGCGTGAGCCCACTGAAGATATGAGTTCATCAACTGTGAATGAGATTGGATAGATAGTCTTTATCGCGCTCCACAGCGTCTGCAAATCCCAGTCTTCGGCATAGCCCTGTGAAGTTGCAACGCCTACGTAGGCAGATAATGTTTCCCCGACAAAGTCGGCGACTTGGTCCTTGATATCTTGGCCCTCAAGGACCAAACCCCTCTCACCGTATACAACTTGGCGCTGGCGATTCATCACATCGTCATACTTCAAGACATTCTTACGCATCTCAAAATTCTGTGCCTCAACCTGGGTCTGAGCAGAGCGAATCGCATTACTCACCATCTTGGATTCAATCGGTTCATCCTCTGGAATTCCAGCTGCACTCAAGAAGCGCTCGACCATACCTGAGTTGAATCGACGCATGAGCTCATCTTGTAAGGAGAGATAGAAGCGTGACTCACCGGGATCACCTTGTCTGCCTGAGCGGCCACGCAACTGATTGTCAATACGTCTTGATTCATGGCGCTCGGTACCAAGGACATAGAGGCCACCGAGTGCAACCACCTCCTCATGTCCTTTCATGACAGCGGCCCGTTGGCGTGCGATCTCATCAGGCCATGCCACTTCATAAGCTTCTGGATGCTCTACCGGAGAGATTCCTCGGCGTTGAAGTTCGAAATCGGCCATGAACTCTGGATTTCCACCGAGCATAATGTCGGTACCACGACCTGCCATATTTGTTGCAACGGTAACTGCTCCACGGACTCCAGCGCGGGCGATGATCGAGGCTTCGCGCTCATGATGTTTGGCATTTAATACTTCATGGGGTACACCAGATTTGCGCAGGAAGGCTGAGAGCTCCTCAGATTTCTCAACGCTGACGGTACCGACCAAGACCGGCTGACCTTTACGATGCTTCTCAACGATATCGGCGGTAACGGCCAAAAATTTCCCGGCCTCTGACTTATAGACTAAATCTGCCTGATCCATACGGATCATGTCGCGGTTAGTCGGGATTGGAACAACACCAAGCTTGTAAATCTGATAAAACTCAGAGGCTTCGGTCATAGCAGTACCTGTCATGCCCGATAGTTTGGAGTACAGGCGGAAATAGTTCTGCAAAGTAATCGTAGCCAGAGTTTGATTCTCATCCTTGATCTCAATACGCTCTTTTGCCTCAAGTGCTTGGTGTAGGCCCTCACTGTAGCGACGTCCTGCCAACATTCGACCAGTGTGTTCATCTACGATCAAAAGCTCACCATTCATCACCACATAATCTTTGTCACGCTTAAATAACTCTTTGGCACGCACAGCATTATTGAGATAGCCAATCATCGGTGTATTTGCAGCCTCATAAAGATTACCTATCTGCAATAACTCTTCCACCTTTGTGACGCCATCCTCCAAGATTCCGATGGTCTTTTTCTTCTCATCTACCTCATAGTGGATATCGCGCTGCAGCCTACCGACATGATTTGCGAACTCGACGTACCACTTTGTAGCCTTATCGGCTGGCCCACTAATGATCAATGGAGTACGAGCCTCATCGATGAGAATTGAGTCCACCTCATCGACTACTGCAAAGAAGTGGTCTCGCTGCACACACTCTTCCAGTGACCATGCCATGTTATCGCGCAGATAATCAAAGCCAAACTCATTATTTGTCCCATATGTAATGTCGGCTAGATAGGCTTCACGTCGTTGGGCCGGGTTCATGTTGGCAAGAATGACCCCAACTTTTAATCCTAAGAAGCGGTGTATACGGCCCATCCACTCACTATCTCGCTCTGCCAGATAATCATTTGTGGTGACAACATGCACCCCACGTCCTGCCAAGGCATTAAGATAGGAAGGAAGTGTCGCAACGAGAGTCTTACCCTCACCAGTGCGCATTTCAGCGATATTTCCACGGTGCAAAGCGGCGCCACCCATGATCTGAACGTCATAGTGACGCTGGCCCAGGGTTCGCTTGGCCGCTTCGCGCACAACAGCAAAGGCTTCGCACATAAGCTCATCAAGACTCTCACCCTCGGTATATCTCTTTTGCAGCAGAGTGGTCTGTAAGCGAAGATCCAGATCAGAGAGTTCGCTCATACGAGCTTCATGCTTGTTGACGCCGGCAACTACCTTGCCAAGTTCGCGTAGAAGGCGGCCTTCACCTGCACGCAAAATCTTGTCAAAAAACGCTGGCATCGCTAGGCCCTCTCGAACATCGACTCTTAATCAACCCCCCTATCGTAGAGGCTGGGCATGGCAGGCGGTAATCGCGGCAATGACGTTAAAACCCGCACTCCTTAAGGCTCTGCCCGCTTCATGCAAAGTCGCCCCAGTTGTAACCACATCATCGATGAGAACGAGATCGCCTCGTGGATATGTACCTTTCTTGAGAGCAAAGGCACCCTGCATGTTGTAAGAGCGCGCAGTTGCATCCAACCCACTCTGATCGCGCACCCTGCGGGTGAGCTCGAGAGAGTCACTTAAAGGCAATCCAGAGCGCTGCCCGACGCTGCCTGCAATGTCAAGTATGAAATTACGGCCACGTCGGCGACGTGCAGATGGTGAGGAAGGGATAGGAACAAGACGAATATTATGATCATCAAAGTCAGCTTTTGACAGGACGTGAACAATCGCACTAATTATTAGATTATCCGCCCCTTCTAGACCATCTTCCTTTGAGGCAAGGATGATTCTACTTGCCGTAGATGAATAAGGTACCGCTGAGTGAACACTCAACTGGGAGATATGTCTGGTGTAATAACCAGGATGCCAATCACGCCGACAGCTTGAACAGATTGAAAGACCAAGTGCAGCACAACCAAAGCACCTAGTTGGAAAGAGGAGTTGATTTAAGGAGTCGATGAAGAGCATCACCTGATATTAAATCCAAAGAATTGGGATGAGAGCCCCGTGTGGAAAGATTTTTTAATTATCATCTGGCTGTAATTTGATTAATCTCATTGCCACTCCAGTAGAGGCCACACGTGGAAGTGTCAAGACAAAATGGGCCCCTTTACCTGGTCTTCCCCAAGCCTCAAGCTCACCATGATGTAGACGTGCATCTTCGAGTGCGATAGATAGACCAAGTCCTGTACCACCCCTGATCCGTGCACGTGAGGGATCTGCTCGCCAAAAGCGGTCAAAGACCTGATTCAAATCCGATTCATCCAAGCCAACCCCATAATCACGCACACCTATCGCTACATCATGATCACTTGTGATAATCGATACTAAAATCGGTTTTCCTCCAGCATGATCGATTGCATTAGAAAACAGATTGCGCAAAATGCGCTCAACCCTGCGAATATCTGCGCTAATTATTATGGAACCTTCAAGTGATTGGATTCGTAGCTGTGTCGATTGCTCAGAGGCAAGAAGTGCCAAATCCTGAGCACTACGTTGGGCTAGCATGAGGATATCGAAATCAACGATATCAAGGACTGCAACCTCTGCATCAAAACGACTAATCTCTAGCAAGTCTTCGAGCAATCGCTCGAATCGATCTAATTGGGCGACCATAAGTTCGGCACTTCTGGCGACAGAGGGATCAAAGCCCCCACGCGCTGTATTGATGACTTCCGATGCCATGCGCAGAGTTGTGAGGGGAGTGCGTAACTCATGTGAAACATCGGATACGAATCGCTGCTGAACTCGTGAGAGGTTCTCAAGACGAGCAATCTGCCTTTCAAGAGACTCGGCCATCTCGTTGAATGCTTCTCCTAACTTCGATATCTCATCTTTGGAAGGCACGCTCATACGCTGAGAGAAATCACCCATTGTAAAGTTGCCAGCAATCATGGCAGCTTGCCGTACTGGACGAACCACCTGCCTGACCACTAACCAAGTAATAAAACCAATCAAAACAATCAAAACAAATCCTGTGAGTAAGAGATAACTCTGAATCAGATTAAGTGTCGCATTTTGACTCGCAAGAGAGTAAAGAATGTACATCTCATACTGTCCTGCATTTGGGATTAACATTTTCTGACCGATAGCCAAACCAGGAATTTGTGCTCCACTGGTATATTTAATAGTGACATAACTAACAGCCAAGTCCGAACTTATACGCACCCTGCGACTGAAAGTCTCTGAAATGGAATCTGGATCAACTAAATTTGAGGTTACCTCATAATTGAGTTCTCTGGAGTTTCCAGGACTTCGCAAAAATATCACTTCTCGAGTATTTTCACTCGAAGTCAGTGATGTTGCAGCACTGACTACATTATCAATTACTTTTCGAACTTCCTCTTCTTTTTGACCCAGGGCAATGAAAAGCCTGTACTCAGCGTTAAATATGGTCGAGCGTGCCTCACTCGTGAATGATTGAATGTTTACACGCTTTATACCCGCGGATAACTGCGAATTAAGAGCAGATCCGGCGATAGAGATAACCCCTAGGCAGAGTGCAAGGGTTGAAATAATTACCTTCAGAGCCAGGGAGTTACGAAAAAGTGACAATCGGAGGTTCATTAGTTATTAGCCTCCCATGGCTCCCGCTTTATATCCAACTCCCCGTACAGTCAGGATTATTTCTGGCCGCTCGGCATCGTGTTCAATTTTTGCACGCAACCTCTGAACGTGAACATTCACTAATCGCGTATCGGTGGAGTGGCGATATCCCCATACTTCAATCAGTAGTGCATCGCGCGCGAAAACCCGACCTGGCTCTTTCACAAGGGCTACCAATAAATCGAATTCGAGACGTGTCAGAGCAATCTGGCGGCCAGCACGTCGTACTTGGTGGGCAGCGACATCAATCGTGAGATCTGAGATAGTGAGTAGAGCTGGAGCATCGGTATGGATGCGACGCAAGCGGGTACGAATTCGTGCGACGAGCTCGGACGGGTGCTTGAAAGGCTTAATCATGTAGTCATCTGCGCCCGCCTCAAGGCCTAGCACCACATCGGATGAATCGCCCTTTGCACTCAGCATGATGATCGGCACCATTGATTCTGCCCTGATCAATTTGCAGACCTCGATTCCATCCAATCCTGGCAACATGACATCCAGGAGGACTAGATCTGGTGGATTGCTCCTAAAGACATCTAGGGCCTCATCTCCACGAGACACCAAGTCAACATCGATTCCTGCACCAGTTAAAACAATTCCGAGCATCTCTAATAGGTCTTGATCGTCATCGACGACCATAACCAAAGTCATTAGCTACCGTGCTCCCAAGAGTTCAGATACATATCTTGTGCAGGTGTGAGCGTATCGATACGACCACCCATACTCAGGAGTTTGAGGCTTGCAACTTCCTTGTCGATATAGCTGGGAACATCATGGACACCTGGCTTAAGACTTGCCGCTTCTTTGACAAGGTATTCAGCTGTTAGAGCCTGATCCGAGAAGGACATATCCATGACCGATGCTGGGTGGCCCTCTGCAGCACCCAGATTGACTAAACGTCCCTCTGCCAAAAGAAGAAGGCGCCGGCCATCGGCAAGGACATATTCATCTGTCTCGTGGCGCATCTTTACATTCTTGCTCTTTGAGTTCTGTTCTAGCCAAGCAACGTCGATCTCA
Organism: Actinomycetota bacterium; assembly: GCA_005800815.1. Taxonomy (GTDB): domain Bacteria; phylum Actinomycetota; class Actinomycetes; order Nanopelagicales; family Nanopelagicaceae; genus Planktophila. The sequence continues at coordinate 10,720 of SYEK01000005.1, forward strand.
ATATCAAAGTGCCCAGAGTTGGCCATGATGACCCCATCTTTCATCACTTGAAAATGCTCCTCACGAAGTACATCGCGGTTACCTGTAACAGTGATAAATACGTCACCGACCTTCGCAGCCTCGATCATTGGAAGGACACGGAAGCCCTGCATCATGGCATCAAGTGCCTTGGTGGGATCGATCTCAGTGATGATGACATCTGCGCCCATTCCTTTAGCGCGCTCTGCAACTCCCTTTCCACAGTAGCCAAATCCAGCAACCACCACAATGCGTCCTGCGATAAGAAAGTTGGTTGAGCGGAAAACGGCATCGAGTGTTGATTGTCCAGTTCCATAGCGATTATCAAACATGTGTTTAGTATCTGTGTCATTAACTGCAATCATTGGAAATAGAAGGGCACCATCTTTTGCCATCTGATTCAGACGGATGACGCCAGTAGTCGTCTCTTCGCATCCACCAGTAATATTGGCAATCAACTCCTTGCGAGTCGTGTGAATTGTGTTCACAAGATCGCAACCGTCATCAAATACCTGGTGAGGTGCGATATCTAGCGCGGCATTGATGTGGCTGTAATAGCCATCACGATCGACTGCATGGCGGGCAAACACGGAGATCCCATATTCGTGAACAAGGGCAGCTGCAGTGTCATCCTGAGTTGAAAGCGGGTTTGAGGCACACAGTGCGATATCGGCGCCTCCGGCTTTCAAAACACGCATCAGGTTGGCAGTCTCGGCAGTCACATGCATACACGCTGCAATCCGGACTCCAGCAAATGGCTGTGACTTTTCAAAGCGCTCACGAATCTGGGCTAAGACCGGCATATTACGCTCTGCCCACTCGATTCTCTTTCGGCCATCAGATGCCAAGGATGCATCGGTGATGTCATGGCGTGGAAGGGTTGCAGTAATGGGTGGGTTCACGAAAAGCTCCTTTTAGGCTCGAATCAATAGGAGCCTAGATTACTGCTCTTTAGCCTAAAGCGAGCAACGAGAGAAGCTCATCACGTAGATTCTTCATGGCTGTAGCCGTCCTTGCCTCAACATTGAGGCGCAGGAGGGGCTCAGTATTAGATGCTCGAAGATTAAACCACCAACTCCCGCCAGTCACGGTGAGGCCATCGAGATGATCTACTTCGACGAGGGCTCGCGTTGAGAATGTCTTCTCGACGTGAGCCATAACCGACTGGGCATCACCCACTGTGGAGTTGATCTCTCCGCTAGAGACGTAGCGCTGATATGGCTTTAAAATCTCTGACATCGATTTCTTGCTTTCGCCCAGGGCTGCGATTGCATGGAGTGCAGCTAATGCTCCAGAGTCTGCGCGCCAGAACTCTTTGAAATAAAAGTGACCGGAGTGCTCGCCCCCAAAGATCGCACCACTCTCGGCCATCAACGCTTTAATATAGGAGTGTCCAACACGACTTCGAAGTGCGATCCCACCGTTTTCTTGGATAACCTCAAGGACTGCGCGCGATGAGATGAGGTTATAAATAATCGTTGATCCAGGGTTCTTGACTAACTCTCGGTGGGCAATGAGTGATGTCAGATCCGATGGGTTGATAGCGACACCATGTTCATCAACGAGAAAACATCTATCGGCATCGCCATCAAAGGCCAGGCCTAAATCTGCCTGGTGTGTTTTAACTGCCTGCTGTAAATCCATGAGATTCTTGGGATCTATTGGGTTTGCCTCATGATTGGGGAAGCTGCCATCGAGCTCGTAATACATCGGAATTACTGTGCAGTTAAGCCTTGAGAAGATTGCAGGAGCTGTGTGCCCAGCCATTCCATTTCCAGCATCTATCACAATCCGCAGCGCACGAATCGAATCAAGGTTTACAAGGTTAAGTAAGTGATCGACATACTCTTCGAGCATCTCACGCTTGGTTTCAACACCTACCGAGCGGATCTCAAGTGCGGAGCCTTGGCGGACAAAGCCCTCGATAGTGCGAAGGCCTGAGTCTTTTCCGACTGGACGTGCCTTGCTCAGGCAGAGTTTTATGCCGTTGTAGGCCGCTGGATTATGACTAGCTGTGAACATGGCACCCGGCAGGCCAAGTTTTCCAGATGCAAAGTACAACATGTCAGTTGAGGCAAGGCCAATTCGTATGACATCCAAGCCCGTCGATGTAACCCCAGCAGAGAAGGCATCGGCTAGCTCAGGCGATGAGGGGCGCATATCTTGAGCCACAACGACCGTTGCCGGTTCGCGCTCTTGCTGGATAAAGCGAGCAAAAGCCAACCCTGTTGCAAAGCTAAAATCCGGTGTTATCTGCGAATCGACCAACCCCCGAATATCGTAAGCCTTGAAAATATCGGGGACAGGGTTCATACATAGATTCTACGTTGGTACAGCGCGAAGATGGCCTCGGCGACCGATACGGACCTGTGCACCATCACTTTTCACTATCTCTTGCGTATCAGGAGTTACAAGTGCGACTTCGCGCACGGCATCGGCGATGGCCATGAGATCATCCTCTGATGGTCCGTGGGCATCACCTGAAATCTCTTTCTTAATCACACTCCAGCCATGTGGCACTCTTAATCTCTCACCATGCATCACGCACAAATCATATGCATGGGGTTCACTAAAGGTTGCAAGGGGGCCAACAACGGCGGCAGACTCGGCATAGATGTAGGTCAGAGTCATTGTCGCAATGGAGCGACATCCCACCCGAGAGCAGCCTCGTCCCAACCGTGCATGAGAACTCATACATGAAAGGTTAGTGGGCTAAGTCGCTCTTTTTCGGGATTGTCATGGATTTAATACTCGAATGTTTGCACGCGGAACTTCAACCCTGGTTAAAAGACTTCCTGGAGTGATCGGTAGATACCCGTAACCATTCTCTGATGCAACGAGTGCCCCAGCAAAGGTATTAGCGCTAGTTTTGAGTATCTCAAAGGAGCGAACGGCATCTGGAACCCGCCAGGTCGCGATATCACTCCCCTTGATCGTGGTGGTAACCCTCTTGCCATTGAGGAAAGTCATCTCGACTTTGACTGCAATCGAGTCAGAGGTAAAGACAATCACAGGGGCAAGGCCAGTAATCGCCATTGCCATTGGTACCAGTGGCGGTGTCGGTGTGCTCCAGACGAAATCTTTGCGCTTATTGACGCTGACAGTTGATGTTACTGCCGCGACGATGGGTTCATCAGATTGGATGCGCACCGCAAAACTCTTAGAGGAGATTTTGGGCGAGATTGAAAATTCACTCACAATACCTGCCGAGATGTTTCGTGAGCCAAATCCGAGTGGTACGAAGCTTCCATCAGAGGATATGATCTCTAGAGTAAAGTTGCTCCCTGCCTCCGATGGTGTCAAGATACGTAGCGTATGTGAGCTCTGAGTTTTTTGACCTTTCTGTGCAGGCTGGTTTGGAATCGCAGGAATCACTAGGGTCGTTGAGGCTGTGGTGATTGGATTAACGAAGTCACCACCTAAACTCCTTAGACCCGCGCCACGTTCATCGATCATAAATGCATTCACTCTTCCCGAGCGTGCCAGAACTTGGACAGTCAGGGATTTATCACCGGTTGCTAAGGTATCGAGTTTGAGCAACGAATAACTCTTGGCCTTGAGGTTGATGGAGATTTGAGGTTGTTTCCCATTTTCAGAGTAAGTCTGCACATCAACGGTGGCCTCACTCAAACCACTATTGATTACGATCAGGCCTCCTCGAGTGGTCACATCTGAACTTGCGCCAACAAACCATTGTGATGATGCAGGACCAGAACAGAGTGTGCCCCCTGCCCAACTACCTGCACGGCTCTGCCAGGCAACCGGTGTGACACCGGTTGCCGAGACTACAACGACATCTTTAGCGATAGGAAAGCGGAGGGCTTTGAATGGAAGGGTTTTAGTGCTGGCAGCTTGAAGTCTTTGATACTGGGTTTTTCGCGAGGATAGGGATATCTGAGAGGAAAGACCACTCAATGTTGGTGGACAAACAACGGCTGGATATGACTCTGAATAACCCAGACCCTTGGTCGTCACAGTCAGAAGCGTTGCCAAAAAGAAGCACAGGCCCAGGGCGATGATGGCCGTCAGTGCCCGCTTCATGCCAGCTCCTTCTCAGAAATTTCTCGCTTGCGTCGTCCTGCAGGCGCGGTTAAGACGAGCACAAGAGTCCATGTGATTATCTCAAAGGAGAGCCAAGCCCTGCGGATCGTCCCATCGTGAATAAGTGAGATCTCACCAGATTGCGTTGCAATAAAGAGTGGAAGACCCTGCTCACTTTTCTCACGATCTAATCGATAACCATCCGCAAAAATCTGCCACGAGCGATCAAAACTCTCAGTCAATAGAACTTTTCCAGGTCCTGTAACTGTTGTGCGTGCCCCAACCTCTCCAGAATCAAGAAGTTCGCGAACACCATCATTACTCACAAAGATTAATCGTCCAGTCACCCCTGCGACGCGCCAAACGACCCCAGTTGAAGTAGCAGATACACGGGTAAAGCCTCCAAGGCCATCAATGGTCCGGATAATGTTTCGGTCAAACGGTAATTTAACAAAGACATATTTGATCCCGTAATCTGCAAATGTCTTACTACTTGATATTCCAGAACCATCGATGAGAGCTTGCGCTGCGAGCACAATCTCTTTGGTTTGTCGTGGAGCCACATCGGGTTCACCTAGAGAAATATCTTGACCACGTGAGATGTAATACTGGATACTCTTTGCACTTCGACTTCCGACGTTGCGAAGTACGAGTGTTTTGGTATCTCTCTCTATACTCAAAAATGCTGGCATTACCGTAGATCTACTACTCTGAACTGGTGATGTCGCCCCGGCCGTAACAGACCAGCCAAGGCAGAGGATCGAGTACAAAGCGGTGATGAAAAGTAATAGTGCTGCCAAGATGTGTCGGTAGTGAAAGTTACTCGAGACCAAGACTGCTCGAAGACGATCAAGAATTACCACTCCTGCTGAGATCGCAGCCAAAGTTGCGCCCACCAAAAACGTGCCTGTCCACACCCGCGCACGTCCTGCATCGCCATGAGTTGCGATTGAAAGAGCTGAGAGAAGGAGCGCTACCGATAAGAAACCTGTGCCATAGAGGGCGATTTCCTTGGCCTTACTCGTTGAGAATAAGGCCAGCACAAGGATGATCAGGAGCGGACTTATCAACCACCATGGCAGTGAACCCTCACCACCTGGATTTCCAAAAAGCACGACATGGGCCACGCCGCCGGGTATAGATAGTCCAGGCTCACTCAAAAATCTTGAGGGTATAAGGAGAGCTTCAAAGGAGTAGGGTGCGGTGAGAATAAATGGTGCAACTAGAAGCACCAAGCGCTTGTATAGGCGATCAAGAAAAACTGGTCTGTCAGAAGATAGCTCTTGATAGTCTCCGACTAATGCAAAGGCGACAAGTCCCAAACAAATGAGAAACGCTACAAGAGTAAAAGAGTAGAGCAGTGCAACGAGCAGAACCCCTGTGAAAATCTGCCGCCAGGAGTGTAGATGGATTCTCCTCCAATTATTGATAAGGATTGGAATCAGCGGGGCAAGGATGAGAGTGATGACCGTGGCTAATCGACCCGAGTTCACGGCAGCGATTGCCACAGGCGAGATTGCATAAATGAAGCTGGCTGGCACGCTAATCCAGGCATTACGCGTCAATTTTCTCAAGAGAGTAAGTGCAGACCACATCATCGCCAGCGGGGCGGTGAGGAATATGAGAGTGAGCAGCAATGGTACTTTCCCAAAAAGCAGGCTAGCCAAGATTGCAAGAAGTGCTATCCAAAGCGGGGATGCCGAAGAACTACCCATACCGACTTGGTGCCATGATTCGAAATAGCTGCGCCATAGATCCCGAGCCCCACTAGGAGATGCAGGTAGTGCGCCACCGATCAATGAGCCCAACCTATTTCTCGATGCAATCAAAGTGAGAACTGCTAACAATAAAAAGCCTATAACCTCTGGTTTGCGAAGCATAAAGAAGCGAGGCGGGCCCGTAGCAGGCACAAGGAGATCATCATCTTCAACTGATTCGAGCACTGATGATTGGCTAGAAGAATCTGAAAATAGTCGCAAACGAATGGACTCGAAAAAGCCCGCTGAAAAGAGCCTAAACTGGGACCATCGTGGTGGAATATAGGCAGCGACCACTCGAGATGAGACGTATCGATTCGCCTTACGATCCTTACGTGCTTTGATTATTACCCCAGGCTTGATGAACAGAGTTGTAACCGCCAGGAGCTCATCACCTGCATATCCCGGCAGCTTTGCTAGTAAGTAGCCGATTGAACGCGCCATAGCCGAGCCAAGAAGTTGAATGCACAGCCAAGGGATAACCCACCACGATGAGTTTGCAAGAAGTACATAGGCGGCATTGCGACGATCGAGTAAAAGTGGACGATGTAAGAAGGCACCATCAACATCGATGCTTCGGCGTTCAGTAGCCGCTGCTTGTGCATGGTAGACAACTGCAGAGGTTGCTGCGATCACAGTGTGGCCGGCTACGCGAGCACGCCAACCAAAATCAACATCATCTCGGAAAAGTGAGAGGTTTTTATCAAAACCCCCTATCTCCTCAAAGATATCCCTTCTAATCAATGCTCCAGCGGTACTGACCGAGAGCACATCATGGACTCCATCACGTTGGCCTTGATCATATTCAAGTGTCTCTAATCCAGTCCATCTCGCCCCATTACCAGCGATACTGATACCCACCTCAAGAAGATGGGTTTGATCATGCCAGCCCAGAAGTTTTGGACCGACCATGGCAACTTGTGGACGATCATCAATTGCCTGTAACAAAAACTCAAGAGCAGTTGGTGCTGGAGCACAGTCATCATGGATCAACCAAATCCATTCAATCACCTCGGTGCGCGGTTTTGACAATGAGGCAACGCCAATTGAGATGGCTTGACCGAAGCCACAGTCCCGTGCCGCAGATATCGTTGGAATTCGTGCAGACTTTAACAACTGTCGCGATGTATCGTGAGAATCTGTATCGACTGCGACGAGGTGATCAATGGCCCTAGTCTGTGATGTAAGAGCTGCAACGGTTTTAGGCAGCCATACTTGGCCATCGTGAGTGACGATGATTGCGCTAACGCGGTGTCGATCTAATCCGGCTTGTGCAGCCATATTTTTAACCCTCGAGGTGCTGTGAGCTTAGGCAGTGCGACGCTTGAGGCGACGGCGCTCGCGCTCAGAGAGTCCGCCCCAAATTCCAAAACGTTCGTCATGGGCCAGGGCATATTCAAGACACTCGGCACGAACATCACAGGACAGGCATACACGCTTTGCTTCACGAGTAGAGCCTCCCTTCTCAGGAAAGAAAGCCTCGGGATCGGTTTGGGCACACAGTGAGCGCTCCTGCCAGGAGAGTTCGAGATTCTCACCACTGGCTAGGGTTATCTTTGGACCAGATATGGGGGAGTTATTGGCTTCAGGTCGGATCGGCATACCGACTCTCCTTCATTAGCTGTAGAACTCATCCCTGATGGAAGAGCCGTAATTAATATCAAATTACACGCGTGTAAGTCGCATATGTCAAGTTCTGGGTGGGCACATATGCATCAAATCTGAGAGATTTAGGCAGGAATCGAGAGAATCTCAGAATCTGTGACAAATTGCGCGGAAATATTGGCATTTTCATCGATTCGAGCACCAAAGGCGATGTATGAATCAAGGATCTTGGCTCCTCTACCGATCACCGCTCCATCCTCAATGATAGAGCCTGAGATATAGGCACCTGCTCCGATGGTTGCACCAATGCCGATACAAGATCCATGCTCGATGATGGCACTGCTATCCATCTTGGCCCTTACCATAATCAAAGAGTGTGCATCATGGTGGGCGATATCTGCCGAGCGCAATGCCGATGCATCGGCGATCCCAGTTACTAAATCTCTTGAGCCCTGAAGAAGAGCCTTGGGTGTACCGATATCGAGCCAGTAAGAGTCATCGAGAAAACCACGTACTTTCCCACCGCTATCGATGAGTTGGGGGAAAGTCTCACGCTCCACACTCACGACTCTATGACGAGGAATCTCCTTGATAACCTCTGGCTTAAAGACATAGCAGCCTGCGTTGATGATGTTTGAAACTGGTTGCTCCATTTTTTCTAGGAATGCACTGACTTGGCCCGATGAATCCATTGAGACAGAGCCATATGCCCGGGCATCTTCTACTCTTGTCAGATGTAAGGTCACATCAGCGCGATTAGATTCATGCTGACGAATCTGTTCAGAGAGATCATGTGAACTCAGGACATCTCCATTCAAAACCACTATAGAATCCTCTGTCTGTAATAACTGAGCAGCGTTAGCAATAGCACCTGCGGTGCCCAAGGCAGAGTCTTCAACGGCATAGAGTAATTTCATCCCCCATCTGGAGCCATCCCCAAAGTACGGGGTGAATAGTCCAGATAAATACGAGGTTGCGAGCACCACCGTTGTGATCCCAGCTTTTCGTGCCATTGCTAATTGATGCTCTGTCACAGGTAATCCTGCAACTGTGAGCATGGGTTTAGGCCTGTGCTTTGTCAGTGGCATCAGCCGAGTACCCATTCCTCCGACTAAAAGAATCCCAACTGCCATGGCTTTAAGCCCTCAGTCGCCCAACGGCTTCGCTGATGTGAGCATCAGTGGCGGTCATTGCCAGACGGACAAAACGTGCACCATCTTGTCCATAGAAGCTACCCGGTGTCGCCAAGATTCCACGTTGGGCCAACCACTCGATACTTGTCCAAGCATCCTCATCACGTGTGCACCACAGATACAGACCCGAGTTACTGAACTCAATGCGAAATCCCGCACCCTCAAGTGCAGGGCGAAGCACATCACGTCTTGTGTTATAGCGCGCACGCTGGGCGGCAACATGTACATCATCCTCTAGGGCAACTGTCATGGCTTTTTGGACAGGTAGGGAGACCATCATTCCGGCATGCTTTCGAAATTCGCGAACTTGGGCAATCAGATCGCAGTCACCGACGATGAATGCGGCGCGATAGCCAGCCATGGATGAACGCTTTGATAATGAGTGCACCGCCACTATATTTTTATTGTTTGCACCCGTTTGAGACAGGATTGAGAACGATCTGGCACTGTGATCGAACTCGATATAGCACTCATCAGAGACTAAAATTGCACCGTTAATCCTTGCCCAGGCGATCACCTGTTGAGCTTCGCCAAGAGTATGGACCCGGCCAGTAGGGTTTGATGGAGAGTTAAGCCAGGCAAAGTCAGCGGCGGGCCAGTGAGTTGCATCAATCTCAACGGGGATCGACTGGGCCCCGGCGATCAATGCGCCAACATGGTAGGTCGGATATGCAATCTTTGGGATCAAAACCTTTTTCGACTCCAGAATCGTTGGGAGCCAGGCCACTAACTCCTTCGAGCCGATGACTGGAAGCACATCAAACTCACCCGTTGCCCCCAGGCGATCTGTGGCCCACTTTCTAATCGCTGCGCGCAGCTCAGGGGTCCCAGCCGTCAATGGATAACTAGGGGAGTTCGATGCCGCTTGAAAGGCCTTTTGTATGAAATCTGGAGTTGGATCGATCGGCGTCCCTTGGGAGAGATCGATGATTCCCCCAGAGTGTGCACGAGCAATCTCACCAAAGGGGGCTAATGCATCCCATGGAAAATCTGGGAGTCGTGTGCGCAAAGCTGCTTACTCACTCTTGGGAGCAAGAGCGGCTATCTGTGGGTGATCGCCTTGAGTCGGACCCATCTTGGCCGCACCACCTGGAGAGCCAATCTGAAGGAAAAACTCTGTATTGATCTTAAGAGAGTCTTTCCACGCCGGAGGAACGTCATCCTCATAATAAATCGCTTCAACGGGACAGACGGGCTCACAGGCTCCGCAGTCGACGCACTCATCGGGTTGGATATATAACATGCGAGAGCCCTCATAAATGCAGTCCACAGGACACTCTTCGATGCATGATTTGTCTTTCACATCCACACACGGCTCTGCGATTATGTAGGTCATGTTCCTTGCCTCCAGTAAGAGTGCTTTCGAGTGCGCTGATTCTAATCGTATCCGGTGATGACGCGCGATATTGAAGCAAGGGATTATCGTTGTCCCATGGCGGGCGAGCTTGAGGGTAGGTTTTTACCCTTAATCGGCAAGCGAGTAACTATCCGCTTGCACGAGCCCGATGGGGGTTTCCGCGATATCGTCGGGATCCTTGAGAGCACAAGCTCCTTACGTAATCGCCATGGTCAACTCATAGATTTCTCTCATGATGAGATCTTTATCTGGAGAGAAGTGATCGCTTCGTCATGACACTCTCAATCTATGACACTCTCACTCGCACGGTGAGGCCCATCAACACCACCAATGGCCGCGCCAATATCTACTGCTGCGGACCTACCGTATATCGCGATGCCCACGTCGGTAATCTGCGAACTTTCGTACTGAGCGATCTGATCCGCCGGACTATTGAGCTAGCTGGCGGTAGCGTCAATCTTGTCCAAAACATCACGGATGTGGGCCATATGTCCGAGGATGTAGTGGGGCAGGACAAGATGCTCTCCCAAGCCCAGGCCGAAAAAAAGGATCCTTTTGAGATCGCTCGAATGTATGAGGAGCACTTTCATGAGGATTTAGGGCTCCTAAACGTTAGGCCGGCAGATAAATATCCGCGTGCTAGCCAATCGATCGAATTGATGATCGAGATGATCACCGATCTGATCAAGAAAGGCTTTGCCTACGTCGGTAGTGATCAATCGGTCTACTTTGATGCACAGAGATTTGAAGGTTACGGGCAGATCAGCGGTAATCGCTTGAATGATCTCAAGCCAGGCCATAGGTCTGAGTACACAGATGAAGGTGGAAAGCGCTTCCATGCAGATTGGGCGCTTTGGAAAAATGCAGGTGTGCGCAGCCAGATGATCTGGGACTCACCATGGGGCGCAGGTTTTCCAGGATGGCATATCGAATGCTCAGCGATGTCAATGCATTTTTTGAACAAACATGTCGATGTACATATTGGTGGTATCGATCTGCGCTTTCCCCACCATGAGAATGAGCGAGCTCAATCCGATGCCACTCTCGGCTTTGAAACCGTTGATTTATGGGTACATGGTGAGCATCTCTTATTCGAAGGACGCAAGATGTCAAAGAGCTCGGGAAATGTTGTCCTGATCTCTGATCTTATCTCGCGAGGCTTAGATCCTCTTGCTGCACGATTATGCTTTTTAGAGAATCGGTTCCGCTCCCAAATGGATCTGACCTGGACCTCACTTGCCAGTGCTCACTCGACTTTGGGAAAGTGGCGCAAGAAGATGCTCCAATGGGGAGATTCACAGGAGATATTTGAGGATGATGAGTTCCTCAATGCGATGGAGAATGATCTTGATACACCCCGAGCACTCCAGCGAATACGAACAATAGAGAAAAATACTGAGATCAGTGATGCCCAAAAGCGGGCTACGTTCTTATACGCCGATAAGGTTCTAGCCCTAGATTTATCCCGAGCCCCTGAGGTGAGAGAGATTTCAAAGGAGCAGCAGAGCCTTCTGGATGCACGTGTGATTGCCCGAAGTCAAAAGCGATGGAGTGATAGTGATAATCTGCGCAACGAGTTAGAGCGGACTGGCTTAGAGATTAGTGATAGCGCAGATGGACAACGTTGGAGTTGGCGCTAAACAGGGAGCAATACCGCAAGAAGCAAGATGAGAAATCCACCATTTATGAGCGAGACCCCGACGGAAGTTCCTTCAATGAGATACTCATCGCTCACTCCAGGAAATCCGGCTCGAAGAACAACGATCAGCCATGCAAAGCCCGCCATTATTCGCAGACTTCGGCCGCCCCAAATCCTTCCGATACTCCAGACTCCGGCGCAAGTCGCTGCAAGGCTCAGAAGTAATCCAAATGGTTTGAGGGACCCATGCAGAAAGACTGATCCTGCTCCCAGAGCCGATCCCACTATTATCGAGTAGAAGAGAGGCACTAGAGAACAACTCCTGAGGTGAGATCAATCTCGCGTGAATCGACATTGAATGGTGGGGATTTCTCACCGCGGACAAGGGTGTAGTACTCCTGACCCCAGATCGCAAGACCGAGATTATTGGATAGGGCAAAGAATGGTCCATCGAGAGCGATTTGAGTTTTATGAGCCCTCATCGCCGCCATCTTCGCATCTACAAACTCATTTCCATCGATTAGGGTTGTGACAAATGAGTCATCCTTAGCAAAGGCGATATCATCGATGTCATCGCTACCAAAGAAATCAGAGCCCGCTTCTTTCATGGCAGCCATACCAGCCTCTATTACTGACTTAGGTGTCGTATTCCAATAAATTTTCGGTATCTGCCAATCTGATATCTCACTTGCCCGCATGGCAACGTTATGGGCTTTGATGTGATCGGGATGTCCATAACCACCAATCTCGTCATAGGTAATCAGGATATGAGGTTTGACCTCATCAATGATATTTACAAGCAGGTTTGCTGCCTCATCAAGATCACTCTGCCAAAAGACATCGGGGCGATCATTGGTGGGAGTTCCCATCATCCCGCTATCACGATAGTTACCCAAGAAACGATAATCACTGACTCCAAGTGCCAGCATGGCATTCTTGAGCTCGATTTCGCGGTGAATGCCCAGTGAATCCTCCTGTGTGCTTGCAAGATGAGCGAGCTCTGGTACCAGAACCTCGCCCTCCTCACCTCGCGTACATGTTACGAGAGTGATCTTGGCGCCCCGTGCTGCATACAATGCCATCGTCGCACCGTTGTTAATCGTTTCATCATCGGGGTGTGCATGTACTAAGAGGATTCGATAGCCGACGTATGAATCCTTCATGAGTACACCGTACCTGTTGGATAGATATGTTGGCTCCATGGCGACAGCCTTTGGATCACTCTGGCTCTAAAGTGAGCGGGCCTGCCTCGCTCGCGCTATGGTGCTAGGCATTGGCGAAAAGCGGTGAAACTCCTCTACGATTGCTTGGATGACCACTACAGATGCATTGAGCAAGGCACGTCTGCCTCGGGATGAGCGCAGGGCACTGCTGCTTTCGGCGGCCCTTGAGATATTTACCGTTGCTGGCTATCACTCTGCGGCAATGGATGATATTGCTGACCGGGCACATGTCAGTAAGCCCGTCTTGTATCAACACTTCCCATCTAAGCTCGAGCTCTATCTGGCAGTTCTAGATCTGCATATTGACTCACTTGTCTTTGAAATTCAGAGAGCGATCGCATCAACCCCAGATAATGCTCATCGTGTTCATGCAACCGTTGATGCTTATTTTTCCTTCATTGAGAGGGAGGGTGAGGCATTTAGGCTGCTATTTGAAAGTGACATGAGTGTCGAGCCATCTGTGAGAGAACGGCTCAATCGTATGACATATGACTGCGCAGCAGCTGTGAGTGCCGTCATCTCAATCGATACTGGATTACCTCGAGAGGCGTCAATGCTCTTAGGTGTAGGGCTGATTGGTTATGCCCAGGTCACAGCACGCCATTGGTTGGACCGGGACAGCACATTGACTCGCGAACAAGCAGTAGAACTGGTGTACAACCTCATGTGGAGAGGTATTTCAGGTTTCCCACGCAATTAAAGGCAGATAGACTATGGACATGGCCACAAAGAAGAGTGAAGTCGCAATCAAAACTGAGGTTCGCATCGCTGTGATACGCGTTGCTAGTGACCTTGTCTTCGAGAGCGCAATGAGCGCCACTGATGTCAAAAACGCGGTCAATGAGGCCCTTACCAATAGCAAACCGCTCATTCTCACCGATGTACGGGGACATGAGATTATCGTCCCGGCAGACAAGATTGGATTTGTAGAAGTTGGCGAAACTGGCTCGCGTCGAGTCGGCTTCGGCGCTGCATAACGTGTCGCTGACCTTCGCCGAGCTTCCACTTCGCCCAGAGACCATCGAGGCGTTGCATGCCCATGGCTTCACCGAACCATTTGCAATTCAAGAGATGGTTTTGCCGATCGCACTTGGTGATGGGGATGTCATCGGACAGGCAAAGACCGGCACAGGTAAGACCTTAGCCTTTGGGATTCCGCTGATTGAGCGTGTCATTGCCCCTCATGATCCTGAGTGGGCAAACTTTGCAACCAAAGGAGTACCCCAGGTTCTTATCGTTGTGCCTACTCGAGAGTTATGCACCCAGGTCACACGCGATATTGACGAATTAGGCAGCAATCGCGGGATCCGCACATTGGCTGTTTATGGTGGACGTGCATTCGAACCCCAGATCGAAGCGCTACAAGCTGGCATTGAGATTGTAGTTGGGACTCCAGGTCGTTTGTTAGACCTATCTCGTCAGGGACAGTTGAAGTTGAAGGAGGTCTCTCGTCTAGTTTTAGATGAGGCCGATGAGATGTTAGATCTAGGCTTCCTGCCCGATGTTGAAAAAATTCTTGCCAATACCCCCAAGCGCACACAGACCATGCTTTTTTCGGCAACGATGCCTGGAGATATCATCGCTCTTGCACGCCGTTTCATGGATCAACCGATCCATATCCGTACTCAAGATAGTGAAGATGAGGGTGCCGTCGTAACAAAGATCAAACAACATGTTCTGCGCGCGCACGCTATGGACAAAATCGAGATGCTGGCCAGAATTCTTCAAGCCGATAGACGTGGACCTACTATCGTCTTTTGCCGTACTAAGCGGACCTGTCAAAAGACGGCCGATGACCTGATTGAGCGGGGCTTTAGAGCCGATACTATCCATGGCGATCTTGGTCAGGGAGCACGTGAAAAAGCCCTAGGTGATTTCAAGGCCGGTAAATCAGATGTGTTGGTGGCTACCGATGTGGCCGCACGTGGAATCGATATTGAGGGCATCACTCACGTGATTAACTATCAATGTCCAGAGGATGAGAAGACATATGTTCATCGAATTGGTCGCACAGCGCGTGCTGGTGCTGATGGTATCGCCGTCACCTTTGTCGATTGGGACGAGCTCGCACGCTGGAAGATGATTAATCAAACCCTTGATCTAGGACTCACCGAACCTGAGGAGACATACTCGTCATCACCTCATCTCTTTGAAGTTCTCGATATTCCAATTGGTTCAACCGGTCGTATGGTGGTGGCAAAGCCAGTCGTACGAGCAGAAAACAAGGGCTCCACACCATCACGAAGGGATACTGTTTCGCGCAAAGCCGCGGCCCCGAAGAAAAAATTAGAGAGAACACGAACAAGGACCAAGAGGTTCAAATAGCTCTATTCAGAGATAAAGATGCGGATCGCATTGACTAACATCTGCACTGCGATTGCTGCCAAGAGAAGACCGGCGATACGAGCCACTAATCTCACTCCCGACTCTTTAATTACCTTCAAGATAAAGGTTGAGGCCATCAGTGCTGCGGCAATGGCGATATGAACCCCAACTACGGCTGCAACCAAACCAACGACCCGAGAGGTCGTATCGGCGTTTTGCACGAAGATCATCGTTGCAACGATCGCCCCAGGGCCAGCCAGAAGTGGTGTCCCAAGTGGAACCAGTGCGATGTTCGAGTCTGAGCTCTTATTTTTTGAGGCACCAGAGCCACCTGTGAGCAGATCAAGTGAGATCAGGAGTAGGAGCAAAGCCCCAGCGGCTTGGAGGGCGGCCATGGAGATATTGAGATAACTCAAGATGAAGCGGCCAAATAGAGCAAAGAGTGTGATGACCAGGAAAGAGACTGCCGCAGCCTTGATTGCAAGGCTACGACGCTCTCTCGGTCCTTTGTCTGCAACAAGGGCTAAAAAGACAGGGGTGGCTCCTGGTGGATCCAAGATGACAAAGAGAGTCACAAAGGACTGGATCGCAAATGTGAGTGCGCTTATCTGAACTACCTCCATGTGCCCACCACCCGTCGCTGGCTCGCCTGTGACTCTAACCTCTCCCATTGGTCAGGGGAGGTTTGAAATTCAGCGAGAGCATTGAGTTTACCGCTGCCGTGATAATCACTTGCACCAGTTACTACTAGCCCTAACTCTTTGGCGATATCACGTAACATTCCACGCTCATTTGGGTTGTGATCCCGATGATCAACTTCAACTCCATTCAGACCAGCCTGTGCTAACTCTGCAAAATCAGCGGCCTTGAGGATCTTGCCTCGCAATGAGGCGAATGGATGTGCAATAACTGAGACTCCACCCGCTTTTTTTATCATCCTGATCGCATCTATTGGAGTTGGCGCGGCATGAGAGACATAAAATTGAGAATCATTGTTGAGCATGCCTTGAAAGGCCTCATCACGAGATTTGATTATCTTCTTATTAACGAGGGCATCGGCTAGATGTGGGCGCCCGAGAGTTGCACCTGGAGGCCGGGCCGCCTCCACATCCTCCATCGAAATATCCAAACCCGCTGCCTGCATCTTTGCAATCATCTTTCGCATACGGGGCAACCTTCCATCACGCACCTCTTCTAGCATCGCCTGCATCTGGTGATCATCTCCATCAAAGAGCAGGCCTAGCATGTGCACACTCGTCCCATCATCACTGAGGCAAGAGATCTCACTACCTAATGCAAGTGAGATACTCCCGCGCACCGTCTGCGCCGCCTCCACCCATCCTGCGGTCGTATCGTGATCAGTCAAACCAAGCAGGCTTATGCCCATTGATATCGCCTTATTGATGAGTTCACGTGGAGTATCAGTGCCATCACTCTTATTCGTATGTGTATGTAAGTCGATCATTGTGCTGTTTCTAGGCTAGCGGTTCGGGTCCGGGTAACGACTAGAACACAGCCGAACAAGATCAGTGCGATACCAGGCAAGATTCCAAGAGGAGGTCTTTGATTAAGCCACCACAATGCAAGGAGTGAGCCGATCGGGACCTCGAAAAAGATGATGAGAGAGACGATTGCAGGTGATACACGCTTGAGCGTCGCATTCAACATCGTATGACCCAGGATTTGCGCGCCAATTATGAGGGCTAGCAAAATCCACCACTCACGGGCTGAGAAATTAAAGAGTGAGTACCCAGATAAGAGAGCCAACGGCAGTGCACTCATCGCACACACGAAGTAGCAGATCGTTGTGTATGTTGAGGTTTCAATCGTACGTTGTGCCCGCCCTCCAGCCATGACATAAAGGGCAGAGAGGGCTGCCGAAACCAGCGCCGCCAAATCTCCCAAAAAGGCTCGTAATGAGATAGTCAGATCCACACCAGAGATGAGTATGACTCCTGCAAAACTAATGAGCATTCCTAGCCATACCTTTGATGGAATATGGCCACCTGTGATTTTGATGAAAAGTGCGGCAAAAATTGGTTGCAGTGCAACCAGGGCCGTACCAGCGGCCACCGTCGTCCAGCGCATCGCTAGAAAAAATCCAATGAAGTGAAGAGCCAGAATGATGCCGGCGATTATTGACCATTTCACGCCATTGCGGTTACCTCTCTGGCGTATGGCAAATGGCAGGCTCAATAGGGCACCACCTAAATTTCGCCAAAAGATGAGGGTCGGAATCGGCATGATGCTCATGGCAATAAGTGGACCTGATGTACCGATACCAATCATTCCTACACCCAGGCGCACCAGGTCAGGACGTGCAGGCATGGCCGTATGGCTATCACGAACGTGATGATGGCTGGAGGACTCTTCGCCTGCACTCATGAGACAAAGGTACCCCTAGCTCATGAGCAGGGAAATCGCATCTTTGTGAGTCTGACTTGCAGATGTGGCCAGATGCAAATCCCTTGGTAGCGAGCTCTCAGATTTGGCTCAAGAGGTCGTAAGCGAACTAGGAAGTAATCCCCAATCGGAGGCCAAGAAGTGATGTGCTGCGCTTGATAAGTTTCTCAGTGATCTGATAGAGAGCTTGAGCGCTCATAGACTCGGGGTCAGATATCACGATTGGAATACCAGCATCTCCCCCTAAGCGAAGATCGGTACTAAATGGGATCTTGCCGAGTAAGGCGACATCACTTCCCACTAGTAGGGAGAGACGCTTGGCTGTCTCCTCTCCTCCACCGTTTCCAAAGAGTGAGATAACTGCCCCGGTGAGAGGATCGGTATACTCCGACATATTTTCTATCACACCGATGATTCGTTGGTGAATCTGATGGGCAATCCTGCCTGCGCGCTCAGCGACCTCAGCGGCTGCAACCTGCGGTGTTGTTACCACTACTATCTCTGAGGTTGGAATCAGTTGCCCGAGTGAGATTGCAAGATCGCCGGTACCAGGCGGAAGGTCGATAAGGAGCAGATCTAGATCTCCCCAGTAAGCATCCGATAAGAGCTGTTCGAGGACTCGATGCAGAAGTGGACCTCGATATGCCACTGCATCACTGCGCTCTGGCTTAAACATCTCCATAGAGACGGTTTTCACCCCAAATGACTCCAGGGGGATGAACATTTGATCGATGGCCGTTGGGCGCTGGCCCATCAAGCCCATCAAGCGCGGGATGGAGTGGCCATAAACATCGGCATCTAGGATCCCTACTCGCAAACCCCTGGCAGCTGCTGCGACGGCAAGGTTTGCTGTGAGTGAGGACTTTCCGACCCCACCTTTGCCTGATGCGATCCCAATGACACGGGTCAAAGAGTCGGGCTGTGCAAAGGGAATGAATTTTTCGCGGCCATTGCGCATAATCTTCTTCACATTATCGCGTTGCTCCTGCGACATCACGCCAAAACTTAGATTCACACTCTTAACCCCAGGCACAGCGGTGAGTGCACCTGTTATATCGCAGCGTAATCGATCCTGCATCGGACAGCCTGAGATTGTCAATAGGATAGAAATAGAAACATCTCCTGCATCTTCACTGAGCTGTGCGATCATTCCAAGTTCGGTGATCGAACGGTGCAGTTCAGGGTCTTGCACGGCAGTAAGGGCCTGTGTTATTTGATCTATCAGGCTCATATGAGATCTGGATCGATCCGTGGCTCAGGACGATTCACTTTTACTACGGGCTTATCATCCATGAGCTCTGCCAACTGCTTCTTGACAAATGTTTTAGGATGAAGATCGGCGGGCTGAAGATTTTCAAATCCAGGTCCCAAGCTCTGCTTCAACTCACTTGTTGCGCTCTGGGACAGAGAGCGCAGCTTCTTTGCCATCTTTGCCGCCTCACTGGCGACCTTTGGTAGTCGATCAGGCCCAACCAAGATCATGGCCAAGACTGCTAGACCCAAGAGTTCGCCAGCACCGATATCAAAGAACATGTGATCAGTCTTTTGCTGCGACTAGAGTTATTGTGGCCGAGAACTCTTTGCCATCGCGTTGATATCTGATATCCACACTATCTCCCACGTTTTTAGCACGAATAGCGACTATGAGATCTTCGGCGGCATTTATCTCTCGCCCCTCAAACTCGAAGATAATATCGCCAGGTTTTAACCCCGCCTTTTGTGCTGGCCCACCTGCCATGACTCCAGATGCAGATTTAGAAACGAGTGCGCCTAAGCCTGTGAAATTCATATCTAATGAGATACCCAAAATCGGATATGTCGCCTTCCCATTCTTGATCAACTGCTCAGCAGTCTTGCGCGCTTGGTTGATAGGGATTGCAAAACCTAGGCCGATTGAGCCAGTTTGTGATGATGATCCCAGCGATGCGATTGCAGAGTTGACGCCGATTACCGCACCAGTCGCATCGACCAATGGCCCACCTGAGTTACCTGGGTTTATAGCGGCATCTGTTTGTAGAGCGTTGATGAAGGAGTTCTCACTTGATGATCCACCGGCGGTCACAGGGCGGTTCTTTGCACTGATTATTCCCAGAGTCACTGTGCCAGATAATCCAAGTGGTGATCCAATGGCAATCACGGAATCTCCAACTTCGATCTTATCGCTATCTCCAAATTGCAGCGCAGGCAAATTTGTGGCAACTATCTTGATAACCGCAAGATCGTATGAGGAGTCTCGTCCGATAATCTTTGCATTGTAGACATCACCATTATTGAGTCGCACACGCAATGTGCCACCAGATTTAGCAACTGATGCAATCACATGACTATTCGTCAAAATCAAACCAGAGCTATCGATAATGAAGCCAGATCCAGTACCGCTACCACCTCTGCCTCGTGTAGTAATGGAGACTACCGATGGAAGAACACGTGCGGCGATCCCTGCAACAGAATCAGGTGCTCTCTCAACGACACTTGATGAGGAGACTAGATTCGCCCCTTGAAAAAGAGAGCCCCCAGTTGCAGTGGTTCCCAGAAGGCCACCGATACTGCTGGCCAAAAGAGCGACTAGAACAATACTGAGCCGTGAGCTCTTATTTTTGCTCCCACTCTCCCACCAGGGGGGTGAGTACTCACTGCGCTTTGCCCGTGGAAAAATCATGTCTCTAGTCTCCTACAACTTCGTGGCGACTAACAAACCGTCGCCCGTTGTAATAAGAGTGCTTATCCAGTGCTCTGTATCGTTTTTGATGATCTTCCCGGCATCGCGCAGTGAGACCGTCTTGGGATCTCGCTGGGCAGGATCACAGACTTTGGATCCCCCAAAAAAGTTATCAATGACCAATGCCCCACCACTTCGCAGGATCCGGTGTGCCTCTCCCATTACAAAGGCCAACTCTTGCGGGTCATGGCGCAAGACGACTAAATCATAAGCACGATCAGTCAACTTTGAGATCACATCTAATACAGAGTTGGTGATGAGGCGATATCGTGTTTGAGCAATATTTGCATCACTTAAGGCGATTTTCGCGATTCGGGTGTGCTCTAGCTCATCATCGATCGAGGTCAGAGTTCCACTGGTGAGCATGCCATCAAGGAGCCAGAGACTGCCGACTCCTGAGCCTGTGCCGACTTCGACGACTGATTGGGCAGATAATGAGAATGCTAGATGACGAAGATAGGCTCCGGCGCCCGGTGTGACATCCGATGCTCCAACTTCAACACCGCGTGCACGCGCCTGCGACTTAAAGTGATCCTCAGCGATGAAGTTTTCAGCGTATGAGTGTGGATCGGTCTTCATTTGAGCGTAGTGATCCATGAGGTGAGTAGGCGGACACCGAAACCTGTACCACCTTTTGGATTTTCTCCTGCATCCACCTCGCTACGGCCTGTACCTGCGATATCTAGATGTAACCATCGACGATTGCCAGCAAAGTGTTCAAGGAACAGGGCCGCTGTCACCGAGCCTGCAGAGTAGTTTGCTTTTTCAGCGGCATGATTAAAATCTGCGACATCACTTGCTAAAGAGTCTTTGTAATCATCAATAAGTGGCATTCGCCAGATGCGATCGCCTGAATGCTCACCTGCGACTTGGAAGGATTGTGCCAACTTGTCATCTCGTGTGTACATGGCTGCAAACTGACGCCCAAGACCTAACGTCACGGCTCCGGTGAGAGTTGCGATATCGATCAAATAGTCGGGGTCTAGATTGATATCGGCATAGGCAAGGCCATCTGCAAGGACGAGGCGACCCTCTGCATCTGTATTAATGACCTCGACGGTTGTACCCCCGTAGTGCTTGATGACATCACTAGGCCGTTGGGCAGTGGCTGAGATAGCGTTTTCAGCACACATCATGAGCGCAGTGACCCGGACATTTGGTTGTAACTCTTCAACGGCCGTGAGTGTTGCCAGGATTGCTGCAGCCCCTGCCATATCCGACTTCATCGCCATCATGGAATCGTAGGGACGCTTGAGTGAGATCCCACCTGTATCGAATGTGATTCCCTTACCGACGAGAACAACATGCGGTAGTGCCTCATGGGATCTCTTCTTATCTTTCGGAGCATAGGAGATCTCGATAAAGCGTGGTCCTGGCTTGGGTGATGAGCCACCGACGGCCCGCAGACCACCGAACTCTTTGAGATCTCTTCCACTGCGAACCGTGACCTTTAATCCATTTGATTGTGCTAACTCTTGGGCTTGCCCAGCCAACCACGCAGGAGTCTTAATATTAGAAGGCGTATGGACCAGATCGCGAGCCAGCGCAATAGCTTTCGCAAAGACATGAGCAGTATCACATATCTCCTTTTGATTGGTTGCAACTAAGAAAGTGGGGACTTGTGCGCACTCTGTGCTCTTTAAGCTCCATAGGTATGCACCCATAGTCAATGAGATGGCGTGGGCACCAACATCAAAGCTCTTGACTGCACAGGCAGAGTAGAGGGTTAATTTTTTTCCTCGTACTTTCCGAGCAATCGCCGTTGCAGCGACACGAAAAGATGGTGTTGTAGCATCACCGATCGCTGTCAAATAAATTCGATCTGTCACACAGTTATTCGCACTGACGGGGATCTCAAATAGCTCACCCACCTTGCCTGTAGGGGAAAAGAACGAGAGTTTGTCTTGAAGATCGATGTCAAAATACTCTGCAATATCTTCTATTATCCGCTCTGGGCCTTGAAAAGTGAAGCCACCAGCACCATCACTGGCATAGGCCAGTGCAATCACATCTGCAGAGATAGCGGCTTTGAGATTAATAGGTGCGCTGGCAAGAGTCCAAGACATGCGTTGAAGGCTATCGCCTGAGTTTGCTTTACTTCTTGACTAATCCGACTGCGGCATGAAGAGCGGCGCTCAAATTGTTTGCCTCCTCGGGTTTGAGCTCGACTACCAGGCGTCCGCCCCCCTCAAGAGGGATGCGCATGACCAGCGAGCGCGCCTCCTTGGTGACCTCCATGGGACCATCACCTGTACGCGGTTTCATGGCTGCCATGGGAAGACTCCTTTGAGATATGTAAGGCTGTACAAGCAAGGGGCTAAGTATCTCGTATTTCCTTGGCTGGTGGGAAATCAAAGTCAGAGCCCCAGAAGCCCGCTCAGCCGCGCCTTTGCGCTGGCAATAACGGCATCCACGGCCCTGACGGGCACCGATAAAAGCTCGGCGATCTCGGCCGAGGACTTAGATCGCAGATAGTGCAGAGTCAGAATAAATCGCTCCTCTTCGGGCAGGGATGCTAGAACCTGCGCCAGCATCAGGGGATCACTCATGTCCTAAGGCTATCGCTGGAGGCATGCCCCCTGCGTGAAGCGTTGGCTTTATAGTTTTAGTGAAATGATCGCGCAAATCGCGCCAGTGACAGGCGCACACCGAGATAGATCCCCGGTGAGATGAGGATGAAAATTAATCGTGGAGCCAGAACTTCCTCTGACCAATCAAATCGAGTAAGTCCTGGGTTAATCTCACTGAGCTCAAAGCGACCAGTACCTTTGATAATCCGTCCCGTATGAACAACATCACATAGATACGGAGGGGTCCAGGTTATTACCTCCATTGTGTCAAGTATCCCGAAAGATTTGATACCGGTGAAGGCGCTGATGCATGTACCCAGACCATCGCGTATATGTGAACTCACCCAGACCTTTGTCGCAAGCATCCACTCACCCTGTCTCTGCCAATCAACGAGTGAGTCCCACACCTGCGCAAGTGGTGCATCAATGGTCAGGGAGATTGCAAGATGATTCTTTCTCATTGCTTGCAGGCCTTGAGTGCATCCTCGACCGTGGTTGTCCATAAAATCAAATCGCGCATGCCTGGCTTTATGAACTTCTGTGATTCAAGATGAATGACTAGATCAAGTAATGGGTCATAGACTCCAAAGGGATCAAGAATTACGACTGGCTTGTCGTGAAACTTAAGGTATCGCCCAACCCAGATTTCAAAGAACTCTTCCAACGTGCCCGCGCCTCCAGGTAATGTGATGAATGCATCGGCGAGATCAGTGATCATGGCTTTGCGCTCACCCATAGTCTTTACAATATGGAGCTCATCATTTTCCTGATCTGCAAACTCAATATCAACTAATGACTGTGGAATCACCCCGATTGTGCGCCCTGCAGCGGCGCGAGCGCCCCGGGAGACCGCACCCATCATGGAAATATGCCCGCCACCTGTGACTAACTCCCACGATGCACCGCCAATGCCTTCTCCCAAGCGATAGGCAAGATCAACATACTTTGGGTCGATTGTCGGTGAGGATGAGCAAAAGACGGCGATATGCATACGCGAAAGGATAGGGGTTAGGCTTGGAGCATGGGGACTATCGCATCTGGATACGCGATCGCCTCGATGTCAGGTGGGACACTGCTTGATGCGTGGTTTCCCTCGCCAGTATTAAGGGCTCTAAAGCCTCAAGTGCCGGCCGAACTCCAGGCTTTGGTTGGACAGGATGATGCGCGAGCAATAAGGCGTGAGATTAAAAGTATTGAGATTGATATCGACCTTGCTCCAACATCGGCACTCGATGTCTACCTGCGTCTGCATCTTTTGTCACATCGATTGATCAAGCCTCACGATGCCAATCTAGATGGAATCTTTGCCCTACTTACCAACGTTGTTTGGACATCTGCAGGTCCTTGTGTCGTCGAAGATTTCGAGATCACACGTGCACGCCTGATTGCCACTCATGGCCATATCACAGTCTTTAGTATCGATAAGTTTCCGCGAATGGTTGATTACGTGGTTCCCAGTGGTGTGCGTATCGCAGATGCTGATCGAGTCCGATTAGGTGCCTACCTTTCTCCTGGAACAACGGTCATGCACGAAGGCTTTGTTAACTTCAATGCCGGAACTTTGGGCACATCTATGGTGGAAGGGCGAATCTCTGCAGGTGTCATCGTTGGAGATGGTAGTGATATCGGTGGTGGGGCATCGATCATGGGGACCCTCAGCGGAGGAGGTAAACAAGTAATCTCAATCGGTAAAGCTACGCTCTTAGGTGCCAACTCTGGTTGTGGGATCTCACTTGGCGATAACTGCGTGATTGAGGCTGGAACCTATATCACTGCCGCATCCAAAATTCGCCTTCCTGATGGCGAGATTGTTAAGGCTGCATCCCTATCGGGTGCTCATGATCTCCTGTTTCGTCGAAACTCACTTGATGGCGCACTTGAAGTAGTCAGTCGCACTGGTACATGGGGCGGGCTCAACTCAATTCTGCACGCCAACTAGATCAAAGTAGGCCGATGGAATCTTCGTTCGACTTCTAAAGGTCTCACCACGAATCGTAAACTGTGCTCCAGTGCTCGATCTGGCACGTATCTGTCCGACTGTTCCACTCTCATTTCGTGAAACTATCTCTAGCGCCACGACGTCGGGGAGCAAAAATGCCGCTGCAATCATCGGCTGAGCAACAGTGCGGCTCCATGTCACAAAGCGTGGGTTCAAGGCTCTATCCAAACTGCCAGGATCATCGACGATATGTGTATAGGGCTTAGCACTGCCCCAAGCGTTGAGTGCAAGCTCGGTCTTGCCTCCCGAGGATGAGGAGAAGTATGCCGTGATAGGCCTACCCTCCTGGGTCATCACCAATCCAGCGGTTTGTAAGACCGCCTCCTTCCAAATCACACCATATTTTTTCTCTATCTCTTTCGCATAACCGAGAAACATTTGATCTGAAATCTCACCGTAGAGTTCGCAATCACACGTCGATCGGTAGGTACCTGCCTTGCTCATGGCATAACTTCGCGATGCAATCACCTGGGCTTTGAGCGCCTCGACTGGCCAAAAAGATGGCATCTCACTTATCCCCCATAGATACTCATCGGATAAGCGCACAGAGTTGGTAAGTTCGAGTCGATATCCCAGAGCAGGATCCTTGACTGCACGCACCTGCATCTGACCGTAGCGATACCTCTTTGTTGCCCCATTGTGCGTGATGGAGATCAGTGCATCGGCTCCTGTTAAGTAGCGTGTACCGCTCCATCGAATGGTGAAGCTACGGCCCTTGGCAAAAGAGGTTATTTTCTTCCCAACACTGATACTAGGCACGAGACTGGCACCTAATACTGTGAGATTGAGCGATGCCTTAGTTGGTAGAACTGCCAGAGGTAGGACATCGACTTGATCACCAATATCACCGCTAAAAAACTGCACGATTGCGCCATCTGTGCCAGCTGAGATCTTGGTATTGGTGAGTAGGTGACCGATATTTACTCTTACTATCTTTGAATCATCGATCGGCTCAATGACGACATCTTTGTAGAAGTATTGAAGGATTTGGGGTGCACTTGACCCACCAATCGCCATCGATCGAGCACCCATCTGCGACATACCGACCCCGTGGCCATAACCAGATCCAGTGAACGAGAAATCTATTGGGATATCTACTGCAACTGCAGGGTATGTGTTGAGAAATAGAACAAGCAGAAGTGCTAGAAACCTTTTAGACATCCTCATCGATGGCTGCGCTCTTTCCTAGCTGCAAAAACTCTTGATAAGCATCGATTGTTACACCAGGTGCACCGCGTTGCACCAACTTACCCTTGTGTAGCCACGCGACGTCATTACACACATCACGTAAGGTTGCCATTGCATGGCTGACCAGGATCAATGCTCGATCATCGCTACGCAACTCCTTGATGCGGTTGAGGGATTTCTCCTTAAATTTCGCATCCCCGGTGCTCAAAGCCTCGTCCACAATCAAGATATCGGGCCTGACTGTGGCAGCAACTGAGAAGGCCAATCGAGAGAACATTCCCGATGAATATGTGCGCATGGGTGCATCAATAGCCTCTCCCAGTTCAGAGAAATCTGTGATCTCTTGAAAATGATCAGCGATCTCATCTCGTGACATTCCTGCTGCAAGTCCGCCAAGAAAGACATTATCGCGCCCTGACATCGATGGATTAAAGCCAACGCCGAGTGCAAGCAAAGTGCTCACACTTCCAAATACCTCTATACGTCCCTGTGATGGGGGGATGATTCCGGCAATAACGCGCATCATGGAGGATTTACCGGCACCGTTTGCCCCGATGACGCCTAGGACTTGGCCATATTCAACATCAAGATCCACATTATCGAGTGCTCGAATCACTCGAGTTTGTTTTGAACCACGTCCGAGAGATTTAGCACGTGCCCTCAACGTTGGTCTGCGATCAATCGCAGTGGTATATGTCAGACCCAGAGCGCGAACTGAGACCGCGATCTCCTTGGTCTTATGAGGACTAGAGGCGGACGGCAAATTCACGCTCCCTTGAGAGAAAGAAGTACGTTCCTATCAGAAATATCCCCATGGCCCATGCAAGGGCGGCCAACAGGTTGGAGCCCTGCGGGGCTTGCCCATACACAAGAGCCTGCGACCAGCTATCAAGAATGGGAAAGAGAGGATTGAGAGCTTGTAAGGATCTCAACGCCGGTTTGAGGGCAGATGCCTCGTAGAGAATCGGAGAGAGATACAAGAGCGTGCGCGTGAGGTAGGGAAGAAAGCTAGCGATATCACGAAAGTAGACATTGATGCAGGAGATCGTGATGGCAAGACCTAGGGCGAGGACTATGGTGATGAGCAAAATCGGCAGCGCCCAGAGCATCTGCCACGAATAGGCAAGACCTAAGACACTGCGGATGATGAAAAAGATGACAAGGGTCGGAAGGAACTTGAATACTGCAATAACAACTGCTGAGATCGGAAGCATGATTCGTGGAAAGGCGGTATTGAGAATGAGCCTTTGTCCTGCTGTAATGGATTTGACACCACCGGTCAGAGAGTTTGCCACCAGATAGAAGAGAAAGAGCGTCGCAGTCAAATGGGCATACCTAAGAGCATCAGATGCACCACCGATGATGATGATCAGTAGGAAGTACACGGCCGAGAGCAGAAGTGGGTTAAGAACCAACCAGAGCTGTCCAAAGGCCGAGTCGAAGTGTTGTTCGCGCAGTTCAGAGCGGGAGTATTCAGAGATGAATCTGCGTCGAGACCAGAGTGATTTCCAGTATCGAACAAGGGGTGGCAGGCCTGCCTTGAAGGGCTCATAGACCTGCGAAGGCGTGCTCACAGTCTCAAGGCTACCTTACGGTACAAGTGAGCGCGGTGAAGTGAGGAAGCCTGTACCCCAACACATATGCATAGTCAGAAGAATCGATGGTAGAGAGAGAACTTCACTTAAAGATTTTCCGATTACTACTGAGGCGATCAGGATAAATAATGCATAGATAAGGACTGGTAGGAGAAATATAGGTGATATCAGGGTAGCGAGAATTATCGATAGAGCCGAAACTAAAACCGTGAAGGGTGGAGCCAGATATCGTAAGTTGATTGTTCCTTGATGGCGACGAGAGACAACCCGTCGCCAGCGGCCATACTCGAAGTATTGGCGAGCAAGTGCACTCAGACTCGAACGGGGCTGATACCTCACAATCAAGCGAGGATCAAAGTAAATTACGCCTCCAGCGGCACGCAAGCGAAAATTCAACTCCCAGTCCTGCGCGCGAGTAAAGCGCTCATCAAAACCACCAACGGCAAGAAGGGCCTGTTTTCTAAAGGCCCCTAAATAAACCGTGTCAACGGCACCTGCTAAACCACCTGTATGAAAGCGTGATGCACCCACTCCCAGTGGACTTCGCATCGCGCGAGCAACCGAACGCTCAAATACGCCCTGACCATCTGCTGCCATCACACCGCCTACATTGACCGCCCCACTCTGGGTGAGAGTTTCAAGAACCAGTGTCAGATAGTTCTGTGGAATCTGTGCGTGACCATCGATACGTACAATATTTGAGTACTGGGAGGCCTTGAGTGCCAGATTTAGACCTACAGCTGTACGTCCGCTCGGGTTAGCAATTATCACGATCCGCGAATCTGACTCTGCGAGTTTTTGGGCGATGACCTCACTGCCATCATCTGATGGTGCAAGAGCCAGAATTACCTCTAGAGGACCCGTAAAATCCTGTGACAAGATCGCATGCACAGAGTTTGCTAAGTGCGCGCCCTCATTGCGCACGGCAAGGATTACGGAGATTTCGCGCCTCGGTGAGCCGTATAACTCATTTGCTGATGTCGACATAACCCCACCACCGTATCGCTCAAGTACTCTTCGTCTGTGAGAGCAACGCGACCTATTCGAATTATTACCTCTCTCTCACTGGGTATCGTCGCACTTTCGGCCTTCTCATGGCTAGGACTCGGACAAGTCAGTGGTGGCATCGAGCGCGTTGACGTCTTTGGCTCTCTTAGTAATCGCCCAGAAAGACCATCATCTGCTCTCAACTATTTACTCGTTGGCTCTGATACACGCCAAGGACTCACAAAAGAACAGTCAAAACTCTTGCGAGTTGGGACAACCAAAGCTGCAGCCGGTGCCCGCTCAGACACGATGCTCATAGTCCACATTAGTAAAGCCCGTGATAAGGCCACGATTATCTCCATCCCACGCGATTCACTGGTGATGATCCCAGAACATCAATCCTCGATTTACAAGGATCGAACAGTCGCGGCTGCACCCGGCAAGATCAACTCTGCCTTTGCATGGGGGGGTGCACCTCTCTTGATCAAAACACTTGAGAATGAGACCGGTGTCCGTATCGATCACTATATCGAGATTGGTTTCGCCGGCTTTGCCGGAATGGTCGATTCTTTGGGTGGGATAGAGATCTGTACGAAGAGAGATATCAATGACTCCAAAAGTCATCTTGTATTGAGTGCCGGTGTACATACTCTTGATGGGATTGAGTCACTCAAATATGTGCGAACTCGTGAATTCGATGGCATGGGTGATATTGGTCGTATGCAACGTCAACAGCAGTTCATGAGCGCAGTACTACGAAAAGTGACGAGTACCGGTGTGTTACTCAATCCAGTCAAATTAGTAAATTTTTTCAATGCAGCTATGGCAACTGTCAAGACTGACTCACAGCTCGATAGCAGTGATCTACTCACTCTTGCCAAGCAGCTCAAAAATCTCTCAGCTAGCAAGGTTCGTACTCTCACAATTCCACTGGAAGATACGAATGCGCGCGCAGCCGGAGTGGGCTCCGTTGTGACATGGGACAGAGAGTTGGCCTTGGATCTGTTTAATCGCCTGCGTGAGGATCTACCCCTTGTTGATGAGCTCACACCCTCACCATCGGTATCGGCGAGCTCATCTAGCCAAACAAGGATTGTTGATAAGTTCAAGACTCGGACCGCTGATGAAAACTCGTGTGGAGTGCTCAAGTAAACTCATGTCTATGAAGGCAACGCTCTCAGTGATCGGCTGCGGATATCTCGGGGCAACCCATGCTGCATGTATGTCCTCCCTTGGTTTTCGCGTTATCGGTGTCGACACAGATCTGACAAAGGTGGCGATGCTCTCTCGTGGAGAGCTTCCCTTCTATGAGCCTGGTCTGGATAGGCTCTTAGCTCAAGAGATTGCAACTGGCCGCCTCACATTTACAACTGACTTTGCCAGCCTTGCCGATATTGATATTCACTTTATATGTGTGGGGACACCGCAGAGTAAAGATGGTTTAGCCGCAGACCTCACCTACGTAAAGTCTGCTCTTGAAAAGATTGCTCCTTACTTGAAAGATGGTGCATTAGTCGTTGGAAAATCCACTGTTCCTGTCGGCACTGCGCAATCTCTTCGCCAGCGGTTGGCACAGGTGGCACCACAGGCAGATCTTGCCTGGAACCCTGAGTTTCTCCGTGAGGGCTTTGCCATTGAAGATACCTTGAGACCAAATCGCCTGGTCGTCGGAGTTACTCATGATCGCACCGAAGAGATTCTCAAAGATGTATATGAACCTATTTTGGCCCTGGGTACGCCTTGGATTCGTGCCGATCTTCCAACAGCTGAACTCGTCAAGGTTGCTGCAAACTCATTTTTGGCGACAAAGATCTCATTCATCAATGCAATGGCTGAAGTCTGTGAGGCAGCTGGTGGTGATGTGACGGTTCTTGCCAAGGCGATTGGATATGACCCACGCATTGGTAGCCGCTTCTTGCAGGCCGGTATTGGCTTTGGTGGTGGATGTCTGCCAAAGGATATCCGTGCATTTATGGCCCGTGCCCAGGAGCTTGGCGCACAACAGGCTCTTGAGTTTTTACGCGAAATCGATGCGATCAACCTGCGTGCACGCCAGCGTGTGATCGATGTAGTGCGTGCAGACTTATCAGATGATCTGACTCAGTACAAGATCGCTGTGTTAGGTGCAACTTTCAAACCAGATAGCGATGACGTTCGTGACTCCCCCGCCTTAGATATCTGCGCGCAACTTCACGCCGCTGGAGCCCATGTAGTGGTGCATGATCCTAAGGGAATCGAGCCGGCACGTAGACGTTTTCCTGATCTCACCTTTGCCGAATCTGTCATCGAGTGTGTCAAGGATGCTGATTTGATCCTTCACTTGACTGAGTGGAAGGAGTATCGCGCACTTGATCCAGTACTAATCGCAGGTTTGGTAAAGAGCAAGATGATCATCGATGGACGCAACGCCCTTGATCGAGAGCTTTGGCGCAGTGCAGGCTGGAAGTTCCATGCATTAGGGCGCAGCGATTAACGAGGATGAAGTAATAGATGCGCTCCTTGCATTCAAAGTGTGGGCGATCGTAGGACTTGGCAATAATCCTGACCGTGCAGCATTTGGTGTGGCCAAGTTACTGCAGGAAAAGGGGCACACAATCATCCCCGTCTATCCACGAGCAGAACTCGTTCATGGAGAGATTGGCTATAAAACTCTGAGCGATATACCCCTACAAGTCGATGTAGTCGACTGTTTTGTGAACTCATCCCTGGTGGGAAAGGTTGTGGATGAGGCGATTGGGATCGGTGCCAAGGCAGTGTGGCTTCAACTCGATGTTATCGATGAGGCTGCGCTTGCTAGAGCTAGGGCTGCGGGTTTGTTGACCGTCATGAACCGGTGCCCAGCGATTGAATACCGAAAGCGCTGATTAAAATCCGGTCTTTTGATTTCGACGCGATGTTAGCTTGGCCGCTTTCGCCTTTGCCTCGGCATTAAGATCCTTGAGAGACTGGGCCAGTCTGGCAGAGAGAGCCTTGTCAGAGCTACCTAAAATACGTGCAGCCAAGAGCGCAGCATTTTTTGCATTCCCTACACCCACTGTTGCAACGGGAATACCTGCTGGCATCTGCACAATGGAGAGAAGTGAGTCCATCCCATCCAAATTTTTGAGTGCTATCGGGACACCGATTACTGGCAGCGTTGTCAGCGATGCGACCATGCCTGGTAGGTGGGCCGCCCCACCGGCACCCGCGATGATCACTTTGTAGCCTTGAGTAATTGCACTCTGTGCGAACTGCACCATCTCAAGTGGCATACGGTGAGCCGAGACGACATCAACATCGTAGGAGATGCCCAGTTCATCGCAGGCTTTGGCGGCCTCTTCCATGATGGGCCAATCCGAGTCTGAGCCCATGATTATTGCTACATCACTCATCGACTTCTCCACTCATGTAATCAAGGGCGTGCTGGACCTCGTGAGTCAATTCTAGGATGTCATCACCCAGAAGATTTACATGCCCGATCTTACGACCTGGACGTAGGGCCTTCTTATAGTGATGAAACTTCAAGGCTGGGTTCCGCGCCATCAGATGCAGATACGGTCGATACATATCCAGCGTGCTCGAGCCCAGGATATTTCCCATCACGGCAAAGGGTGCTCTCATGGATGTCTGCCCTAGAGGCAAGTCAAGGACTGCGCGCAGATGCTGCTCAAACTGGGATGTCACTGAGCCTTCAATCGTCCAATGGCCCGAGTTATGAGGACGCATCGCAAGCTCGTTGATCAATAACTCCTCACCTTTGACGAACATCTCAACTGCCATCACACCGATCACACCCACCTCGTGTGCGATATCCAGAGCTAACTTTTGTGCTTTGGCATTTAACTCAGCACTCAAGTGCGGTGCAGGTGCAATTGTCATCGTACACACTCCATCGACCTGCACTGTCTGTGTTGGTGCCCAGGTGCTGGCCTGACCATGCGCAGAGCGTGCGACCATCACAGCTATCTCGTAATCAAATTCGATGACTTCCTCGATGAGCACTTTGCCAACCTGGGCAAGTACCTCACCTAACTCTTTATCTGAATCGATTTTCCAGACTCCACGACCGTCATATCCGCCCGTGATCGCCTTAGCAATCACTGGGTATGAGCTCACCTGCGAGGTACTTGTTACGACATGAGATTTCGGTGCAGGATAACTACTCAAGCGCTCACGCATCTGCGCCTTATCTTGTGAGTAGATAAATGAACCAGAGCCTGGTCTGACAACCACTCCTGCAGATTCCAGGGCCTTGATAACACTCAATGGGATGAGCTCATGTTCGAAAGTTATGACATCACAACGCTTGGCAAACTCTAGGACGCTCTTTAGGTCTGTGTGATCTCCAATAATGTGATCAGCGATTTGTGCGCCACTATCGTTGGAATCCTGGGCCAATAAGAGCAGCTTCACACCCAGACCTATCGCAGGTGCCACACTCATCCGTGCGAGTTGACCAGCCCCTATGATGCCAACGGTAGGAAAAGACTCGCTCACCTGCTCATCGTAG
Source organism: Actinomycetota bacterium (assembly GCA_005800815.1). GTDB lineage: Bacteria > Actinomycetota > Actinomycetes > Nanopelagicales > Nanopelagicaceae > Planktophila. Next base: position 43,828 of record SYEK01000005.1, read on the forward strand.
ATGAACTACGTCACCTGCTTGAACGTGGGCACCGTTGGCCAGTATCAACTCGCCACTACCACTGATTGACGCCGCAGTATCACGCTCTATACGCCCATCCGGGTAGTGGACCTGTACCTCACGTCCAATCGTTGCGCTCATCTGCTCATAGGTATGGATTATCTCATCACTACCGCAATCCCAGTCCGTAAAGTTTCTTTCAAACAGATTCAAGAACTTAGGTAATAGATCGTTTCGTGTCATATTTGTGGCACCCTCAATGAAAAGTGATGTGGCAGTCGATACAGGCAACTCTGCGGGTGTCATCGCGATGTTTATTCCAATTCCCACAACGATTCCATCACCCACTACCTCTGCAATTAAGCCAGAAACTTTCTTGTCTCTAATCAAGACATCGTTAGGCCATTTCACTTGGGCATCAAAATCAGAGAGTATCTGTGCAACACTGACTCCAGCGATCAGGGGAATCCATCCCCAATCATCATTGGCTCTCTGTGGTTTGATATAGAGGGAAAATAAGAGGGCGGTGGATTTAGGCGCATCAAAACTTCGTCTCAGGCGTCCACGTCCTGCACTTTGATATTCAGCCACGATCACATCACCTGCATGCGCACTGTCTTGGTGAACCAGTGCGAGTAAATCCCTCTGTGTCGATGCCGTGAGATCAACCACGCTTACCCGCCAGTACCGCGAAAGAGCGGCGGTGATTGCCGAACTATCAAGGGGGGCTCTTAGCATTTCTCTCTCCACGCCTAGTACCGTAGGGCCATGGACAGGGATCTGCACACAACTGCTGGAAAAATCCAAGAGCTCAGAGATCGGGTCGAAGAGGCGATCCACGCAGGCTCGGCGCGAGCTGTGGAGAAGCAACATGCCAAAGGGAAGCACACTGCGCGTGAGCGCATCGAGATGCTCGTTGATACGGATTCATTCACAGAGATAGATGAGTTTGCCCGCCACCGTTCGACCCAGTTCAGCATGGAGAAAAACCGTCCTTATGGTGACGGAGTTGTGATTGGCACAGCGACCATCGATGCCCGCCCAGTGGCTTTGTACTCCCAAGACTTCACAATCATGGGCGGCTCCCTCGGTGAGGTTCATGCAGAAAAAATCGTCAAGATTGCCGCCTTTGCCCTCAAGAGTGGGATTCCCCTGATCGGTATCAACGACTCAGGTGGCGCGCGAATTCAAGAGGGCGTTGCCTCCCTCTCGGGCTACGGCAAGATCTTTCGCCTGAACGCTCGTTCATCGGGAGTAATCCCCCAGATCTCTTTAATTCTTGGACCATGTGCAGGAGGTTCGGCATATTCACCCGCGCTCACAGATTTTACCGTCATGGTCAATCAGACATCACACATGTTTATCACTGGTCCAGATGTGATCAAGACGGTAACTGGGGAAGAAGTAGATATGGAGTCCCTCGGAGGAGCGCGCACGCACAACACAAAGACGGGTAACTCACACTATTTGGCCGAGAATGAGGCCGATGCGATTGATTATGTCAAAGCTCTGCTCTCATATCTGCCATCAAATAACATGGATAGCACTCCAAATTTACCACCCACGCAGTCTCTGGAAAAAACAGCGATGGATATCGCACTCGACACTTTGATCCCAGATAGCACAAATCAGCCTTATGATATGAAAACCTTGATTCAAGCCCTTGTTGATGAGGCTGAATTCTTGGAGGTACATGCCCTCTATGCACCAAACATCATCGTGGGCTTTGCCCGAATCGAAGGCGAGTCGATTGGAGTCATCGCAAATCAACCATCCCAATTGGCTGGAACTTTGGATATCAACTCAAGTGAAAAGGCCGCCCGCTTCCTGCGTTTTTGTGATGCTTTCAATATTCCGATTCTTACCCTTGTAGATGTGCCCGGGTTTTTGCCCGGGACCGAGCAAGAGTGGGGTGGCATCATCAGGCGCGGTGCAAAGCTCCTCTATGCCTATGCTGAAGCATCAGTTCCCTTAGTCACTCTCATTACCCGCAAAGCCTATGGCGGTGCATTCATAGTCATGGGTTCGAAATATCTCGGTAGTGATATCAATTTTGCCTGGCCAAGTGCCGAGATCGCTGTGATGGGGGCACAGGGTGCTGTGAATATTCTCTACCGCACAGAGCTGGCCGAGGCTAAAGATCCGGTAGGTAAGCGCGGTGAGCTCATCGATGAATATAACGAGTCATTAGCCAACCCCTATCTGGCTGCAGAGCGTGGGACGATCGATACCGTCATCGAACCCAATCAATCACGTGCATACATCACGAAGGCTTTTAGAACCCTAAAGACCAAGCGCGATACATTGCCCGCACGCAAGCATGGAAATATCCCATTGTGATGGAGTTTTCGATCATCAAGGGTGAAGCCACAAGCGATGAGCTGGCCGCGATTGAGTATGCCATGGCCAAACACACACGAGAAGAGTTTGTCCCTGTCATCCGAAAGAGTCTCTTTGCAGCTCCACAGTTACGTAAACCTCTGCATAACAGATTCCGCTTCGGGCGCAGGACCTCTTAACCTCTTGATGCCAAAGATCATCCTTGCCTCTGCCTCCACATCGCGCCGTCGCTTACTTGAATCCGCTGGGTTGAATCCCATCATCATGATCAGCGATGTCGATGAGGAGACAGAGTTTTTCCATGCGCTCTGCCCATCGGATATGGTCATCGCACTTGCGATCACAAAGGCTCACACAGTACGTGAGCAGGTAGATTTCCCTGCAATCATCATCGGATGTGACTCTACCTTTGAGTTTGAGGGCCAATCCTTGGGCAAACCAGCCAGCCCACAGATCGCAGTTGATCGCGCTCGGCGCGTCCAAGGCAACTCAGGTCTACTCCACACCGGCCACTGCATCATTGATACCGACAAGGGACGTGAAATCTCTAGCATCGTGACAACGAAGGTCACCTTTGATCAGATGAGTGATGCTGAGATCCATGACTATGTCGCTAGTGGTGAGCCCCTCCATGTTGCAGGTGGCTTTACTCTCGATGGCTTTAGCTCCCCTTTCATCCCATCGATTGAGGGCGATTACACCAACGTCGTTGGAATCTCTATGCCCTTTGTAAGAAAGGCCTTCGCACAGCTCGGATATACATGGCCAGAGGCCAAGGTGATGAGATGAAGCGGGTATTGATCGCTAATCGCGGTGAGATAGCAGTGCGCATCATTCGTGCCTGTAGGGATCACAATCTTGAGAGCGTTGCAGTCTATTCGCAGGAGGATCGCACCTCTATCCATGCGGGCATGGCAGATTCTGCATACTCATTATCTGGAATGAGTGCCCTTCAAACATATCTTGATAGTGAAAAACTCATCGCTATTGCCAAAGTCTCTGGCGCAGATGCAGTGCACCCAGGCTATGGATTCCTATCTGAGAATGCAGAGTTCGCGCAAGCAGTCATTGATGCAGGTCTGATCTGGATCGGACCTACACCGGCGGCTATTCGTTTACTCGGAGACAAGGTCTCTGCCCGTAAGATTGCAGCAAAGGTCGGTGCACCATTGGTTGCAGGCACGCAAGATCCCGTTGCAGGATATGAAGAGGTAATAGCTTTTGCCACAGAGCACGGCCTGCCAGTTGCCATCAAGGCCGCACACGGTGGTGGCGGGCGTGGGTTAAAGGTCGCACGAACCATTGAGCAGATCCCAGAGCTCTTTGCATCGGCAGTGCGTGAGGCGATCACTGGATTTGGCCGTGGTGAGTGTTTTGTAGAACGTTATTTGGATAAGCCTCGCCACGTAGAGACGCAGGTTCTTGTCGATAAGTATGCGCATGCAGTCGTGGTGAGTACACGTGACTGCTCACTGCAGCGCCGTCATCAAAAATTAGTAGAAGAGGCACCTGCGCCATTTCTAACAGATGCCCAGAACGAGGAGTTGTATCGCTCTAGTAAGGCGATCATGAAAGAGGCTGGTTACGTAGGAGCAGGTACCTGTGAATTTCTCGTTGGTAGAGATGGCACGATCTCCTTTCTTGAGGTGAACACACGCCTTCAAGTTGAGCATCCAGTAAGTGAAGAGGTCACCGGCATCGATTTAGTGCGAGAGCAGTTCCGCATCGCAATGGGTGAGCCACTAGGCTTTGATGATCCAGTCATCCGTGCTCATTCAATCGAGTTTCGCATCAATGGAGAGGATCCAGCTCGCTCATTTCTGCCGGCCCCTGGCCGTATCACCACTTGGGTAGCTCCGAGTGGCCCTGGTATCCGTATCGATGCAGGTTTTGGAGCTGGCGATGCAGTAGGTGGAAACTTTGATTCACTGCTTGCAAAGTTAATTGTCACAGGAGCCACTCGTGCCCAAGCCCTAGAGCGTGCCCGAAGAGCCTTAGCCGAGTTCACCATCGATGGCTTAGCGACGGTACTGCCCTTTCACCGGGCCATTCTTGAGGACTCTGCCTTTACGCAAGAGTTCAAGGTATATACAAGTTATATCGAGAGTGAGTTCGTCAATACTATCGAGCCTTTCGTATCAACTCTGCAGCCACTACAAACCCATATGGCTCCAGAGTACTTAGTCACTGAGGTCAATGGAAAACGCTTTGAGATTCTGGTGCATGCTCCTGCTCCTGTAGTTAAACGTCATCGGGCCAAGGTCGGTATGACTGGCGGAGCCGGCGGGTCGGCACTTATCAGTCCCATGCAAGGCACAGTCGTGAGGATCGCCGTCACCGAGGGTGCGCACGTGCAAGCCGGTGACTTGATCATCGTCCTTGAGGCGATGAAGATGGAGCAACCACTCACGGCCCATAAATCAGGTGTTATCTCTAATCTCACGGCAGTAATCGGTACTACTGTCTCTAGTGCGACGATACTCTGTGAGATTATTGACGCATGACATCGAGTGAACTTCTCTATAGCGATCCTCTTGGGTGTGCAAGCGCGGCGGCAGAGGAGATCATCACACGCACGAAAGTTGCATCCCACGATATTGCACTCGTCATGGGTTCAGGTTGGGTCAGCGCCGTTGATGCTCTTGGGACTCCAACTTATGAATGTAATGCCGAAGAGTTGACTGGATTTCTACCTCCTACCGTCCAAGGCCACTCAGGAAAGGTTCGTTCATACCGTATTGAATCTGGTGGTAAGAGGCTCAGTGCGCTCGTATTTTTGGGTCGCACTCATTTATATGAAGGCAAAGGTGTCGAGCCCGTTGTTCATAATGTGCGCACCGCCGTCAAAGCCGGCTGCAAAATTATCATTCTGACAAATGCATGTGGGGCGATCAATACCAAGTTCTCGGTCGGACAAGCTGTCCTGGTCCGTGATCACATCTCATTGACCGCGGTTTCACCATTATCTGGGGCTACTTTTGTGGACCTAACAGATTTATACAGCAGGCGAATCCGTGCGATTGTCAAGCAAGAGGATGCCACTCTTGATGAAGGTGTCTATGTCCATTGGCGTGGACCGACCTATGAGACACCTGCAGAGATCCATATGATGCGCACGATGGGTGGGGATCTCGTTGGAATGTCTACCGTGCCTGAAGCGATAGCAGCACATGCATTAGGTGCTGAAATTCTCGGAATATCCTTGGTGACGAATGCAGCTGCTGGAGTCACTGGTGAAAAACTCAATCATGAAGAGGTTATCGCCGCGGGTAGGGCTGCAGCCGCACGCATGGGCGCACTTCTCAAAGGTGTCATTCCAAAGTTATTCTAAGGACATGGATCTAGGCAGCCACGTGCAGGCATGGATCGATGATGATCCAGATCCGCTCACCGCTGCGCAGTTACAACTCTGGCTCGATACAGATAATCAGGAAGAGCTGCGCAGATCCTTCTCTGGCTTCCTGGCTTTCGGGACTGCGGGCATGCGCGGGCCAGTACGTCCTGGCCCATCAGGTATGAACCGAGCAGTGGTGGGCCGTACCGCTGCGGCGATCGCCACTTATATGAGAGAGAGAAATTTGGACTCGGTCGTGATCGGGCGCGATGCCCGGCATGGTTCGCAGGAGTTCACACAGGAGACTGCGCAGATAATGAGCGGTGCTGGGATGAATGTCTACGTCCTGCCCCGTCCATTACCCACACCTGTCCTAGCCTTTGCTACCAATGAGTTGAAGTGTGATGTTGGGATCATGATTACGGCCAGCCACAATCCTGCCCAAGATAATGGTTACAAGGTTTATCTAGGTGGCACTGTCGATAAAATCAAGTACCGAGGATCGCAAATTATCTCACCTACCGATGAATCCATCGCCGCTCATATAGATGCGATAACGACTTTGGCAAGTGTCCCCAGAGGTGCACGATGGAGCATTGTTGGTGAGGATACTATTGAAAAATATATAGGGATCACTGCAGCGATAGCCACTCAGCCTGGGACCCTGAAGATTGTGTACACCGCGATGCATGGTGTCGGTACACACACACTCCTTCAGCTCTTTAAAGCGGCAGGCTTTGATGCACCCATTCTCGTTGAGGCACAGGCTCAACCTGATCCAGATTTTCCAACTGTGGCATTTCCTAACCCTGAAGAGCCTGGTGCCTTAGATTTAGCGCTCGAGACTGCGCGGGCATGTGATGCAGATTTGGTGATTGCTAGTGATCCCGATGCCGATAGATGCGCAGTGGCCGTGAATGACCCAGTCACTGGCTGGCGGATGTTGCACGGGGATGAGTTAGGTGCGATTTTTGGTGAATCTATCGCACGAAAGAGCACTCGAGGTATCTTGGCCAATACGATCGTCTCCTCAACGATTCTGAGCAAGATCGCTGCACATCACAACTTGGCGTTTCGGCAGACCTTGACTGGCTTCAAATGGCTGGCAAAGATTGATGGCTTGAGTTTTGGATACGAAGAGGCACTTGGCTACGCAGTTGATGCAGCAACCGTCAATGATAAGGATGGACTATCTGCAGCGATCACAGTGGCCCAGATTGCCAGTGATTTAGCAGCTCAGGGCAAGACTCTTTTAGATCTACTCGATGAGATCTGGGCCAGATATGGCTTTCATGCGAATGAGCAGATCTCAATCCGCTTAGATGATCTCTCTGTGGTCGATAGCATTATGGGTAGGCTACGAAAGAACCCTCCTACAAAAATTGCAGGTCTGAGTGTTACTTCCATCGATGATTTATCCAAGCCAATCGATGAATTACCGCCGACTGATGGGCTGCGCATATGGTTGGATGGCAGAATCCGAATAATTATCCGGCCTAGTGGAACCGAAGCAAAGATGAAGTGTTACATTGAGGTTATTGAAAAAGATTCAGCACGCGCACAGATTGTCATGAATCAACTACGGACACCTTTGAAGGAACTATTATCATGAGTTTTTATGGCTTAGTTGATGGCTCTGATGCCTCTCTCAGGAAGTATCTACAGGCTCTTCCTGCTGTGGATCAAGTCGGTGCGGATGCGCGCGCTGGCATGTTGGCAACACGCAGCATCAAGACAACTTCCAAACGTTGGGCGATTGATACGGCGATTTCTATGGTGGATTTAACAACGCTAGAGGGCGCCGATTCCCCTGGAAAAGTCGCGGCTCTGTGCTCAAAGGCTGTTAGGCCTGATCCCACCGATTCATCGGTACCAAGTGTTGGTGCAGTCTGTGTCTATAACGATATGGTCGCGATTGCACGGGCACATTTGGACTCCATAGGTGGTAGCCATGTCGGGCTCGCCGCAGTCTCAACTGCCTTTCCATCTGGACGCGCCTCAATGGGTGTCAAGCTCCAAGACACGCGTGACGCCCTGGATGCAGGTGCATCTGAGATAGATATGGTGATCGATCGTGGAGCATTTTTAAGTGGTGACTTGATTGGAGTATTTAATGAGATTGTGGCGATTCGCGATCTATGTGGGACTAGGGCTCATCTGAAGGTGATTTTTGAGACTGGAGAGCTTGTCACATATGACAATGTTCGTAAGGCATCGTTTTTGGCGATGGCAGCAGGCGCCGATTTTATTAAGACATCCACTGGCAAAATCGCACCGGCTGCAACCGCACCAGTCGTATTGATCATGCTTGAGGCGGTCCGTGATTTCTATCAGATGAGTCAGAGGCGTATCGGTGTCAAACCAGCCGGTGGAATCAGGAACACAAAGGATGCGATCAAGCAGTTAGTGCTCGTCAATGAGACGGCAGGCCCAGAGTGGCTCACCCCCTCTCTCTTTCGTATTGGTGCCAGTGCCCTGCTCAATGATTTGTTAATGCAGCGCATGAAACTCGATGATGGCTACTACGCTAGTCCTCAATATGTAACGATCGATTAGTGGAGATACCTGTGAGCTTTAATTACGCCCCAGCCCCTGAATCCAGGGGAAATCTCTCCATAAAACCCAGGTATGGGCATTTCATCGGCGGCAAGTTCGTTGCAGGGAGCAAGCACTTTCCCACCATCAACCCAGCCACTGAGGAGGTTCTGAGCCAGATCGCATTGGCAGGCAAGGCCGATGTGGACGCGGCGGTCCAGGCAGCACGCAAGGCTTACACATCAACGTGGTCAAAGATGAGTGGAAAAGAGCGTGGAAAGTATCTCTTTCGAATCGCTCGGCTATTACAGGAGCGCTCTCGCGAGTTCGCAGTTCTTGAAACTTTGGACAATGGCAAACCAATCCGAGAATCACGCGATGTAGATGTCCCTTTAGCGGCGGCACATTTCTTCTATCACGCCGGTTGGGCCGACAAACTCGAGTTTGCAGGTCTGGGCACATCGACTAAGCCATATGGTGTTGCCGGACAGATCATTCCCTGGAACTTTCCCCTACTTATGCTGGCCTGGAAAATCGCCCCAGCACTTGCCGCCGGTAACACAGTGGTTCTCAAGCCAGCAGAGAGCACATCCCTTACCGCACTGCTCTTTGGCGAACTCTGCCAACAGGCCCAGCTGCCAGCAGGAGTTGTCAATATCATCACTGGTGATGGTTCAACCGGTGCACATATTGTCAATCATCCAGGCATCGACAAGATCGCCTTCACAGGCTCTACCGAAGTTGGCAAGATCATTGCCCGAGCAGTTGCACCAACAAGCAAGAGTGTGACCCTTGAACTCGGTGGTAAGGCGGCCAATATCATCTTTGAAGATGCTGCGATCGATGAAGCTATTGAAGGTATCGTCAATGGAATCTTTTTTAATCAAGGCCATGTCTGTTGCGCAGGATCTCGTTTGATTTTACAGGAGAATATTGCCGATGAGGTTTTGTTCAAGCTCAAAGATCGAATGGCAAAGATCAGAGTGGGTGATCCTATGGATAAGAACACTGATCTAGGTGCTATTAATAGCAAAGAGCAGTTGCTCAAGATTGGCGAGCTCACTGCATCAGGTGATGCGCAAGGTGCCCAGCGTTGGAGTGCGCCGTGTGAGCTACCTACAAAGGGTTTCTGGTTTGCACCAACCATCTTCACAGGCGTCACAGACTCACATCGCATCGCCCGCGAGGAGATCTTCGGTCCAGTGCTCTCGGTCCTGACCTTTAGAACCCCGCAAGAGGCTATAGATAAGGCCAATAACACCCCTTTTGGCCTCTCTGCCGGGGTATGGAGTCAGAAGGGTTCGCGCATCTTATGGGCCAGCCAAGGCCTTCGTGCCGGAGTCATTTGGGCAAATACATTCAATAAGTTTGATCCCACATCACCATTTGGTGGGTACAAAGAGTCTGGCTGGGGCCGTGAGGGTGGACGACACGGCCTGAGTGCATATTTGAAGGGTATCGGCCATGGCTGAGCGTATAGATGTGAAGAAGACTTATAAGTTATTTATCAACGGCGCATTCCCCCGTAGCGAATCTGGGCGCACATATGAAATTAAAAATGCAAAAGGTCTCTTTATTGCGAACCCATGTCTGGCCTCTCGCAAAGATCTCAAGGATGCCGTTGTCGCAGCTCGGCTAGCCCAACCTGGTTGGAGTATGTCTACGGCATATAACAAGGGGCAGATTCTCTATCGTCTGGCTGAGATGCTAGAGGCTCGTCGCACGCAGTTTGTTGAAGAGATTTTTATGACTACTGGGGTATCAAGAGTCAAGGCCGAGAAAGAGGTGAATGATTCGGTGGATCGTCTCGTCTGGTATGCAGGCTGGAGCGACAAACTGGCCTCACTATCAGGATCGCTCAACCCAGTAGCAGGTCCCTACTACAACTTCACGGTGCCAGAGAGCATGGGGGTGATCGCCGCTATTGCAGCTGAGATGCCCTCACTGCTTGGCTTGATCGATACGATCGCACCGATTATCGTGGGTGGAAATACAGTTGTTGTCCTGGCTAGTACCCAGTCACCTCTTTGTGCAATGAGCTTTGCCGAAGTCATCGCCACAAGTGATGTGCCGGCTGGTGTCATTAATATCCTGACCGGTAAAAAAGATGAGATCGCGCCATGGATGGCATCCCATATGGATGTTGATGGCATGGATATCTCAGGCCTTGGAAAGAAATCACATGGTGGACTACGGATCGCAGGGGCTGAGAATCTCAAGCGAATCTACAGTTTCCAATCGGGTGGGCCTGAAAGGATCCTGGCCTTTTTAGAACATAAGAGCGTTTGGCACCCTATAGGGCTCTAAGACCAGCCTTTATCGATCGTTTTGAGCCATAACTGGCGCACCGCCTCGACATCTAGATCCATGACAACACTCACTGTGGCTGGATTCTCAAGGGATATCGGTTCAAAATCTCTCAGGAAGGCATCTCGGCGATCACAGATTGTCGCACCACGCCCTGGCCCTGGTGAGGTATCCACCACGACATCAAAGAGCTCAGTGGAGAAGAGCTCAGGGTGGATTGCCGCTGCAACTGCCCCATAGTCCCCCAAAGTCACTGTCGCAATCCCTAGGCGTGCAATGAATGCCTCGATCAACTCGCCAGCAAACTGTGCTGGGCGAGATTGTGAACTCCTTAACTTTGCCGCCTCTTGCTGTGTAATTCCAGGGCGCATAAAGACATCAAGGCCATACATCGTAATGGGAACACCACTGTGAAAGACGATTGCCGCTGCCTCGGGATCATGCCAGATATTGAACTCAGCTGCAGGTGTTGCATTACCGGCAGAGGCAGAGCCGCCCATAAGAAGGATACGGTGGATTTTTTTAGCGCTCTCTGGAAATGCCCGTAAGAAAAGTGCGATATTTGTCAGTGGTGCAACGGGTACTAATGTGACCGGCTCATGCGAACCCTCGATCAAATCACGCAATAATTCGATTGCAGCGCGTGAATCTACCGTGCGAGAGGATCTCTCAATCGAAAGATCACCCATACCATCGGCGCCATGGACATACTCGGCATAGACAGAGGGACCCAGTAAGGGACGTGTGGCACCACGTGCCACAGGGATATCTGGAGCACCTGCGGCATCGAGTACTTTCAATGTATTTGCAACGACTTGATCAACGTTGGTATTGCCATCAACGCATGTGATACCCAGAAGATTGATATTTGGGTGCAGCGCAGCAAAAAGCACTGCATAAGCATCATCAATCCCCGTATCGACATCGAGAATCATTGAAGTTTTATCCATACGCGATAGCCTATCGCTATGGATAAAGCAGTAGTCGCTGTAGTCGGTAGTGCGATGATGGATCTGACTGCCTATGCCAAGACTCTTCCCCAACCTGGTCAGACATTGGTCGGTGATCTATTCACGACCGGCTTTGGTGGCAAAGGGGCCAACCAGGCTGTTATCGCCGCCCACTGCGGGGCCAAGACCTTCTTTGTCGGCAAGTTAGGGCGAGATTCATTTGGTGAATCGATTGCTCTTAATTTCCAAGAGTTGGGGATAGATATTTCCTATACCCAATACAGTGATGTGGCCACGGGTGTGGCTCATATCTGGGTCGATGGTAATGGTGAGAATCGAATAGTAATCATCCCGGGTGCCAATAGTGAGATTGAAATTGCAAAGGCATCTAATGCCATCAGTGCTATCAAGAATCTATCTGTCGTCATCGCACAGTGTGAGATCAATCAAGATGTGACAGTTGCAGCTTTTAGCGTAGCTAAAGAGCGTGGTGTCACGACAATATTAAACCCTGCCCCATTCATGCCATTGAGCCCACAACTCTTGCAGCTCACTGATTGGCTGATCCCCAATGAGAGTGAGTTCAAAGAGCTGCATGGTTCGCCTCCGAGAAGTGATGAGATCCTCAAGAGCTTTAGGCCCAATAAGAACTCAATCATCACTCTTGGCTCTGAGGGCGCAGTCTTAGTCACTGCAGATGGATCTATCGTGCCCATCAACGCCCCGATTGTCAGCGTCGTTGATACGACCGGTGCAGGAGATGCCTTCGTTGGAACATTTGCCTGTGCTTTGGCCAATGGCATGAGCCCAATTGACTCTGCCCGCCTAGGAGTTGCAGTCGCATCTTTGACTGTCACTCGAAAAGGTGCACAATCCTCTTATCCAACTCAGGCAGAGATAGAGATGCTCTCATAACCTCGCAGGACAAAGGTTGATCTGCGTATTGGCTGGCTAGCAAGATACATATCGGGATACTTCTCCCACAAAGCGGTAAGAGATATGCCCATCTCAAGACGTGCAAGTGGGGCTCCCAAGCAAAAGTGAATCCCAGCACCAAAGCCGATATGAGGATTGGGATCACGCCTAAGATCCATCTGATCTGCCCGTTCAAAGACTGTGTCATCCCTATTGGCCGAGCCGATCAGGGCTGCAATCTTTTGACCTTCGGTGATCACCACACCACCAATCTGCGTATTGCTAGTAGCCGTACGCTCGAATAACTGCAGCGGGGCATCAAAGCGCATGAACTCCTCGAGCGCAGTTTTGGCATGAGCGCGCGGGTCAGAGCGCAATAACTCCATCTGATCGGGGCGGCCTAGCACTTCGACCATGCCGTTACCAAAGGCGTTCACACTGGCCTCGTGACCGGCGTTTAATAGTAGGACACAGGTTGCGATGAGCTCGTGCATCTGTAACCTCTCACCATTCTCCTCTACCATCACCAAATCTGTGATGAGATCTGAGCCTGGATTTCTCTTACGCTGCTGCGCCAAGCCAAGTACATAGGCTGCAAATTCACTAGCTGCGATCTGTGCATCTCTTTGATACTGCTGCGATGGATTCACTTCATACATCTTGACGATGGCTTGTGACCATGGCCGTAACAAGTGCTCATCAGAGGCTGGAAATCCCAACAGCTCTGCGATTACCTTCACTGGCAGTGGCTCGGCATAATCTGCGATCAAATCAAAGCTCTGCCCTGATCTGACTTTTTCATCGATAGAGGCTAATAGTTCAGCCGTGATGGCCTGGATCTGAGGACGCATGGCCTCGATCTTGTTTCGACTAAAAGCCTTGGCAACGAGTGAGCGCAGGCGTGTGTGCTTAGGTGGCTCGCTATCTAATATCGAGTCTGAGTGCAGCCAGTTAAAGCTTGCCCAATCACCCTCTGGCTTCTTTGCAGTAAAGATTCGCCCTAATGCCTTATTTCGAAAGACATCGTTGGCATCACTGTGACGTGCTGCCAAGAACATCCCCAAACCATCGTGCCAGATGGGTTTGCCAAAGCTGCGTAGTTGTTCTAGGCCAGCATAGGGATTGGCGACAAATGCTCTATCGCTAAAATCGATCATCACTCCGATACGATCTTTTGATAACCAGGTTTAATAATATTGTCGATGATTTTCAATCGCTGCGGGTATGGGATAAAGGCACTTTTCATGGCGTTAATAGTCACACGTTGGAGCTCAGTGAAATCCCAGCCAAAGGCCTTGACCGCCTGGCTCATCTCAAATGACATGGATGTCTGGCTCATCAGACGGTTATCGGTATTAAGGGTCACGCGAAAGCGCAGCTTTGCTAGCGCCCCAAGGGGGTGCTCGGCATAGCTCTTGGCAGCCCCTGTCTGAAGGTTGGAGGTTGGGCACAGCTCAAGAGGAATTCGGCGATCGCGAACATAGGATGCGAGCTGTCCGAGCTTGGGCTCAGAGCCTGAGAAATCAATATCATCGATGATGCGCACACCATGGCCCAAACGCTCGGCGCCACACAACTGAATCGCCTCCCAGATAGATGGCAGTCCATAGGCCTCACCCGCATGAATCGTAAAGTGGGCATCCTCTTTGCGCAGGTAATCAAAGCTCTCTTTCTGATCGCTGGGTGGAAAACCATCCTCTGGGCCGGCGATATCAAAGCCGACGACACCTTGGTGGCGATAGCGCACTACCAACTCTGCAACCTCTTGTGAGCGTTTATTTTGTCGCATTCCACAGAGCAGGGAGTACACGGCGATCTCATGGCCTTGGGCCTTTGCCTCAGCCATACCTTGCTTGTATCCCTCAAGTGTTGCCTCAACGACCTGGGCCATGCTTAAGCCCTTTTGAGTAAATAACTCGGGGGCTCCACGGACTTCGGCATAGACGACACCATCGTGTGCCAGATCGAGTGCACATTCACGTGCAACACGGACAATGTCCTCGCGGCGTTGCATCAGTGCGATCGTGTGTGAGAAGGTCTCAAGATATCTCACGAGTGAACCTGAATCACAGGACTCGCGAAACCATGTCGCAAGTTCATCTGCATTGTGAGTGGGCAGGGATTTGTAAGCGACCTCACTGGCGATATCGATGAGTGTCTGAGGGCGCAGACCTCCATCTAGGTGATCATGTAAGAGAACTTTCGGGACACGTTTGATTTGATCGGCGGTTGGAACGCTACTCATCGCCATTTGATTGGCCCCTTAATCGGTGATTCGCTCAATTATAAGTGGCAATCTATCTATCGCTGAACCGGCCGATAGTCCACCAATCTTCACACTATCGGTCAGGGACTCCTGCGCACGCTCGAATGCCTCGGGTGTATCGGTATGTAAGGTAAATAGCGCTGCTCCATGTGAGATTAGATCACCGGGTTTGGCGTGAATCTCGATACCTGCACCAGCCTGTACCGCCTCACCCTGGCGGGAGCGCCCAGCACCCAAGTGCCATGCTGCGATACCGACCTTCATAGCATCCATAGTCAAAACAGTTCCCGATGAATGTGCGTTGATAGTCAATCTCTCTTTGGCAGCTGGGAGCTTGGCATCGGGATCCCCGCCTTGCGCGGTGATCATCCTGCGCCAGATATCCATTGCCTTACCGTTCTTAAGGGCCCTAGCAGGGTCGGCATCTTTTATACCGACTAGCTCTAACATCTCTCGGGCGAGCAGGACAGTTAACTCCACAACATCTGCTGGACCACCCCCTTGAAGAACCTCGATAGATTCCCCAACCTCTAGTGCATTGCCGGCCGTCAATCCAAGTGGAATATCCATCGCCGTGACCAGTGCAATTGTCTTTACCCCTGCGCGCTGGCCGAGTCCGACCATGACATGTGCCAGCTCTGCTGCTTTCTTAGGATCACTCATAAATGCACCTACACCAGTCTTGACATCTAAAACTAATGCGCTGGTGCCTTCGGCGATCTTCTTGCTCATAATCGATGATGCGATGAGTGGGATAGCCTCAACCGTTGCAGTCACATCGCGCAAGGCATAGAGTTTTTTATCAGCTGGGGCCAAGCCTGCACCGGCTGCACAGATGACAGCGCCACACTCCTCTAAGACAGCGAGCATCTCTTCATTTGATAGCGATGCTCGCCAACCTGGAATCGACTCCAACTTATCGAGCGTGCCACCTGTATGGCCCAGGCCTCGACCTGATAACTGAGGAACTGCCCCACCACATGCTGCAACCAATGGTGCAAGGGGTAATGTAATTTTGTCGCCCACTCCCCCCGTAGAGTGTTTATCTACCGTCGGGCGTGAGAGCCCAGACCAGTTCATTCGCTGGCCACTATTGATCATCGCATCGGTCCAGCGAGATATCTCACGCAGATCCATACCATTGAGCAGAATTGCCATCAGCAGCGCCGACATCTGCTCATCGGCAACTGCCCCACGTGTATAGGCATCGATAACCCAGTCGATCTGTGCATCCGTGAGGCTATGGTGGTCACGCTTGGCCGCGATGATTTGCGCGGCAGAGAAGGCCTCCATCACTTATCGCTCGTTGCGATCTAGATCCCCAGGACCAAATGCCCACGGCAAGATGGCGGCCATCGACTGCGGCCCATCATCTGTCATCAAAAGCGCCTCTGGCCCACCGTGCTCGAACAAAAGTTGGCGACAACGTCCACATGGTGCCAGGAAATCTCCTTGCCCATCCACACACACAATCGCAACTAGGCGACCACCACCTGTTGAACACAAATGAGAGACCAAACCACACTCTGCACAGAGCCCAAGGCCATAACTTGCATTCTCAACGTTGCACCCGGTGACAATCCGACCATCATTGACCAAGGCTGCAACACCTACTGGAAACTTCGAGTATGGCGCATACGCGGTTTTCATCGCAGCAACTGCACAGCTATGAAGGCGCTGCCAATCTATCTGACTCATCGCATGCCACCCCTACGATAGGGGATACCATCGGCGGCGGGCATACGAAGGCGTTGGGATGCAAGTGCCATCACCAAAATCGTAGCAATGTAGGGTGTCATCGTTACAAGTTGTCCAGGAAGTTCGGCAACGGTGAAGAATATCCATAGTGAGAATGCCGCACTTGCTAAGCTCAGCGCTGCATTCAGTTGGTTGCCTCTCTTAAAACTTCTGAATGCAGCAAATACAAGGATCAAAACGACAAAGAGAATCAGAGCGCGAATCGCCGCTGAGTCACGAAGTTGCAGGGCATCTGCAAATCCAAATAATCCTGCACCTGCCAACAAACCGCCGGGACGATAATTACCGAAGATCAAGGCGGCCAGACCGATATAACCACGTCCTGAGACTTGATTCTCCTGATAGTGATTGGCTGCAACGATAGCCAAGAAGCCACCACCAAGACCTGCAAGTCCACCCGAGATAAGGACACCTGCATACTTCATCGCATATACATTGACCCCGAGTGATTCAGCTGCAATCGGTGCCTCACCAGCACTACGAAGGCGCAGACCAAAGGTGGTCTTCCACAGTATGAAGAAGGCAAGTGGCACAAAGGCCACTACGACCATGGTGACGTAGGAAAGATCACCGGTCAGGCCCCGCAGCACTGCGGCACAGTCCGAGATGAAGAACCAGTTCTTCTGTGCCAATGTGCCCAATAGATCCGGGCTCTTCCACCCGAAGTAATGACCCCCCGATAAGAGAGGCAGACCATTAAGGGGGATCGGCTGCACATCGGGAGATTGTGAGGGACCAAGCCAAGTTCCACTCTGGTATAAAATCGTCGAGAGATATCGGGCTAATCCTGCGGCGATGATATTGATCGCAACACCAGAGACGACGTGATCCACACCGAATCCGACCGTTGCAACTGCATGGACCAGCCCTCCAACGCAACCGAAGATTATTGCAGCGACAAGGCCAAGCCAAGGACCATGCTTTGCTCCGATAAATCCACCGGCCCATGCGCCCATAATCATCATGCCCTCAAGACCGATGTTGACCACACCTGCCCTCTCTGAGAACAGGCCGCCAAGTGCGGCCAAAATGATAGGCACAGAGAGGAGTAAGGCTGCAGATGCTGTTCCAGTACTCGTCAAATCAGATGCTCCAGTGATGACTCGTATCGATGCTAGAACGAAGATAAGCATCGTGGCATAGCGCACAATCCTCATGGCGCTCATGCAGCGACCACCTTTGCAAGCTCTTTGCTCTGGAGAGTCAATTCAAATCTACGCACGACCTCATAGGCGATCACTGAACTCAGTAAGATGGAGCCCTGCATGATGACATAGGTCTCAGGAGCGATATCAATGAGCTCGAGTGCGCGCGAACTCACCTCAAGGAATCCAAACAGGAGTGCACTCACGGCCATTCCACCTGCGCTATTTCGACCCAACAGTGCAACAGCGATGGCAGTAAAGCCAATACCTGCCCTAAAGCCCAGGTTATAGGAGTGGGTTTGGCCAAGAACCTCGGGTAGACCCGAGAGACCTGCAATCGCACCTGAGATGACTAAGGCACATACCGTCATCTTCTTAGAATTTACCCCGCTAAAACGAGCTGCGATCGGGTTGAGTCCTGTTGCACGAAGTTCAAAGCCGAAGCGAGTACGGTTGATGACAAACCAGAAGATGAAACCTAGTGCGACTGCCACAAAAAACATTCCATAGACTCCACCACCAGGCTGATCTTCTACTCCGAACCTGCGCAAAAGAGGCATCAAATCAGGTATTTGTGCAGATGCTGGAAGCTGCTTTGTCGCAAGATTATTTGAGCCCTCCTCCACCAAGGCAAAACGCTTTGACAACAAATAGGCAGAGAGCCCGCCAGCAAGACTGTTGAGCATGATGGTAGAGATGACCTCATTGACCCCACGCTTGACCTTGAGATAGGCAGCGATCGAGGCCCATAGGCCACCGAAGGTCATGGCAACGATGAAGACGGCTAGAACATGCAGTACGGGTGGCAAAACGAACATCGCCCCTAGATAACAAGAAAATAGAGCGCCCAAACGTAGTTGACCCTCCACACCGATATTAAACAAACCAGCCCTAAAGGTCACCGCAATGGCTATCGCTGCGATGTAATAAGGGGTCGCTGTGTTTATGACCTCCATCAAAGATCCGGCCTGAGTGCCGTACTCCCACATTGTTAAGAAGGCCTGGCGTGGTGATTTCTTGGTCGCAATCACAGCAAGACTGGAGACGACAATTGAAAACAGGGCAGCGGCAAGAGGTGCGGCCACTTTCAAAGAGATCGTGGTGGCAGAGATCCTCTTCATACTGCACCCGTCATTGCAGAGCCGAGTTGCTCTGGCGTAGTTTTTGCTGGGTCAAGCTCGGCAGTGATGCACCCACGCAACATGACCAGCAGTCGATCAGACATTCCGATGAGCTCCTCGAGATCTGCTGAAATCAACACAATCGCCATGCCTTTTTCTCGCGCCCTGCGAAGCTCCTCCCAGATCGCACCCTGTGCCCCGACATCGACGCCTCTGGTTGGATGTGATGCGACCAAGAGAGAGGGAATCTTGCTCATCTCTCTGCCAACAATGAACTTTTGTTGATTCCCACCTGAAAGTGCGGCCGCTGCTGTCTGCGGACCTGGTGCACGAACATCAAAGTCTTCCATGATGGTGCGTGTACTTGTCATCGTGGCTCTCTTATCGATAATAAATCCACGCATCACAGGTCTTTTATGTTGGTGACCTAAAATTCGGTTCTCCCAGAGAGCAGAGGCCATCATCAGTCCTTGACGCTGACGATCCTCTGGAATCAGGCCGATACCAAGGTGGTGGCGGCTGGCAACGCTGAGTCCATCAATGGCTCTTCCTTGAAAGCTGATGCTGCCTGTGTAATCGCGCAACCCCATGATCGCCTCGACTAATTCGGCTTGACCATTTCCCTCTACTCCAGCGATTCCAACTACCTCACCGGCATGAAGATCAAAGGTTATCTTTGAGATCAAATCTCTGCGACCTTTTGCCACTGGGATAGAGACATCCTTGAGGGAGAGAGCGATCTCTTCTCTGCGTGTATGGCCAACTGTCGTGGGCTTTGGCAGTTCGCTACCCACCATGAGTTCGGCCAACTGCTTTGCAGTGACATCTTTGGATTTAACCTGTGCAACCGTGGATCCTTGTCGAACAACGGTCACCTCATCTGCCACGCGCAAGACCTCATCTAACTTGTGGGAGATAAAGATGATGGCCATACCCTGTGCGCGTAGACCTTCAAGGGCCTTGAATAGATCATCGACCTCTTGTGGGACGAGCACTGCCGTCGGCTCATCAAAGATGAGGATTCGTGCGCCGCGATAGAGGACCTTGAGAATCTCAACACGCTGGCGTACGCCAACACCTAACTCCTCCACTAAAACATCTGGGTCGATCTCCAAGCCATATTGCTCGGCCATGGCGACCACTTTGGCCCGAGCCAGGGCAAAATCGATCTTCACGCCTCTTCCGGGCTCTGAGCCTAAAATTATATTCTCTAGGACCGTGAAATTATCGGCGAGCATAAAGTGCTGATGGACCATTCCGATACTGGCATCGATGGCATCATTGGGGTTCTTGAAGTGAACGGGGGCGCCATTGACAAGGATCTGCCCGCTATCTGGGCGCAACATGCCATAGAGAATCTTCATCACGGTGGACTTACCCGCACCGTTCTCACCCACAAGGGCGTGGACTGTGCCTGTCTCTACGCTCATCGAGACGTCTTTATTGGCGATGACGCCTGGAAAGCGCTTGGAAATATGTCGTAGTTCAACCGCCACCGACAATTAATTTCTCTCCTTTTATAGACAGCCTCATAACAAGCATCTGGCCCAACAAGAGAGATTTAACTCCATTGTTGGGCCAAACGCCACTACGAATAGGTGATTATGGAATAGGTGATTATGGCTTTGTTGGAACCTTAATCTTGCCCGACTTAATTGCTGCCGCTGCCTTGTCGATCTGTGCCTTGAACTTGGTGATATAGCCACCAGAGTAGGAGACACCAACACCATCAAGGGCTAGGTCGTACTTACGACCATAGATACCGGCCTCATCGAGAACATCGTTAACGGATGATCCTGCAACTGCTGTTGCAATGACATCATAGACGGCACGGTCAACGCGCTTGATCATCGATGTGAGCATGTTCTTCTTCTCATCAGCTGAGGCCGATAGGTACTGATCAGAGTCCACTCCGATTGTCCATACCTTCTTGCCAGCCTTTGCAGCATCGGTTGCAGCTGCGAAGTTACCCGCACCTGATCCACCTGCAGCTGAGTAGATGACATCGATTCCCTTATCGATCATTCCCTTAGCGATGACCTTTGCCTTGGCTGGATCGTTAAATCCACCGAAATCTGGTGGCTCTGTGACGTACTTGACATCGACAGTCACTGACTTCTTTGTTGCCTTGACTCCTGCGACGAAGCCGGCCTCAAACTTTTGAAGAAGTGGAATGCGAACTCCACCGATGTAACCGACTTTGCCAGACTTGGTTTGAAGCGCAGCGGCCACACCTGCTAGGTATGAACCCTGCTCCTCGGCGAAGACAAGACCTGCAACGTTGAGCAGATCAACCGATGAGTCATCGATGATTCCGAACTGGGTATTTGGATAATCTGAGGCAACGGCCTTGATTGGACCTGCATACAAGAATCCCACTGCAATGATTGGGTTGTAGCCAGCCTTAGCGAGCAGACGTAGTTTGTCCTCGCGCTCTGAATCTGAACCTGTGGTGACAGTTACCTCTTTCGCAGCAACCTTGAACTTCTTCTTTGCCAGATCAAGACCTGCCGCCGCTGAGTCGTTAAATGACTTATCGCCACGTCCACCGATGTCATATGCAAGGCCGACCTTTACCTTTGGTGCCCCGGTTGCTGGAGCAACAAATGTTGTCGCAGCCATCAGGGTTGCAGCTACCACTGCTATCAGACGAAATATCTTTTTCAATTTTCCTCCAAGGGGTCTTCCGCGCTGGCCTGATAGGGTTAAGCGCAGAGTTGATGTGTATCTAAGAGCCTAGTCTTTGAGGGTAGGGATTCTCAACCCTCGCTCCTTTATTTTGGTGTCATTGGTATAACGTTTGAGAAAACCCTCAACCAAGCCTTGAACCTGCTAGGCGAGGGTCCCCAGGTTCTTATAGGCCCTCTCAATGGTGGCCGCGGCCACTTTTCGCGCCTTAGCCCCTCCGGCATGCAGAAGTTCGATCAGGTGCGCCTCATCCTTTAAGAGCTCAAGGGCCCGCTCACGGATCGGGCGCAGATGCTCGGTGACCACATCGGCAACTGCACCTTTGAAATCACCATAGCCCTTACCTGCAAACTCATCTTCAAGGGCTGTGATTAATTGACCTGAGAGAGCGCTATGAATCCTCATCAAGTTACTGATCCCCGGCTTCTGTTTTTCATCAAAGCGCACCTCACCACCGGCATCGCTCACCGATGATTTAATCTTCTTGGCATTTACCTCCGGCCTGTCCATAATCTCAATCACTCCAGCTGCCGAACCCGATGATTTGCTCATCTTGGTCGTTGGCTCTTGTAGATCGTTGATCTTGGCCGCGCCCTTGATGATCAGAGCCTCTGGAATCGTGAAACTGTGCCCATATCGTGTGTTGAAACGTCCAGCTAAATCACGAGTGAGTTCGATGTGTTGGCGCTGATCCTCACCCACTGGAACAAGGTCGGCTTGATAGAGCAAGATATCGGCGGCCTGCAACATGGGATAGGTGAAGAGAGCCACACGTGCGCTATCTGCACCGGATTTGGATGACTTATCTTTGAACTGCGTCATGCGAGCGGCCTCACCAAAGCCTGCCATGCACTCCATCAGCCAACCGAGTTGATTATGCGCAGGAACCTGTGATTGCACAAAGAGTGTTGACCTCTCTGGGGATATTCCGAGTGCGATCAACTGGGCCGCCGTTGTAAGTGTGCGCTTGCGCAGCAAGGCCGGCTCGGTCTCGGTGCTCAGGGCATGAAGATCGACGATGCAGTAGAAGGCCTCATGTCCATCTTGCAGAGCGACCCACTGTTTGAGCGCCCCGAGGTAGTTTCCCAGATGAAGAGAGTCACTTGTGGGTTGAATCCCGGATAAGACTCGTTTGATACTCATGAAGAAATCCTTTCACACATCATGAGCTGCGAGAGATTAGCAACTGCCCAGCGCGTTTGCCCTCCACCGATAGCACTGTGATACGCAGGCCGTTGAGGTTGAGGACATCGCTCTGGCGTGGAATACGGCCCAAATGATGCATGACAAAGCCGCTCACCGTCTCATAAGGGCCATCGGGGATCACTAACTGTGTTTGTTGTGTGAGCTCATCGATAGAGATCAGGCCATCGACTTCGAACCCTCCTGTGCCGAGCTCAATCGCCCCATCGCTTTCGATATCGTCGTACTCATCATGAATATCTCCGATCAAGCACTCCACTAAATCCTCTAGTGTGATGATGCCGTCAGTACCACCATATTCATCCAAAACGATCGCAAGATGTTGACGCTGGGCCCGCATCTCTGTTAGAGCAGGTAAGACCCCTTTTGTGCCAGGCAGAAACATGATGCTGCGTGAGAGTTCAAGGATCTTGGTCGACTTGTTGGCAAGAGATGTATCCAATAAGTCGCGCACGTGTACAAAGCCCACTACCTCATCCGATGATCCGCGCACCAGCGGGTAACGCGAGTGAGCCTTATCAACGGCTAATTCGATCGCCTTGCCCACCGAGAGGGAGGCATCCATGAAATCGACCTCTGTGCGTGGAACCATGACCTCATGGACCTGTCGCTCCGATGCGTTGAATACCTCCTCGACGATATCTCTCTCTTCGGCCGTGAGCGCTGAGTGGCCGGCGACAAGATCTAAGAGCTCCTCCTCACTCATCGCACTGCGTTGCTCTTTTGGATCGATGCCAAATATGCGCAAGATCAGGTCGGTTGAGTGTGAGAGCAGCCAGATGACCGGGCGAAATACCGTGGCCACGATGTCGATGACTCCTGCACAGGCAAGAGAGATCTCCTCAGAGCGAAAGATGGCAAGGCGCTTGGGTACAAGCTCGCCAAAGACAAGGGAGAAGAAGGCGATGATCAGGGTCACCCCCACGATAGAGAGTGTTGTGCTGAGACCATCGGAGAGCCCGAAATCTCTCAGCCACGGGATGACGTAGGTACCCAGCCTTTGAGCGCCAAGGGCGGCCGATAAGAATCCACAGAGCGTCACCCCGACCTGGACTGCAGCTAAAAAGCGGTTGGGGCTTTGGGCAAGCTGGGCGACGCGAGCCCCACGTTTTCCACGGGTGGAGATTTGGCGGATTTGGCCATCTCGCAGGGATATCAATGCGATCTCGGCGGCGACGAAAAAGGCGGCTGTAAGGATCAGGGCCACCACTATCGCTAGATCACCAAGGAGAGAGCCCAACGGGGGAGGTTCCATGAGGGTGCCCAGTATACGCCACCTCTGGGTGGAGCCACTCTTTCCAATTCCGCCCCTGCCCCTTACGCTGTGGGGCGATGATCACCTGATCATCACCTTCATCCTCGGACCGTCGGGCACGTACCTGCCCGGAGAAGGAGAGAAATCTCATGGCATCAGTAGTCTTTGAAGCCGCATCACGGATATACCCAGGCACCACCGCTCCTGCAGTCGATCAGCTAAATCTGACTGTCAATGACGGTGAGTTTTTGGTTCTGGTCGGCCCATCCGGATGTGGAAAGTCCACATCACTTCGTATGTTGGCAGGTTTGGAAGAGGTCGATACTGGCCGCATCTTGATCGGTGATCGTGATGTAACAAACGTTGCACCAAAAGATCGTGATATCGCGATGGTCTTTCAATCATATGCCTTATATCCACATATGACGGTGGCAGAGAATATGGGCTTTGCACTTAAAATCGCCGGCACGCCCAAGGCAGAGCGCGAGCGTCGCGTCCTTGAGGCGGCAAAACTTCTAGACCTTGAACCATATCTTGAGCGCAAACCAAAGGCGCTATCAGGTGGACAACGTCAGCGCGTTGCCATGGGCCGTGCGATCGTTCGTGAGCCTCAAGTATTTCTTATGGATGAGCCTCTTTCAAACCTTGATGCAAAGTTACGTGTAGCAACTCGTACACAGATCGCTGCGCTGCAGCGCCGTCTTGGTATCACAACTGTCTATGTGACACATGATCAGGTCGAGGCCATGACCATGGGTGATCGCGTAGCGGTCCTTAAAGATGGCCTGCTCCAGCAAGTAGATACACCGCGCAATCTTTACGATAATCCAGCAAATGCATTCGTAGCTGGCTTTATCGGCTCGCCTGCAATGAATCTTCTCAACGCCCCTATCGTTTCCGGCAAGGCGATGCTGGGAGATCTTGGGATCGCAGTTCCAGCATCTGCAGGTAAGGAGATCACTGTGGGAGTCCGTCCAGAGGGCTTTACCCCTGCAAGTGATGGCTTCCATGTTTTGGTAGAGGTCGTCGAGGAGCTTGGCTCAGATGCCTTCGTCTATGGAAAGCCTGCCGATACCAATGTGAAGTTTGCAAATGCCAATGAGGAGGGAGCCCAAATCATTGTACGTTGGGATCCAAAGAACCCTCCGAAAGAGGGATCAACGATCGCTGTGAGTGCGCAGGCATCTGCAGTGCATCTGTTCAACTCCAACACGGGAGAGCGTATCTAGTCTGGGCTTAGGCCATCACTTTCTTGAGATTTTCATCGATAGATGCCAAGAACTCTTGGGTGCTCTGATACGGGGAATCCTTGGAGATTAGCATCGCTAGATCCTTTGTCATCTTTCCCTCTTCAACGGTCTGGATACAGATGCGCTCAAGGGTTGCACAAAATGTGGCTAGCTCGGCGTTCTTATCTAGCTTTGCACGATGGGCCAATCCACGAGTCCAGGCAAAGATCGATGCGATGGGATTTGTAGAGGTCGCCCTTCCCTTTTGATGCTCACGATAGTGACGGGTCACAGTGCCGTGAGCGGCCTCAGATTCAACGATCTTTCCATCGGGTGTCAACAATACCGATGTCATCAGGCCGAGTGAGCCATAGCCCTGGGCCA
>SYEK01000006.1 GCA_005800815.1 Actinomycetota bacterium
ATCCCTCTACACGGGTTCAAATCCCGTCCCGACCTCCATCACTCGATAAAAAATCCATGAAAGAGTGGGCTCTATGACCGAATCGAGGCGGCCCTGGGGACACTATGAAGTTCTGCAGGCAAGTCACTCTCATAAGGTCAAGTGCATATGGGTTCTTCCGGGAAAACGCCTGTCCTATCAACGCCACTACAAGCGTGCAGAGCATTGGTTTATCGTGACGGGAAGCGCCCTTGTCACTCTCAATGGAGTCGAATCGATGATGGGACCTGGCCAGAGTTTGGATATCGAGATTGGGGATTTACATCGCGTTGAAAACATTGGGGTCGTAGATCTTGTCTTTATAGAGGTTCAAAGCGGTAGCTACTTCGGTGAGGATGATATCGAGCGTATTGAGGATGATTTCGGGCGCTGAGCCTTTAAAAAATCTTGGGGTATGATTTTGCAGGCAAGGATCGTTGGCTCAGCGGTAGAGCACCACATTGACATTGTGGGGGTCACTGGTTCGATCCCAGTACGGTCCACTTAAGAGTCAAGAGTTGTACATCGAGAGATTGGTTGTGCTAACGCACTCCCCCAACATTCATAACCACAACACCCACGACAATGATTGTCATTCCTATGATGTTGAGTTTGGTGAGATCCTCATTAAAGATAAGTATGCCCCCGATGGCAGCGCCGATGATTCCAACCCCCGACCAGATCGCATAGGTTATTCCTACATCAATTGTTTTAAGCGATTTTGACATGAGCACGAAGGCGGCGCCATAACCTGCCACCACTCCAATCGATGGCCAAACTTTTGAGAATCCATCACTTGCCTTCAACATGAGAGTCCCGGAAATCTCACAAACAATCGCTATGCCTAGCCAAAACCATGCCATGGCCAAACTCTAGCCCCTTGACGTGCGCTCCAATCCAATAAAGTCCTTGTACTTCTGGATACTTAACTCGTAAATCTGCTCTGGCCCATCGATCTCATCCATTTGCTGACCAACATGGTGAAATCCAAACTTGTTCACTAAGGCTATCGAAGCGGCATTATCTGCAGAAACGGTGTACCTGAGAGTTCTAACTTCAGGATATGTACACGCCCAACTCCACATAGCGGCCAGGGCTTCAAATCCATAGCCCTGATTCTGAAAGTTCTGGTTGATACCCACTCCTATTTCAATCATTCCCTCGGCATCCGGGCTGGCATGAAAGCTGGTGCTTCCAATAATCTCTCTACGCGCTTTGAGCACTATCCACCTAACGAACCATTTATTGACACGTGAATCCAGTTTTACCTGTGGCACACGGAAGGCAAGGGGACCAGGGTGATCTACTAACTCTCGGTGCGGATTTGTAAAGATTTTGCCTTCGAATATCCAATCATCCTCGGGTGTTTCAAAGAGTGAAATGAGTTCATGGACGCTGATGTGATGAAGTTCTAAACGCGCTGTTTCTATGACAGATTCACGATCAAGGAGTTGACTCACTATTTCTTAAGTCCTCCACATGAAAAGCAACGAGTTTTCACTCTCTGGAGTGTGACTGGATAAAGGTCAATGAGTTCTGAAAGATTAACTCCTGGTCATAATCAAGGGTTGCGACATGATAACTATTGACCAATTCGATCCGTGACTTAACAGTAGAACCCAAGCCAGCCATGATTATCTCGGTGTTTGATACGGGAAGTGTGTGGTCTTCAACGCTATGAAATAGTTGAACAGGAATAGTGATTCTTCCCAGGTTCTTGCGGGTTATCCCGAGCATAATCAATAATTGGTATATTCCCCGAGTCGGAAGGGCATCGTAGCCATGCTCGGTAATTCCTGGTCGCTTGATGTCATTACCCACACTTGTACGTAGCTTTTGAAAACGCGAAACTAGATATGCCATCGGTGCAGAGACGCCTTTGATATGAATCATCGGGTTGACAAGGATGATGCCACTCAAGCGATCGTTATTTTCCACGGCAATGTAAAGAGTCGTTGCACCGCCCATAGACAGTCCACAAATAAATACCTGATCACACACTCTAAGGAGCTTGTCCAACTCACTTTGAACCTTGATTGGCCACTCTCGCCATTTGACCTTGTTGAGATCTTCAGGTTTGGTGCCATGTCCAGGTAGCAATGGCACTCGCACTGTGTAGCCCTTTGACAATAAAAACTCACCCCAAGGGCGCATTGAAGGGGGTGCGCCGGTAAATCCATGTACTAACAAAACTCCTGTGCGAGCATTTTTTCCTGATCCAGATGCAGACCAATCCTGCATCCAACCCGGTGGTGCCGTTTCAACTGCCATGAAGGAAGGTTACGACAGAGCCTGGGAAAGTTTTGCCCAGCGCGCCAGTAAGACAGCTGCAGCCCCCGAGTCAATTGCTTGCACCGCTCTTTTGACTCCATCACTTATTCGTTCGTGCAGAGTTGACCCGAGCTTTGCCTCATAGGCTGCAATCGCTGCGGCGGCGTTGAGCACGACGGCATCACGTGGGGCACCAACTTCACCTGCAAATATGGCATGCGTGATCCGAGCGTTTTCTGCTGCATCTCCCCCGACGAGGGCGCTGATGGGAGCCCGTGAGATTGAAAAATCGAGAGGGTCGATTGAGCCTTTCGATATCTGCCCCTTACCGATACTTAAAACCGATGTAGTTGTGGCCAACGTGATCTCATCCAAACCATCATCGCCCCGAAAGACAAAGCCATCAACCCCACGATCGCCCAAGACCTGAGCCATCACTACATGCATGCCCTCATCGGCAACTCCTATCGCTGCGGCCTGCGGTCGTGCTGGATTAGCAAGTGGTCCTAAGATGTTAAAGACAGTTGCCACCCCTAGCTCTTTGCGGGCGGGGGCGGCAAAGCGCATCGCAGGGTGAAAAACCGGCGCAAAGCAGAATCCGATTCCAACCTCATTAAATGTGCGTGCAACTGCCAATCCATCCAGGGAGATTGCCACCCCTAGGGCTTCAAGAAGGTCTGCTGCCCCAGATTTCGAGGATGCTGCGCGGTTACCATGCTTGATCACCCTGGCACCAGCTGCGGCGGCGATAATCGCAGCCGTTGTTGAAATGTTTATCGTGTTAGCACCATCTCCACCAGTGCCGACAGTATCGACTGCCCGTTCGGTGATTGTGATAGGAGCACAATGCTCATACATCTGAGCGACAAGGGCTCCTACCTCATGTGCACTGACCCCTTTGGCTTTGAGTGCTATCAAAAACTCTTTGATGCGCTCTGTCTCGGCTCGATTCTCCAGGATTTCTCGCATACACCACGCAACATCCTGGCTACCAAGCTCTGCGCCATTTTTCAGTGTTGCTAGGTGAGCTCTCCAAAGCTGCTCCGACATAAGAGTTTAAATCAAGCCGAGGTGAGATTGTCTCCGCGCAGCAGTTGTGCTGCGCTATGAGCCAATGTGAATGGATCTATGGGATGGATCAGGGATGCCTCAGCAAGTGACCATGCCGCTAGCCAAGAATCCTGCACCCGACCTGTGATCACTAATACGGGAGGGCAGTTGAAAACCTCATCCTTTAACTGTCGAGCGATACCAAGGCCCCCTTCAGGAGCCGTCTCCCCATCCAGGATGAAAAGATCGATCTGTGATCGATCATCGACAAAGGCGCGAAGGCCCGCACCCGTTGCAAACTCGTGAATGCAATGTTCGGGAAGATCTAGCGCAGTACGCCGGCCCAGGGCTGAAATTATTGTCGCCCGAACGGAGGAATCACCGGAGTAGATAACTATCTGCTTTTTAAGGACCTGTTCACTCACAACCCTGATTCTATCTGCCACAAGCACCGGCAGAGTCAGCCCCTAAACTGCGAAGAAAAAGGTGATGTGTTTCATCTCAAAAGGGCACCCAACCCGCGCGCTAATACGTCCTGGCGCAGGACAGTGAGCCTGTTTTGAGGGATAATTCAGGGTATGTCCAGCGCAACCATCTCGGCTCACCACAGAATTACCCGCCCAAATGCGGTAGCCGTCGGCACCATCGTCTGGCTCTCGAGTGAGCTCATGTTCTTCGCCGCTCTCTTTGCCATTTATTTCACAATCCGTGCCGTCGAGGGTCCTGCGATTTGGCTCGAGTCTCACCAGATTCTCAACATCCCCTTTGCCGCATTCAATACGACGATTCTCGTCCTCTCATCTGTGACCTGTCAGTTTGGTGTATTTGCCGCCGAGCGTTTTCAAAACAAAAAGACTGGAACGATGTTTCAGATCAGCAAGTGGGGAATGCGCGAGTGGTTCTCACTGACATTCTTGATGGGCGCCTTTTTCGTCGCCGGTCAGGTATATGAATATGCCGCACTTGTGCATGAGGGCCTGACACTCTCATCCAATGCCTACGGCTCCATCTTTTATGTCGCAACAGGCTTTCATGGTTTACATGTGACGGGTGGTCTCATCGCATTTCTCATCGTTCTCGTGCGCGTTGCAAAGGCGCGCCGCTTCACCAGTGGTCAGGCCACCACTGCAATAGTCGTCTCCTACTATTGGCACTTCGTTGATGTCGTGTGGATCGCTCTCTTCTCTGCGATCTATCTGATCAAGTGATGGTCTGAGAAAAGTTATGAGACACATCTCGGGCTACCGCAATCATAAAGGCGTTGCTCCACTTCTTCTGGTCATCGCCCTTTTTGGAATCGGGACCACATTCAATGTTGCGAGTGCATCGATCAAAGAGCCCATGAACGCCTCTGCGCGTTCGGCACAGATCGAAGAGGGTAAGCAGATCTTTCTCAAGGGCTGCTCGACCTGTCATGGTCTCAATCTTGAGGGCAGTGCCATCGCCCCAGCCTTGATGGGTGTTGGCGCGGCCTCTGTAGATTTTCAGGTTGGGACCGGGCGCATGCCCGTTGCCGATATGAGTGTTCAGATTGCCAGAAAAGATCCGGTCTATAACGAGGAAGAGGTAGCGGCCCTTGCCGCCTATGTTGCATCACTTGCCCCTGGTCCGGCAATTCCAACTGCTGAGCAGTTAAATTATGAGCGTGATGGAAGTACTGCCGAGGGTGGCGAGCTCTTTAGAAACAACTGCGCGATGTGCCATAACTTTGCAGCTCAAGGCGGGGCCTTGACCCAAGGTAAATATGCACCGACGCTGATGGGTGTGCAGGTTCATCACATCTATGAGGCTCTGATCACCGGTCCACAATCAATGCCCGTCTTTAACGATAAGACATTGACCCCTGAAGAGAAACTTTCGGTGATCAAGTGGATCAAGGCGGCAGAGGCAGAGCCAAATCTTGGTGGAGCTTCATTGGGGCGCACCGGACCTGTGGCCGAGGGCCTTCTCGTCTGGGTCCTTGGGCTGGGAGCACTAATCGCTGTGGCTGTCTGGTTAACATCGAGAGCGAGATAAGAGACCTATGTCAAGTGAACTCGAGGCCTTTGCAGATCCAGGACTACCTGTACATGCCCCTCGTGCTGCAGATGTAGATCCACGCGCTGAAAAGCGCGCAGAACAACAAGTGGCTCTGCTCTTCTGGCTCTCTGCATTTGGCTCTGCCCTTTTAATCTACTCATACATCTGGATTCCAGAGGATGCCTTTATCTTCATTCCAGTTATGGGCGATCAAAATGCGCATCAACTCTTTCTCGGTCTTGGAATGGCGATGTCACTATTTTTCCTGGGTATGGCCGCTGTTCTTTGGGCAAAAAAATTAATGCCAGATACTGAAATGGTCAATCATCGTCACGAGTTTCGCTCATCGGATGAGGACCGTGAGGCACTCATCAAGACCGTGAAAGAGGGAGTGGGCGGATTAAAGCTGGGTCGGCGAAGGTTGATCAAAGGCTCACTCCTAGCCTCCCTTGGCCTATTCGCTCTGCCTCCTGTCTTACTTCTGCGCGATCTTGGCCCTCTTCCTGGCAAGGATTTAGAGAAAACGAATTGGAAGGCTGGGACTCAACTGGTGACCGACCCTGGAAACCGTCCCATCTTGGCCTCAGATTTAGAGGTGGGCTCGGTCGTTCAGGTGCTGCCAGCGGTCGCCGATTCTGCTCATCGTCCGCTCAGTGATATCGCAAAGGATCCAGTTCTCTTGATACGTCTTCGCCCTGAAGAGTTCAAACTCACACCCGAGCGCTTAGCAATGACGCATGATGGCATCATCGCCTTCTCCAAGATCTGTTCGCATATGGGCTGCGCCGTTGCCCTCTATGAACAACAGACGAAACATCTGCTCTGCCCATGTCATCAATCCACCTTCGATGTCACCCAGGCGGCCAAGGTCATCTTTGGACCATCGGCCCGTCCACTCCCCCAGTTAGACATTACTGTGGATGAAAAGGGATATCTCATTGCACGTGCACCATTTAATGAAGCCGTCGGACCTAGCTTTTGGGAGCGTAACTCACAATGACCATGATAGAGAAAAAAGTAGGATCAGCGGCCAATTTCGTTGATGAGCGGTTAGGGGCTGCAGGTTGGGTCAAAAAATCACTCAACAAGGTCTTCCCCGATCACTGGACATTCATGTTCGGTGAGATCTGCATGTACTCATTCGTCATCCTGCTCCTATCGGGAACTTTCCTCACCTTTTGGTATGACCCATCTCAGCGGGACGTGGTCTATGAGGGTGTGTATCAGCCGCTCAAGGGGA
Source organism: Actinomycetota bacterium (assembly GCA_005800815.1). Classification (GTDB taxonomy): domain Bacteria; phylum Actinomycetota; class Actinomycetes; order Nanopelagicales; family Nanopelagicaceae; genus Planktophila. The sequence continues at coordinate 6,599 of SYEK01000006.1, forward strand.
TCACGATGTCAGCGGCCTATGCCTCGAGTTTGGATATCTCATTTGAGGTTCGTGGCGGGCTGTTGATGCGCCAGATACATCACTGGTCGGCAAATATATTCATGGCCGCGATCGTTGCGCACTTGCTCCGCGTTTTCTTCACTGGGGCCTTTAGAAAGCCACGAGAGTTCAATTGGATTCTTGGAATTCTCTTGCTGACATTAGGGCTAGTTGAAGGCCTTTTGGGTTACTCGCTACCAGATGATCTCTTGTCCGGAACTGGTCTGCGCATCACCTCTGCCATCATCCAGGCCGTGCCTCTTGTTGGTACCTACCTCACCTTCTTCCTTTTCGGAGGAGCATTTCCTGGTGTGGGCTTCATCCCGCGTATTTTTACACTGCATATTCTTATCCTTCCGGGCATCTTCTTGGCTCTCATCACAGTTCACGTGATGCTCGTGTGGTACCAAAAGCACACCCAGTTTCCTGGACCTGGAAAAACTGAGAAAAACGTCGTCGGGCATCCCATCCTTCCGGTTTACATGGCCAAGGCCGGTGGATTCTTCTTCATCGTCTTTGGTGTGACTGCATTCTTGGCCGCCGTTGCATCGATCAACCCCATCTGGCTCTACGGTCCATACACCCCCGGACAGATCTCAGCAGGCTCCCAGCCCGATTGGTACATGGGTTGGCTAGATGGACTCGTACGAATGGCACCTCCATGGGAGACCCATGCCTTCGGCCACACCATCTCATGGAATATTTTGATCCCAGCACTCATCGTCCCCGGAATAATCTTCACCGCAATGGCCTTCTACCCCTTCATTGAGAGCTGGATTACCGGCGATAAGCGCGAGCATCATCTTCTCGATCGCCCACGCAACGTTCCTAACCGTACCGCCCTGGGCGTCATGTCAATCACATTCGTCCTGATATGTCTGATCAACGGCGGTAATGACATCCTTGCCACACACTTTGATCTATCCATCAATCAAATTATGTGGGCCTCGCGCATTTCGGTCTTTATTCTCCCTCCCATCGCCTTTGTGATCACCAAAAGACTCTGTCTGTCCCTACAACGCGCCGATCGCGACTTGGTACTTCATGGAATGGAGACTGGACGTCTTGTTCGAATGGGTAGTGGTGAGTTCGTGGAGGTTCATGAGCCAATCTCGGCAGAGAAACGCTTTATTCTCACATCCCATCAGCAAGCTGCAGCACTTGAGCTGCCGGCCTCCGATGCTCGTGGAGTAAGGCGGCCTGGAGCACTCAAGAACAAGCTACGACTTCGCCTGAGCAAGGCCCATGCTGTAGCCATTCCGAAAGTCTCTGCACAGGAATTCAAAGAGATCGAGCACCATTAATCCCCTGATTTAGTGACCAACCAAACGCCTATTGCAGTGATTGCGACCCCAAATACTCCTTGGGGACTCAACTGCTCACCGAAGAGAAAATATGCCTCAATCGCAGTTGCCGGAGGAACTAGGTAGAGCAAGGATGAAACCGAAGCGGTGCTTGAGGTGTTTAGGAGCCATAAAAGTAAAAGTATCGCCCCGACTGATAATCCAACAATCAACCAGATAAATGAAGAGATGAACTTCGCGCTCCACTGAATCGATGTCCCACCAGTTGCGATCGCAGCCACAGCCAAGACTGCCCCACTGGCCAAGTATTGGTAGGCAGTCCCGGCTAAGAGAGGAATGTCAGAACCGACTCTTTTCTGCAGCAATGTCGCACTGGTACTTCCAATAAGGGCAACACTGACGCCAATGAGTGCGGTAAGGGCGATCTCAAGTGAGAACGATGGAGCTAAAACTAAAATAACCCCACCAAAACCAAGCCCTAATCCTAAAGCCTGACTCTTTTTCAGTTTTTCCCCAAGGAAGAGAAGAGCTAAGAGTGAAACAAGCACTGGTTGCAGGCTCGTGACAAGCGCGGCGATACCCGCCGATAATCCTTCGGAGATAGCAAAGAAGACTCCACCTAGATAGCAAGCATGAAGGAGGAAACCGATGAAAGCCGAGTTTTTAATTGCAGTACGGCCAATTGCAATAGGTGCATGCAGAGCTAGCGCGATAAAAAGTAGGATTATCGCTGCTATAAAGACTCGAATCGATAAGAAAATGAATGGATCGGCATAAGGCAGGCCGTATTTAGCACCTACAAACCCAGTGCTCCAGAGAATAACAAAGACATATGGTGCTAAAGGCGCCACCTTCATTAGTTACTCAGTGCGAAGTGCTCGAGATTGGTTTTTCATACTCGGTAACCATTCCGATAATACTGATCATAATTGCACCTATTCCGATGATGGTAAGCCACCAGCCCACAATCAAACCAAGCCCCATAATGCAGGCACTGAGGGCAACGGGTAGAGGCCACCACGAATGGGGGCTATAAAATCCAAGCTCCCCTGCTCCATCAATAATCTCACCCGTGAGATTATCTTCAGGCAAGGTGATACCGATCCTCTTCTGTGTGAACCAGACATAAAAACCAACCATCCCTGCAAGGCATGCCGCCAACAGCATTCCACCGATTCCAACTGGCTCCCCGCCCACTTGCCAATAGATGATGGTCATGAGAACGTAAAATCCGCCCAGCCCCCCAAACAACTGCCAATTAACCTTCATGTCTCTAGTGACTCTCTGTCTTGATATGGGGATGATGGTGATCAAAGGCTGGACGTTCACTTGAAATCCGAGGCATCGTCAGGAAGTTATGACGTGGCGGTGGACAGGAGGTCGCCCATTCAAGGGATGATCCATAGCCCCAGGGATCATCGGATCCGACCAATGCAGATTTGCGAGTGATCCAAATATTGATCATGAAAGGAATCATGGAAAAAGCCAGCAAAAAGGAGCCGATGGTCGAGATAGTGTTCATGAAGGTGAAACCATCTGTCGCCAGATAATCGGCGTATCGCCGTGGGAAGCCCTTAATCCCAAGCCAGTGCTGAATCAAGAAAGTTAGGTGAAAGCCTACAAACGTCGTCCAGAAGTGAATTTTGCCGAGACGCTCATTGAGCATGTGCCCGGTCATCTTTGGCCACCAGAAGTAGAAGCCAGCGAACATCGCAAAGACGACTGTTCCAAAGAGAACATAGTGGAAATGTGCGACGACAAAGTAGCTAGCAGAGACTGCAAAGTCCAAGGGAGGTGAGGCGAGAATGATTCCAGTCAAGCCACCAAATAAAAATGTGACTAAGAAGCCCATCGACCAGAGCATCGGCGTCTCAAATGTCACATGGCCCCGCCAGATCGTGCCTATCCAATTGAAGAACTTGACGCCTGTCGGAACACCGATCAAAAATGTCATGAAGGAGAAGAAGGGAAGCAAGACCTGACCCGAGGCAAACATGTGGTGTGCCCAGACAGAGACCGATAGCGCTGCAATCGCGATAGTCGCAGCAATCAATCCTTTGTAGCCAAAGATCGGTTTACGACTAAAAACCGGAAAGATCTCTGTGACGATGCCAAAGAAGGGAAGTGCCAAAATGTAGACCTCAGGGTGGCCAAAGAACCAGAACAAGTGCTGGAACAACATTGCTCCACCATTTGCCGGATCAAAGAGATGTGTCCCGTATATACGATCGGATTCAAGGCCGAGCAGGGCGGCGGCCAAAGGAGGAAAGGCGAGCAGGACCAGAATCGATGTCAAAAGAACGTTCCAGGAGAAGATCGACATCCGAAACATCGTCATACCAGGAGCCCGCATCGTCACAATCGTTGTAATGAAGTTGACCCCGCCAAGGATTGTTCCGACACCACTAATTGCCAGACCAACAAGCCAGAGATCTGCGCCGATGCCGGGTGAGTACGTTGCATTTGAGAGTGGGACATAGACGGTCCATCCAAAGGAGGCTGCTCCCCCGGGAGAGAGGAATCCGGCAAATGCCATCAAACCGCCGAAGAGGTAGAGCCAATATGAGAGCATGTTCAGGCGTGGGAAGGCCACATCGGCGGCGCCAATCTGCAGTGGCATGATCACATTTGCAAAGCCAACGAACAAAGGTGTGGCAAACATCAAGAGCATAATCGTGCCATGCATGGTAAAGATCTGGTTGTACTGCTCGTAGCTTAAGAACTGCATCCCCGGTCGGGCGAGCTCGCTGCGAAGGGCCAAAGCTAAGATGCCACCGATTAAAAACCAGGCAAATGAGGTCATCAGATAGAGGTAGCCGATCGTCTTGTGATCAGTCGATCTCACCCACTTAAGGAAGTTTTTACCCTTGGGTGCTCGAACAGCGCTAGGTAGGCTGGTTAATGGACGCTGCGCATAGGTTGTCATGCCGCGCTGCCTCCAAGGGATTGAATGTAATCCTCATATTCAGAGGCAGTTACGACTTTTACCGTAAATCGCATCTGCGAATGGGAGCGGCCACAGTGCATGTTGCACCGGCCTGGATACTCACCTAGTTTATTGGCCGTAAATTCTAGGTTATTGGTGACTCCTGGAATGTTCTGCATTTGAATCATAAAAGCTGGAATCCAGAAACCATGAATGACATCGTTGGCACGTAATGTGTATCGCACGCGCTGGCCCAGAGGCAAGACCAAAACAGGTGGTTTGGATGGTGTGCCTGTCACCACTGCCTCTTTGCCTGCATCTGTGTAAGCAAACTGCCATGACCACTGGAATCCAGTCACAGCGATCTCATGGATAGGGGTAGTGCTCTTGGCTGTGATCACGTTTTGCTTTTGAACCGTGAAGTAAAAGAGAGCGGCAACGATGATCAGGGGGATAACCGTGTAGGTGATCTCAACTGGGATGTTGTACTGAGTCTGCTTTGGAAACTCTGGCGCCCCAACCTTTGGGCGGTGAAATACTGCCGGCCATAAGATCAATACGAGGGTGATAACCCCAACAACTCCCGCGGCGATCCATGCGCCCTGCCACAAAGGCAGGGATTGATCGGTCACACTTGTCACGCCCTGCGGAAAGCCGAGCTCTGAGACCTTGGAGCAGCCGGTCAGCAGAGCAAGGCAGACAAACATGCCGATTTTTCTCGCCCCGCTCATCCTCATGGCCTAAGGGTATATGCCCTCCCGGGATATCTTCGTCTTGAAAACCTACGCCCGCCTGTGGTTGAGAGCACACTCTATTTTTTAAGATGGGGGGCTATCTCGGCCGCAGCATCGGCTCCGTAAGCTTGGGCAAATCGATCAATGAACTCCTGGGACGTGAATCGATACTCCTGAGTGCCCACTGTTTCGATCACATACGTTGCGATGAGTGCCCCGATCTGGGCGCAGCGCTCGTGGGACAGACCCCATGCAAGTCCTGCGACAAATCCCGATCTAAATGAGTCGCCTACTCCTGTCGGGTCGGTTTTTGCATTTTCCTTGGGACATCCGACGTGGACAGATTCGCCAGTGGCAGTTTCGACCTTGGCACCATTAGCCCCTAACGTTATAACGCGGACCTTTACTCGGCTCAAAATCTCAGCATCGCTCCAGCCAGTCTTTTGCATCGCTAAGGCGAGCTCATACTCATTCATAAAAAGGTAAGCAGCGCCATCGATGAGAAGTTTGATCTCATCGCCACTCATGCGCGCCATCTGCTGAGAGGGATCTGCAGCAACTGCGATGCCTAACTGACGACAGACCTCGGTGTGGCGCAGCATCGCCTGCGGATCATCGGGAGAGATCACGAGCAGATCAAAGCGACCTGCCTTCTCCATGATGGGCCCCAGCTCTATATTGCGGGCCTCACTCATTGCTCCAGGGAAAAACGATGCGATTTGATTTAAATCGTCATCGGTTGTCACCATGAAGTGTGCGGTGTAGAGAGAGTCTGAAACTAGAGTATGTGAAGTATCAACGCCATGGCGCGATAACCAGGCCTCATAATCCGGCCAGTCTTTTCCAACGGCTGCGATCAAGACTGGGTTCAAACCGAGTACACCCATGCCGAATGAGATGTTGGCCGCGCATCCCCCGCGGCGTACATCCAGAGTATCGACAAGAAATGAGAGAGAGATTTTCTCCATGGAGCCGGCAACGAAGGAGTCGGTAAACTTGCCCGAAAAGCTCATCAAATGATCGAGGCCGACTGAACCTGCAACAGCGATCTTCATCCCACAATCCTAGAGCGGATTGGGCTGCCGATTAGTTAAATGAATCCCCACAAGCACACGAGCCGCCAGCATTGGGGTTATCTATCGTAAAGCCCTGCTTCTCGATCGTATCTACGAAATCTATCGATGCGCCCATCAGATAGGGATCACTCATCTTGTCGATAATTACCTTAACCCCACCAAACTCGTGGATGACATCTCCATCTTGGTTTCGATCATCGAAATAAAGCTGATAGCGCAGCCCAGAACAACCTCCTGGTTGAACGGCTACACGCAACATCAGGTCATCACGACCCTCCTGGGCCAACAAAGCAGCCACCTTTACCGCAGCCACATCGGTAAGTCGGATGGCCGTGGTGAGTGAATCAGTAGGTGTATCTATAGACATAAGTGATCTCCTCGGATGTAGTGACATATTCTACCTGCTCCCCCTGATCAGTGCGAGTGCAACGTGGCGCAAGACTTATATAGTGGGTCACATGAAAAATGAACCGACCGGCAAAGGACGCCCAACCCCTAAACGCAAGATCTCAGAGGCGAAGCGCATTACCTCCTCCCTCGCCCCTGTGGTGACCAAGGAGCAAAAACGTGAGGCTAAATTGGCCTCCCGCCAAGACCGTATGGCAAGTCGAGCAGCCTATCTGCGCGGAGAGGAGAGTGCTCTTCCTCTACGAGATAGAGGACCGGCGCGGCGCTTCGTTCGTAACTATGTGGATGCCCGTCGATCTATCGGCGAATATTTTCTCCCCATCATCTTCGTTGTCCTTATCCTCACTCTCATTCCCACTCCATCGGTCCAGTTAGGAGCGATCGCCATTATGTATGGGGTGTTGATCATGGCAGTCATTGATGGAATCTTCTTAGGACGAAAAATCCGCACACTCATGGCCCAGAAATTCCCAAACGTGCCTACAAAGGGGCTTGGAATGTATGCCTGGTTGCGCTCTACGCAGATGCGCAGACTACGCGCACCACACCCTCAAACTAAAGTGGGAGACAAGGTTAATTAAGGGCGCGGATTTGGGCTAGCGTTTTTGCTTGGATCAGTTTCAGGAAGTTTCCCAAGAACCTTATCTATCGCCTTCATCGTATCTACATCCAGTTTCACACCTGAGGCTTTTGCATTTTCCTTGACTTGAGACGGCTTTGTCGCTCCCATAATCGCCGATGAGACATTTGGATTTTGCAATACCCAAGCAATGGCCAGTTGAGACATCGTCAAACCCGCCTCTTTGGCCACAGGCGCTAAGTTTTGAACTGCACTCAATACTTCCTCACGCAGCCAGCCCTTAATCATGTTAGCCCCACTCTTCTTATCGGTAGCACGCGAGCCTGCAGGAACTTTTTTCCCTGGTAGATACTTACCCGTCAAGACTCCCTGCGCGATAGGTGACCAGACAATCTGACCAATACCCTCTTTAACAGATAGTGGTAGGACTTCGGCCTCAATCACACGCCAAAGTGCTGAGTATTGCGGCTGACTTGAGACAAATCGGTTGTAACCACGTGCATCTTGTATGGCAAGGGCCGATGAAATTTGCGAAGCATTCCACTCAGAAAAGCCGATGTAATGGACCTTTCCGGCGCGAATCAGATCATCAAAAGCGCTGAGTGATTCCTCGAGCGGTGTTTCAAAGTCAAAACGATGCATCTGGTAAAGATCGAGGTAATCGGTCTTTAGGCGCTTGAGCGATGCGTTGCATGATTCGATGATGTGTTTGCGCGATAGGCCACGGTCATTTTTACCAACACCGGTGGGCCAGTAAACCTTCGTAAAGAGCTCATAAGACTCACGACGCACGCCTTTGAGTGCTTTGCCCAAAACGACTTCGGCACGAGTGCCGGCATACACATCGGCGGTGTCATAGGTAGTAATGCCCACATCAAGGGCTTTTTTGACACATTTGATGGCAGCTTCGGCCTCAACTTGTGAGCCATGTGTAATCCAATTGCCGTAAGAGATCTCAGAGACATACATTCCTGTGCTACCGAGGCGACGAAATTCCACGCCACAACCTTATGACTTGAGGGCTCGGTTGCCAAGTCCTGTGATTGCAGATTTATAGGTCATAAGTAAATCTAGCGAACGTGCGATGTAACAAAGGGAGATTTAACTACCTCAACGAGAGATTCACGCCCGCGAACATCAATGACCAATGTATCGCCCAGCTTGACACCAGGTGCAAGAAGTGCCAGACCAATACCGATTTTGAGAGTAGGTGAGAAAGTCCCGCTTGTAATCTCCCCCAAAAGCTCTCCGGCCAAATTCTTAACCTGCATGTGTGCTCGTGGAATCCCACGATCGCATGATTTCAGAGCCAGGCTGCGCACCATGGATTTATCTAATTTCTGAAGGCGTAAGACTTCACTTCCTTGAAAATCACCCTTTTCCCACGCAATCGCCCATGATGCACTTGCCTGGACGGGAGAGATTTCAAGTGAGAGTTCATTGCCATGAAGTGGGTATCCCATCTCAGTTCGCAATGTGTCCCGGGCTCCGAGTCCACAGACCAATCCACCAAGAGGTTTGATCACAGCCTCCAGGGCATCCCACACACGATACGCATCGTCCACTCCAGGTAAGAGTTCATATCCAACTTCGCCCGTATAGCCAGTTCGGCAGATGATGACATCTGCCCCAGCGACCACCACTCGCGCAAAGGCCATGTAATCGATACTGGTATTGACTCCAAGGAGTTGCATCACCTGTGGCGCGAGAGGTCCTTGTACGGCTATGACCGCATACTCCTGATGAAGGTTGCGCACGGTGATGGATTTGGGGGCCTTATTTGCCAACTCTGCAACTACCCTCTCAGTATTTGCCGCATTGGGAACCAAGAAAAAATCATCCTTTGAATTTCGATATGCAATCAAATCATCGATTACACCACCCTCTGGAGTGCACAAAAGGGTGTACTGGGCTGAAGCATCTGCAATCCGATTGAGATCATTCGTGAACATTCCATTGAGGAAATCCAGTGTGCCAACGCCTGTGACCGAAGCCTTTCCCAGGTGTGACACATCAAAGATGCCCACCCGCTCTCGAACGGAGGTGTGCTCAGCCAGAACTCCGCCCCCTGGATACTCGATCGGCATCATCCACCCACCAAAATCAGCCATCTTCGCCTTACGGACTACATGTCGCTCATTGAGTGGAGATAACTTCATAGTACAAACTTACCAAGACATCTATTACGATGAAGCCTATGACTACATTGAAAATCTCCGATGGGCCTCTCAAAGATGAGGTCCTTGTAGTTGGATTGGCAAGCACGAACTCCAAAGGCGGCATTTCAATCGAATCAGGTGAATTAGCGATCGACACTCAGGCGATTCTGGCATCTTTGATTGAAATGGGCGCAACGGGTGCCCCTGATGAAGTAGTCAAAGCCCCTGGCACTGCAGTTCGCATGATGGTCTTTACCGGTCTTGGGAAGAAATCTAATCACTATCCGCATGAGGTTCTGCGCCGAGCAGCGGGTGCAGCATCACGTGCACTCACTGGTACGAGTAGTGCGACCTTTGCACTATCGAATAATCGCCCTGAAAGTATCGCAGCTGTCGCAGAGGGAGCAGCACTTGGTGCCTACGTCTTTAGTGAGTTCAAAGGATCATCCAAGCCCGATCTCAAGGCCGCTCTCAAAACAATCACTATCTACAGCAAATCGGCGTCCAAGGCCGATGCTAAAGCAGCGCTGGCTCGCGCAAAGATTATTGCCGACTACACATTCTTGGTCCGCGATTTAATCAACACGCCACCAAGTCATCTGACCCCTATCTCATTTTGTAAGAAACTATCCGATTCGATCAAATCCCTGGGTGGTGCTAAGGCTGGCCTGAAGGTAAGCATCTGGGATGAGAAGCAACTCAAATCTGGTGGCTTCGGTGGAATCATCGGGGTAGGTCAAGGCTCAGCGAATCCCCCTCGCCTGCTTCATATCTCATACACACCCTCTGGCGGTGCAAAGAAGCGATATGCATTTGTAGGAAAAGGGATCACCTTTGATACAGGCGGTTTGGCTCTCAAACCAGCGCTAGGAATGGAGGCGATGAAATCAGATATGAGTGGGGCGGCCGCGGTCTGTGCTGCAACACTTGCGATTGCTGCGCTCAAACTCCCCATCGCAATCGAAACATGGGCGCCACTGGCTGAGAATATGCCAAGTGATACTGCGACACGTCCCAGTGACATCATCACAATTTTAGGTGGCAAAACCATCGAGGTTTTAAATCCAGATGCAGAAGGGCGTTTAGTTCTAGCCGATGGACTTGTCAAAGCCCAAGCTAGTAAGAACAAACTCGATGGCATCATCGATGTGGCTACTTTGACTGGTGCCCAAGTGATCGCTCTCGGTACTCGAACCAGTGCGGTTATGACAAATAATGAGGAGTTCTCAACACGCTTCCTTGCCGCGGCAGATCGCAGTGGCGAACAATTCTGGCCTATGCCTCTTCCAGTTGAGCTACGCGCATCCCTTGACTCCCCTGTTGCAGATATGGCAAATATCGGAGATAAAAGTGGTGGCATGTTGGTGGCAGGTTTATTCCTCAAGGAGTTTGTTCATCCAGATCTGCCCTGGCTTCACTTAGATATTGCTGGCCCAGCCTTTAACACAGCCAGTGCTCATGGATACACCCCAGTTGGTGGTACTGGAATCGCACTTCGCGCACTCGTCACCCTAGTTGAGGGGGCTTAAATCCAGGCATTGTGCGCTTTCCTCCCTTGTACGGCAAGATAGACCTTGACGAGTTGCAGATTACGAATGGAGCTACACGCGTGCCAGAGTTTGATTTAGTCATCATCGGTGGGGGTAGCGGTGGATATGCCTGCGCACTACGAAGTGCACAGTTGGGCAAGAGCGTTGCTCTCATCGAGGCCGACAAGGTTGGTGGTACCTGCCTCCATAGAGGTTGCATCCCCACAAAGGCTCTTCTTCATAGCGCTGAGATCGCCGATGGAGCACGAGAGGGCGGCAAATTCGGGGTGAAATCAAGTTTCGATGGTATTGACATGGCAGGGGTGAATTCCTACAAAGATGGGGTCATCTCTCGGTTGCATAAGGGATTACAAGGCTTGATCAAATCTCGTGCGATCACATACATTGAAGGATATGGAAAGCTGGTCTCAAAAAACTCAGTAGAGGTGAATGGTCAGATCTACACCGGTAAAAATATCGTTCTTGCAACCGGCTCATACGCTAAGACTTTGCCGGGTATTGAGATCGATGGTAAGAAGATCATCACATCCGATCATGGGACCAAGATGGAATATGTCCCAAAGAGTGTCATTATTTTAGGTGGAGGCGTGATTGGATGTGAGTTCGCATCTGTCTGGAAGTCATTTGGCTCAGATGTAACAATCATCGAGGGCCTATCACACCTAGTCGCCCTTGAGGATGAGTCATCAAGTAAACAGTTAGAACGCGCCTTTAGAAAGCGTGGAATTAAATTTGAACTCGGAGTATTCTCTAAATCTGTCACCACAAACAAAAAAGGTGTTGAAGTAACCTTAGAAAATGGTAAGACATTCTCTGCCGAAATCCTTCTGGTCTCTGTAGGTCGTGGGCCTGTGTCTGCGAACTTGGGCTATGAGGCGACAGGTATCACCATGGATCATGGCTATGTTCTAGTTGATGACAAGTGCCGCACCAACGTTCCAGGCATTTGGGCAGTGGGTGATCTGATCCCTACCCAACAGTTGGCCCATGTTGGCTTTGCCGAGGGTGTACTGGTCGCCGAGGAGATTGCAGGATTAAATCCAAGCCCAATCAATTACGATGGAGTCCCACGTGTGACTTACTCGGACCCTGAAGTTGCTTCAGTTGGCTTGACAACAGCAGAGGCAAAAAGACGAGGTCATGATGTAGTCGAACTTACCTATGACCTAGCTGGTAATGGTAAGGCCCAGATTCTTGGTACTGCTGGCTCCATTAAATTAATCGCCGAAAAAGACGGAGCCATACTCGGAGTTCATATGGTGGGTGCGCGGGTCGGTGAACTTCTGGCCGAAGCAGAACTTATCTTCAATTGGGAGGCTCGAGCAGTAGATGTAGCATCCTTGCTTCACGCACATCCGACCCTGTCAGAGGCGATGGGTGAGGCACACATGGCACTTGCGGGTAAAGCGCTCCACGCGCACGGATAATCAGGGAGAATATAGATATGACTCATTTAGTGACCATGCCCGCACTTGGGGAGAGCGTCAGCGAAGGAACCGTTACACGTTGGCTGAAAAATGTTGGTGACTCGGTGGCAGTTGATGAGGCACTCCTTGAAGTCTCAACGGACAAGGTAGATACAGAGATCCCATCCCCCGTTGCAGGTGTCCTTCTATCAATTGATGTACCAGTCGATACCACCGTTGCAGTCGGTGCATGTCTTGCCGTCATCGGAGATAGCACAGAGAGCACCGCACCCGTTACCCCCGTAGTTGCAGCCCCCGTAGTTGCAGCACCCGTAGTTGCAGCACCCGTAGTTGCAGCACCCGTAGTTGCAGCCCCCGTAGCATCCATAGTTCAACCTACCGATGCCTACGTCACTCCCCTGGTACGAAAATTAGCCAATGATCTTGGTGTGGATCTCTCTCAGATTAAAGGTACAGGCATTGGCGGTCGCATCCGCCGAGAGGACGTTGAGTCCTTATCAAGACCAGCAGTATCGGCAGTGAGTGCAGCGACAAATGTCTCATCTGCCCGCCCAACCACCGTGCGAGCTGCCCCGGCGGTTGCAGCATCGCCTCTTCGTGGGACTACCGTCACGATGTCACGGCTTCGCAAGGTCATTGCAGCTCGGATGGTCGAGTCCTTACAGATCAGTGCCCAGTTAACCACCGTCATTGAAGTTGATGTGACGAAGATTGCGCGCCTGCGCGAGCGATCAAAGGAGAACTTCGAGGCACGAGAGGGCGTGAAACTCTCATTTCTACCTTTCTTCGCAGTTGCGGTGTGTGAGGCTCTAAAACAACATCCCGTCCTGAACTCTTCAGTTGAGGCAGATCAGATCACATATCACGGCACAGAACACCTAGGCATCGCAGTCGATACTGAGCGTGGATTATTGGTACCTGTAATTTCAAATGCGGGAGATTTAAATATGGGGGGCATCGCACGAAAGATTGCCGACCTCGCTGCTCGTACCCGCGATAACAAGGTCACTCCCGATGAACTAGGTGGCGGTACGTTCACCCTGACCAACACAGGCAGTCGCGGAGCTCTCTTTGATACTCCAATCATCAATCAACCACAGGTAGCCATACTCGGCCTTGGCGCAGTAGTTAAGCGCCCCATGGTTGTGCGTGGAGAGGATGGAGGAGAGACAATCGCTATTCGCTCGATGGTTTATTTGGGACTCTCCTATGATCATCGTGTTGTAGATGGCGCAGATGCTGCTCGATTCTTGGTAACTCTCAAAGAGCGTCTTGAAGGTGGAGCTTTCGAATCTGATTTGGGACTCTAATAACTATGGGAATCCCTGAACGTATCGCTATTACAGGCAGTTCAGGATTGATTGGGACCGCCCTCGTTGGTCATTTAAAATCAGAGGGACACACTGTCCAAAGGCTGGTGCGCAGAGCACCTGTCGCCGTTGATGAGATTACTTGGGATCCTCAGACGGGCTATGTGGATGTAGCTGCCCTTGAGGGTGTAGATGCGATTATCCATCTGGCGGGAACTCCCGTTGCCGACAAGCGCTGGAGTAAAAAATATAAAGCTCAGATTCTCAACTCTCGATTGCTGGGAACAAGCACCATCGCAAAGGCAGTTTCACAAGTCAGACCCGATGTCTTTATATCAGCCAGCGCTATCGGCTGGTATGGCGAGAGCGGTAATCGCGCTGTCACTGAATCAGATCGAGTCGGTGATGATTTTCTGGCTGCAGTCTGTCACGAATGGGAGGCGGCCGCTGACTTAGCTGGGAGTGTTCGCACTGTGAAACTGCGCACGGGTCTTGTCTTAGATCCAACCGGTGGTGCTCTCGGAAAAATGCTCCCCCTCTTTCGATTTGGTCTTGGTGGAAGACTTGGTAATGGCAGACAGTGGTGGTCGTGGATCACACTCCATGATGTAGTTCGAGCAATCGACTTTGCTCTCGTTGAAAGCATCTCAGGTCCTGTAAATCTGACCTCACCAAATCCAGTGACAAATCAGGAGTTCACCTCTTCCCTAGCCCGCGCACTGCATAAACCTGCGGTTTTTCCTGCACCGGCCTTTGCGCTCAAACTCGCCCTTGGAGGTTTTTCAAGTGAGGTACTTGGATCAAAACGCGTGGTGCCACATATTCTCACGCAATCGGGGTTCACGTGGGACTATGCCCACATCTCGCAGGCTCTCAATGCCTTAGTGGAAAGCTAACTCGGCGGCTAATCTTCCGGTAAATAGGGCTCCTTGCTGTGATGGAACGGCCCGATAATCTCCTGCGACAAATATTCGCTCGCTGATCTTGAGAGGTTGTGAAAGGGGCTTACCTACGTAGTGCAAAGGCAGCGCCGATGCAATCTCATACTTTGCAATCAACGGCCAATCACGAGTATCAATCGACCATAAGAGAGCCAAATGTCGCCTGACTTCAGATTCAGTTGTATTTAGACCCGACGTAGATGAGATCAGGTGGGCACCGGGCGGAGCATACGATGGTGAGATATCTGAGATGACAACGCTATTTATTACCGGTCCTCGTCGTTGCCCATCCACGATCAAATACCCCGTGCCCGACGGGTTGATTTCTGATGTGTGATACCAGGTGATACAGCCAGCCATAGGTATTCCATTACCTGAATCTATCAACTGTGCTGCAGTTGCTGTATCGGTTGCGATGATGATTTTCTTCGCTAAAAAATCCCCTTGTGATGTCTCGATGAGCGAATGGGAGAATCGCTCCACACGGGTATGCAGTTTCAGATTGTGAACTCGCTTTGCTAAGGCCATAGGTAGTTGACCAACTCCCTCTCGAGGCAACCCCGGTGACCCGTTGATAAATGAGCGAATAGTGGAGATGCCATAAGTGGCATCGACTTCATGCGGGTCGGTGAGGAAAACCCCTTCTAAAAAGGGGCGAAGAGTGCGCTCGTATGTCCTTCCCACGCCCTTAAGGAGTTGACCCAGTGATTCCTCTTTTGTGGGCTTAGTAAAAATGAGCCGGAGTAAGTTGATTTTTTCAAGAATTGTTCCTGTCGCCGAATCAAAGACAGAGAACGGAGCAGTGCGAGGATCTCCGATTACATGTCGTTTATTCCCTACTGCAACCTCGATGATCCGGCGAGCAGGGATAAATTCGATCTCTCTGACCACATCAAGGGCAACTAATGATGGGTACTTCGAATTGATCAGTTGGAATCCACGATCACAGAGGAATCCTGAGATCTCATCAGTTGCGACCCGTCCCCCTACACGATCACTTGCCTCTAACAGGACTACATCAGCGCCCTTCTCCTGCAGAGTAAGGGCCGCACTCAAACCCGCTAAACCCCCGCCGATGATCGCATAATCATATGAATGAGCCATGTGGTTAGCTCTGGCCTGCTTTATCGATGATGCGCGCCACCAGAAGGGCATCTTGGTTATCGATTGGCCAAGGATTCTTGTTTTCTAGTGCACCGGCAACGGCCTGATAGAAAAGCCCATAATTACCATGCTCACCCGCAATCTCTTCAACATCATCACCACGATGAATAAATGCCCTTGATGCAGTTGGGATCTGCCAACTGCCCCCTCTGGGATACAGGCCCTCTCGCAGGAGCCCCTCCTGGGGATCCAATTCGTTGATGATGAGAGCCCCGTTTGTGCCCAGAATCCGTATCCGAGGCCCTGGTGCTCCCACGATTGCGCTTGCCGATAAATAAGAGATAACTCCGCTGGAATGTTTGAGTGTTAATACAGAATCATCGTCGGCGCCACCACGCAAAGCCCTTACCGATGCACTCACTAGATCGGCAGTGCCAAACCAATCAATCGCAGTTGAGATCAGATGTGGTTGAAGATCAAGGAGGAGTCCTCCACCTTGCGCAACACTCATATTTTCACGCCATGATTGCGGATTTCGATTTGGGCGAAAACGTTCAAAACGTGACTCAAGGCGGTGAATCGATCCAAGTTCTCCGGAGGCAAGGACTCTCTTGATGGTGAGTGCATCGCTATCCCAGCGTCGATTAAAAAATGTGCACACCGGTATACCAGCGGCAACTCCAGCATCGATGATGGACTTGGTCTCGAAAAATGTTCGACCCATGGGTTTATCCACGACTACTGGAATACCTGAGTTAATCGAGGCAATCGCCTGTTCGGCGTGAACAATATTGGCCGATGCCACGACGATGAGATCCAAAGAAATCTGGACTAACTCGTCAATGGAGTTAACGATTTTTACATCTGGAAAATCATCATGTGCGTGTTGGGCACGCTCGGAATTAGTTGTTACAACTGCTGCGACCTGAAAACCACAACCTTTCAGAAGGGGCGCGTGGAAATATCTCCCGGCTAATCCATAGCCGGCTATTCCAACGCGCAAGGCCACCTACTTGCTCGCCAGCTTTGATGGCCACCAGATCTTGCCACCAATATCGTAGGCAAGGGCCGGGACCAAGATTGTGCGCACAATCAAAGTATCGAGCAGAACTCCAAATGCCACCGCGAAGCCGAGCTCTGCTAAAAAGACCAGAGGCAAGATGCCAAGAACGGCGAATGTAGCAGCCAAAACGACCCCAGCTGAGGTGATCACTCCTCCGGTCACGGTCAGACCTTTGATGACGCCTGCGTGAGTTCCAATTTTTGCACTCTCCTCACGCACTCGAGTCATCAAGAAGATGTTGTAATCAATTCCTAGGGCCACCAGAAAGATGAAGGCAAAGAGAGGAAATGAAGTATCTGCACCTTTGAAGCCAAAAATGTTCTCAAATACAAGTTGACATGCACCTAAAGTTGCGAAAAAGGACAGGACCACTGTTCCAAGAAGTAGCGTCGCCGATAATATGCTTCGAAGAAGCAGGCCAAGGATGATTGTGATGATCACGAGCACAATAGGGATAATGGTGCGATTGTCATGATTGGCAGCAACATCGGTGTCAAAGGCGACAGCAGTCGAGCCTCCAACGAGAATTGAGGGATCGATTGCCCGAACGGCATCTCGAATCTTTGGGATCATATCGCGAGCCGCGACAGAGTCAGGATTCAGGTTCAGTATCACGTTCAAAATTAGGGTGCCATCTATGATTTTGATTGGCGCATCTGGTTGACCTGGAATCGCCGGAGCAGTGCGTAGAGGTTCCACAGATGCGATACCTTGGATTGAAAGTATGGCCGCCGATACCTCCTCGGCTAAACCTTGACTCACGACAACCTCTGTCGGTTGACCTGATCCGCCCGGAAAATGTTGGCCTAACAACTCTAAGCCAACGACTGAATCAGTGCGCTGAGTAAAGGCATCGACGGTAGATAAGCCGCGAGCATTCAGAGTTGTGGAAAATCCAGCTAGTACAACTAAAACAACTGAGGTACCAATCCAGAGTTTGCGTGGACGTTTTTGAACACTCGATCCGATCTTGGCCCATACTCCGGTGAGTTGAGAGTTGAGATCATCATGGCGTGGAATGCGGGGCCAAAATACCCAGCGACCACAAGCCACTAACAAGGCTGGTAACAGAGTCAAAATTGTCAACATCGATACTGCGATGCCGATTGCACCTACTGGACCTAAACCTCGGTTACCGGAGAGATCGCTCAGAAGCAGGACAAGCAGTGCAGCGATCACCGTTGAGCCAGAGGCGAGAATGGGTTCAAAGACACCCTTAATCGCTGCCTTCATCGCAACAAATGGATCATCGAAATGATGCAACTCTTCCCGATAGCGCGCGATAAGAAGAAGGGCATAGTCAGTGGCCGCACCCAATACGAGTACGGATAAAATCCCCTGAGACTGGCCGTTCAAATCGATGACATCACTCTTGGTCAAAAGATAGACCAGACCTCCGGCAGTTGATAAGGCGATGATTGCCGAAAATAGGGGAAGAATCCAAAGGACAGGAGAGCGATAGACGACTATCAAGATGAGGGCAACGACTATTAAGGTCGTGAACAGAAGCGATGAGTCGATTCCCTCAAAGGCCCCAAAGAGATCACCCAGCAGAGCGCCGATACCGGTGACATTTGAGGTGAGATCCACACTTGCTGCATATTCAGATGCATCTTCGCGCAGCGTCTCGATCACTTGAGGCAAGGCCGGGAGTTCATTAGGCAACAGGTCGGTGGCAATCTCTGATTTGAATGGAAGATTAACCAACAGAGCCTTTCCGTCCTGTGATGGAAAGGCAAAAATCTCTTCACCTTGGATCAGATACTTTGAGATTGGTACATCGGTCTCACCGATTTTCTTATCTGCCAATCCTGACAAACGTTCATTCAGGGCTGCAATCTTCTCCTGATTGATCTCTCCTATATACAAGACCAAGGTTGGCAGGCTCTGATTTTGATCGGCAGTGAATGTC
Organism: Actinomycetota bacterium; assembly: GCA_005800815.1. Classification (GTDB taxonomy): domain Bacteria; phylum Actinomycetota; class Actinomycetes; order Nanopelagicales; family Nanopelagicaceae; genus Planktophila. The sequence continues at coordinate 25,132 of SYEK01000006.1, forward strand.
GCAGTGATCTTGGAGGCCTGGGTAGATTCGGCACTGTCAGGTAGAAAGGCAGAGTTATCGTTCTCTTGCACCGTTGAAAGGGCTCCAAAGAGTGGACCAAAAACCCCGCTGGCACCCAACCAGATGAAGATCACTATAAGAGAGCTCACAAAAGGACGTCGGCTCTTCTTAACGATTGTCTGCGACACGGTAACTACCTTTCAAATTGGTAAGGATGAAAGCCTACCTTTAGGCTATCTGCATGTCCGACCGGGTGAGTACATATGAGACAACCATCGCCCTTATTCGCCATGGTCTCATTGACTACTCAGAGGCTTGGCAAGAACAACGAAGAATTCATGGTGAGGTCGCGCAGATGAAACGAGCCAATACGCTTGTGTTGTTACAGCACCCCTCCGTCTACACCGCAGGAAGGCGCTATGACGTCTCAGAGCGTCCCCAAAATGGAGCACCTGTCATAGATGTAGATCGTGGAGGGCGGATTACCTGGCATGGTCCAGGACAACTCGTTGGCTACCCGATTGTCCGCCTTGCCAAGCCGACCGAGCTCGTTGGTTTTGTTCGAGAGATTGAGGCCGGACTTACTCTCGTGTGTGCTGAGTTCGGAATAAAGGCACATTGCATCAAAGGCCGATCAGGCGTTTGGATACGTGATGACAAAGGTGATCGTAAAATCGCCGCGATTGGAATCAGGGTCGCACAAGGTGTCACCATGCACGGCTTCGCGCTCAATGTCAGCCCCGATCTCTCTGCATTCGAGCAGATCATCCCATGTGGGATCAACGATGCCGATGTGACCTCGATGCAAAAAGAGTTAGCTCACCCCATCACTATCGAGGAAGTATCACCAGTTCTCGAGCGGCATATATTTGAATCCCTCAAGCGGGTGTGCAGATGAGCACTGCACCTGAGGGCCGAAAGATGATTCGGATAGAGGCACGTAATGCCAAGACTCCCATCGAACGCAAACCTGAGTGGATCAAAACTCGAGCGAATATGGGCCCTGAGTACACACGTCTACGCTCTTTAGTACAAAGTGAGGGTCTTCATACTGTCTGCCAAGAAGCGGCCTGTCCAAATATTTTTGAATGTTGGGAGGATAAAGAGGCAACATTTTTGATCGGTGGGGATAAGTGCACCCGACGATGTGATTTCTGCAATATCGACACGGGAAAGCCAGATCCATTAGATCGCACCGAACCACTCAAGGTTGCTCAATCAGTAAAGGCGATGGGATTGGCCTATGCCACGATCACAGGAGTAACACGCGATGACCTTGCTGATGAGGGTGCATGGTTGTACGCCGAAACGATCCGACAGGTGCATCAACTCAATCCTGGCTGTGGGGTAGAGATGCTTGCTCCTGATTTTCATGCAAAGAGCGATCTCTTAAATGAGATTTTTCAAACATGGCCGCAGGTATTTGCCCACAACCTAGAGACAGTGCCTCGAATATTCAAAGAGATTCGTCCTGCCTTCACATATGAAAAATCCCTGCGTGTGATTGGCATGGCCCGCGATTTTGGATTGATAACAAAATCAAATCTGATTCTCGGTTTGGGTGAGACGCGCGAAGAGGTCTCGCAGGCACTTGTGGATCTTCGCAGCGCAGGTTGCGACCTCATCACGATCACCCAGTATCTGCGTCCGACAAATCGCCATCACCCAGTAGAGCGTTGGGTTAAACCACAGGAGTTTGTTGAGCTAGCCGCACAGGCCTCTGAAATCGGTTTTCTCGGTGTGATGAGCGGTCCATTAGTTCGCTCAAGTTATCGGGCTGGACGTCTGTACAGACAGGCAATGGCCGCTAAGGCAGCTCATGGTTGATCTGGTCTATCCCCCGGTGATTGTGTTGGTGAAATCACTGTGGAGGTATTTGGGTCTTAAATTTGATTTCCAAGGTGATGAGAATGTTCCTCGCAAGGGTGGTGCCATCCTTGCAATCAATCACGTGGGATATTTTGATTTTGCACTCGCTGGAACTGCGGCTCTACCTGCTGGGCGCTACGTTCGCTTTATGGCCAAAAAAGAGATCTTTGCAAACAAGGTAGCTGGGCCCCTAATGCGTGGAATGCACCATATCAATGTGGATCGAGAGAATGGGGCGGCATCCTTTGTCGCAGCTCTGCGTGCTCTCAAATCTGGTGAGATCATTGGAATCTTTCCCGAAGGAACTATCTCGACTAGCTTTGAAATCAAAGCCTTGAAATCTGGGGCAGTGCGGCTAGCGATGGGGGCAGGTGTTCCCGTAATCCCGACAGTCATCTGGGGTAGCCAGCGTGTATGGACAAAGGGCGTAAAGAGAAATCTGCGCCGTGAACACATTCCAATCAGTGTTGTATTTGGTGAGCCAATCACCTATGCCAGGGGCGATGATCTTGAGATTGCAGAACGTGAACTTCGAGAAAGACTTGTTGCGATGCTTCGTCAAGTTCAAGATAACTACCCTGATAGCCATGTTGGGCAGCGATGGGCCCCAACTCGTCTTGGTGGAAGTGCCCCGGCTCCCCTAAACTAAGGGATATGTTCAAGAGAAAAGCAAAGGAAAAGAAGGGCAAATCTGCCCGCCTGCAGACATTTAGGGATGCTTATAAGGTGACAAGGGCACAAAAGCCTTGGATCCCCTTCGCCCTGATCGCAATCTTTCTCTTGACTTGGATTATTGGAATAGCAATCGGAGTATTAATCGATCACCCAGTTTATTTTGGTTTCATCTTTGCCCCCCTCGCCCTTCTTGTGGCCTTACTGTTTTTCACTCGTCAAGCCGGAGCGGCCGCTTACTCCTCCATTGAGGGTCAGATGGGTGCAGGGGCAAGCGTTCTCATGGCGATCCGGAAAGGATGGACAACAACTCCTGCTGTGGCAGTGACTCGCAATCAGGATATGGTTCATAGAAGCGTTGGCCGCGCCGGAATTGTTCTAACTGGAGAGGGCTCCAATCAGATTACCCAACTACTCAATGATGAACGAAAGAAGACAGAGCGCTTTGCACCTGGTGTGCCTATCGCACTTGTAATGGTCGGTGAGCAGACCGGTCAAGTCCCAATCCGCAAACTTCAGAAGCACTTGAGAAAATTGCCAAAGAGATTAACTGCGCGTCAGATGCGCGAAGTTCGAGCAAGGCTCAAGGCCGTGGGCGGTTTATCCATGCCGATTCCAAAAGGGCCGATGCCCACCCGTGCGCCTAGGATGCGCTAAGCCCTCACCAAGATAGTTCCACTCAAACGTTCGTGGATTCCACGCCCATTATCATCATAAGTGACGGCGGTGAAGACTAGAACTAAGAAAAACGTTCGGATGAAGGCCTGCATCGGGGAAATGGGGCCACCATCAACAAATGAGACGACACGAAGACCAAAGATCCTCTGCCCCAGAGATGCACCACTCAGGGTGGTAAGAATTAAGACCTCACCAAAGAAGAGAAAAAAGATTTCGGGCTTAAATCCAGACATCTGGCCAACTCCTCCAGAGAGTGCGGCCACGATTGCATAACAGGCCAGCCAGTCCAGGGTGATTGCCACCAAGCGTCGCCCGAAGCGCACCGGCCCGCCTGTTTGATCCACGTGCTTAGCCTAGAGGGTGCGAATTCTTAACATGGCTGTAACAGGGCGGTTATGGGCTTTTGGCGGCAAAGACTTACGCTTACCCCATCAGGCAGGGGCTCAACGGTGAGGACTCTGCAAAGAATACGCACGTAGTATTCATGTCAACTAGGAGATACATGTTTAAAAGTTCAGCAGAGATCTTTGCCTACATCAAAAAGGAAGACGTAAAGCTGATTGATGTTCGATTCACCGACTTACCAGGAATTCAGCACCATTTCAACGTTCCGATTGAATCCTTTAATGAGGCCGTCTTCACCGAAGGTCTGATGTTTGATGGTTCATCAATCCGTGGCTTCCAATCTATTCATGAATCAGATATGAAGCTCCTACCAATTCCGGAGTCTGCATTTCTCGATCCTTATCGCAAAGAAAAGACATTGGTGATCCTTTTCTCCGTTCATAATCCGAGTGATGACTCGCCATATAGCCGGGATCCTCGTGGAGTAGTGGCTAAGGCCGTCGATTTTATGCGCGCACAAGGCTTTGCCGATACCGCCTTCTTTGCACCCGAGGCTGAGTTCTATGTCTTTGATCGAGTTCGTTTCAAGACAGATATCAACACCGCTTATCACGAGATTGATTCATATGAGGGCGCATGGAACACCGGAATCAAAGAGGATGCCGATGGAACCCCAAACCGTGGCTATCGCACGCGGGTCAAGGGTGGATATTTTCCAGTATCACCCACCGATCAATTCGCCGACCTGCGCGATGAGATGGTGATGCAACTCGGGAAAGTTGGCCTCCTTGTCGAGCGCTCACACCATGAAGTCGGTACTGCAGGTCAGATGGAGATCAACTACCGCTTTACAGATATTTTGAATGCCGGTGATGACATCATGAAGTTTAAATATGTGGTCCGCAATACTGCCTGGCAGGGTGGTAAGACGGCGACATTTATGCCAAAACCACTCTTTGGTGATAATGGTTCAGGAATGCACGTTCATCAATCTCTGTGGAAAGATGGTAAGCCTCTCTTCTTCGGAGATGGCTACGGTGACTTATCGGATATGGCCCGTTACTACATCGGCGGACTTCTCAAGCACGCACCATCACTTCTTGCCTTCACCAATCCAACGGTCAACTCCTACCGTCGCTTGGTCCCAGGCTATGAGGCGCCAGTTAACCTTGTGTATTCAGCGCGCAACCGCTCGGCCTGCATCCGAATCCCCGTCACAGGATCTAATCCCAAGGCGAAGCGAATAGAGTTCCGCTGCCCTGATCCATCATCCAATCCCTATCTAGCATTTGCGGCGATGTTAATGGCAGGTCTAGATGGAATTATCAATAAGATCGAACCACCTGCCCCCGTTGATAAGGATCTCTACGAGTTGACTGGTGATGAGGCCGCAGCCATTGCACAGGTTCCAGGCTCACTCGATGAAGTGCTCAAGAACCTTGAGCGCGATCATGAATTCCTGCTCAAAGGCGGGGTATTCACAAGGGACCTCATCGATACATGGATCGAGTTCAAGCGCAGGCAAGAGGTTGATTATGTTCGTCTGCGCCCGCATCCAGCAGAGTTCGAGCTCTACTTCGACATTTAAGATTCTCTGCGCAAAAACCCCGTCATCAAAATGGCGGGGTTTTTCCATTACTCACCAAGTAGATTGGGGCTATGTTCCTCAATCTACTCATCGCCATCTTCTTCTTCCTGATTGGACTAGAGATCAGAGCAGGTCTGCGCGATGTGCGAAGCGCCATTGTTCCAATCGTTGCAGCGGTGGGTGGGATGCTCGCACCGGCCGCTATCTTTCTGGCCATTAATCCAACTTCGCAGATCTGGGCTACATCAATGCCGACCGATATCGCCCTGGCTCTTGGAGTCCTATCACTTCTGGGTAGGCGTGTGAGCCTGAATGTTCGCCTTTTTTTATTGACACTTGCAATAGCCGATGACCTCTTCTCACTCATCGTGCTTGGACTCTTCTACGGCAATGACTTGCACCCGGCCAAGGCTCTCTCCACATTGGGCGCAGCGGCGTTCGGCTTAATTCTTCCCTTAAGTAGAGATCACATAAGTAAGATCATTAAGATTTTGACTCCTCTGTCGACCTATTTCATCGTACCTGTCATTATTATCAGTAACATTCCATTGAATTTTGACCTCAGTGATTTTGGCTCAAGGACCACACTTTCAATAGTCATCGCACGATTCTTGGGCAAAGTCATCGGAATCACTCTATTTGCCTGGTTGTGTATTAAATGGGGGGGCCAAACAGAGATCACCATGCGAGAGATTGCTGGTATCGCAATGCTTGCCGGTATGGGATTGACTGTGGCCCTGGTCATCGCCGATATCGTTGCCACAACCGCTCTCGAACTCAATCAAATTCGACTTGGTTTGTTTTTCTGCGCAATCATCTCTGGAATGAGCGGATATATCTGGCTCAGAAGGACTCCTGTTGGGCGATAGCTTTTCTTGCAAGGAGTATGTGTCCAAAGAATCCAATAATCAGAGCGAATATAACCCCAATATTAGAAAATGCCCATGGACCCTCTCTACCCCCGATGAAAGCTAAGAAATAGCCCTGCCATGAGAGCCATGGGGCAAAGCTATTTGTGACAAAGCCCCAACCGATGATTGTCCCAACAAGCATTATTATCAGCGAGCCCATATTGGTACTGCCATATGCTCCAGAGGCGTTATAAAGAGAGATCTCATCGTAAGCTTTATTACGCATGATGACATCTGCAACAAATATTGCCGACCACACCGCAATTGGAACACCTAAGGTAATGAGGAAACCTTGGAATGGATAGAAGAAATTATCGGCAAACCACACAATATAAATGCTTCCGGCAAGCATGATGAGGGCATCTATGATGGCGGCTTGATGGCGTTTGATCGGAACCCCGATTGAAACGAGGGCCAATCCAGAAGAGTAAAGATCTAGAATCGCTCCACCTATCAGACCAAAGATGGCAACCAGGGCAAATGGGATCAGGAACCATGTCGGCAACAAGGTTGTCAACGCACCAATTGGATCTAAGGAGATAGCATCACTTAACTCCTTACTGCTACCCGAGAGAGCTGCACCGTAAATTACCAGGATGATGGGAACGATTGAGGCCCCTAATACGGTCCAGCCAACTACAGACTTGCCTGAAACTGATCGAGGCAAATATCGTGAATAGTCAGCTGCGCAGTTGACCCAACCTAGACCGATTCCCGTGATAGCAAAAATCACAGCGCCGGTGAAACTCTGGAGGGATCCATCGGGAATGGATGTGATGGAGCTCCATTGCAGGTTTTTCAGCGTTAGGGCGATATAGACCAGGGTCATAGTAACTATTGTGATCGTCAGCAGCTTTTGGAGCCTCATAATTATCTTGAACCCAAGAACACCGCCAATGACAGTAAGACAGACGGCGAGTAAGAAACCCGCACCAAGGGCCACATCGCGATCGACTCCCCCGATGCGTGAAAAGACTGTTCCAGTTGCAAGAGTTGCAAGTGAGACAAGTACCGTCTCCCAGCCAAGGAAAACTAGGTAGGAGAGAGCGCCAGGGATAACACTTCCTCGAACCCCAAAGGCGGCTCGAGACAAGACAATCGTTGGGGCATTTGAGCGCTTGCCTGCAAGTGAACTGACTCCGACCAACAAAAAAGAGCCAATCGTTCCAATCAATGCCGCAATCGTTGCCTGGCGAAATGAGATCCCAAATCCTAAGAAAAATGCGCCGTAAGAGAGCGCTAGCAGAGAGACATTTGCCGCACACCATGGCCAGAACAGGGATCTGGCCCGGCCTCCTCTCTCTGATTCAGAGATTACATTGGGACCATTGTGTTCAAGTTCAAATATTGGCATCAGATGTCTTCTCTCTCGTCCGACCTTGAAAACTAAAAAAGTATCTAATCGAGGAAGAAATCAAGGAGAAACTCTTTTGTGCCCGGCACCACCGAGTATTTCTCCAGATCTGTGACTCCCTCCGAGGCCAAAACCTCATCATCGACAAAGAAATTACCGGAGCACTCCCTGGCAACACGATTGAGGATGATGTGAGCGGCATCGGCCATGATCTCTGGGGTACGACCTGCGCTGGCATCTACTCCAGGGATCATCTGCAGCGCTGCAGTATCTATGACAGTGCGCGGCCATAATGCGTTCACACCGATTCCATCACGCTTGAACTCCTCTGCCATACCGAGCACACACATGCTCATTCCATATTTTGCCATTGTGTAGGCGACATGGTTCTTAAACCAGATCGGTTTCATGGAAAGTGGCGGTGAGAGGTTCAAGATATGAGGATTACGCCCTTGACTTCCAGATTGACGCAGAAATGGGATTGCCGCCTGGGAGGCAAGAAAAGTCCCTCGCACATTGACATCAAACATCAGATCAAAACGCTTTGCAGGGGTGGCCTCAGTCTTGGTCAGATTGATCGCACTTGCATTATTTATCAAGATGTCTAACCCACCAAACTCCTGCCCTGCCTGCGCAATGGCCGCTTGAACCTGGAGTTCATCCCGAAGATCACATTGGATCGCAAGGGCACGTCCGCCCGCTGCCTCTATCTCGGAAGCTGCCGTATGGATGGTCCCAGGGAGTTTTGGATTGGGTTCAGAGGTCTTTGCTGCAATAGCGATGGATGCACCATCGGCGGCAGCTCGCAGAGCGATAGCCAATCCGATACCCCGAGATCCGCCGGTGATAAATATCTTTTTTCCACTTAATGTCATTATCGGCCCTTCTTCGCCATGAACTTCATAAAGGCCTGCGCCGCCTCATCGGATTGTAGCGCCAGTGCGAAGAGCTCAAACTCAGCCTTCATCACTGCACTGAGAGAGTCATGATTACGCGCCTTCAAGAGAGCTTTTGTATTCATTATCGCGTGGGGTGGTTGCTCGGCGATCTGGTGCGCAATTGTGGTGGCAGCATCTAATGCATCGACATCAATTGCAGCGATCAATCCCATTTCAAAGGCCTGCTTTGCATCAAATGATTCACCCGTCATAAAAATCTTTGCAGCCCTTTGATATCCCACCAAAGCTGGAAAGAGAAAAGATGAGCCGGCCTCTGGTACTAATCCCAGTGAGGCAAATGGCATAGAAAACTTTGCTGTTGGGCTTGCTACGACAACATCACAGTGCAGCAACATTGTTGTTCCGATACCCACTGCATTACCTTTGACTGCAGCCAGAAGAGGCTTGGGGAACTCAAGAATCGCACCCAAGAATTTGGCCACCTCACTTGATTCATCCGTTGGTGGGTTGTCCATAAAATCTGTGATGTCGTTGCCGGCTGTAAAGTGCTCTCCCTCACTTGTGAGAACAACTGCCTTTATCTCTGCCTCTGTTGCCGCACTATTAAGGCTCTGTGCAAGGTGCCCATACATCGCCCGGGTCAGGGCATTCATCTTTTTAGGGCGGTTAAGGCTGAGGGTTAGCACTCCCTCGGTGGTTATTGAAGTTATTTCGCTCATGGGCGTATCTTAGGGCCAGACTCTGTGAGAGGCTTTCTAGACAGGTTTTTCACCTCAGAGAGGTCCGCTGCTCATGTTTAGAAATATCACAACTACAACGCGAGAGCTCACGCCCTATGAGCGGTTAGTTTTACAGTTGCTGTGTGAGGGTAAGTCAAATGCGGCCATAGCCAAGCAAACCTCTCATAGTGAAAAAACTATCGAAAACACCGTGAGCAGAAGCGCGCACGTATTTGGAATCAAATCAGATGCAGATACAAACCTTAGAGTTTTATTGGCTCTTGCATTTCGTGCCCATTATGGCGATGACGCATTTGATCGACTCAAAGTAGAGTGTTCTGGGCTGTTGCTCGGAGACCATGGAGAATCTCTTTGCAATCTTCATTCCTAGTATTTTTTAGCGCTCAAGCTTTCCTGAAATAAAGTCTTCGACCTTGTTGTGGGCCACCTCATCGCTGTACTGCACCGGTGGGGTCTTCATAAAGTAACTCGAGGGAGACAGAAGTGCTCCACCAATCTTGCGATCGAGTGCAATCTTGGCACAGCGCAGTGCATCGATGATGACACCTGCTGAATTAGGTGAATCCCATACCTCTAACTTGTACTCCAAGTTTAACGGAACATCGCCAAACGCACGGCCCTCCAAGCGGACATAGGCCCATTTGCGATCATCTAGCCATGGGATGTAGTCAGAGGGGCCGATATGAACGTTCTTATCCCCTAAGTCATGATCGAGTTGTGAGGTGACCGAATTAGTCTTGGAAATCTTCTTGGATTCAAGACGATCACGTTCGAGCATATTCTTGAAGTCCATATTTCCACCCACATTTAACTGATAAGTACGATCTAAGTGCACTCCACGATCCTGGAACAACTTGGCCATAATGCGGTGTGTAATCGTCGCACCAACCTGGCTCTTAATATCATCACCAACAATCGGTAGGCCGGCATCGGCAAACTTCTTTTCCCACTCTGGATCTGATGCGATAAAGACCGGGAGGGCGTTGACGAAGGCACATCCAGCATCGATTGCACACTGTGCATAAAACTTTGTAGCTACCTCTGAGCCAACAGGCAGATAGCAGATCAGGACATCTACCGCTTCATCCCTGAGGGTTTTGACCACATCGACTGCGGGAGCATCAGATTCAATGATTGTCTGCTTGTAATACTTTCCAAGTCCATCATTTGTCACTCCACGTGAAACTACGACACCAGTTTGTGCAACGTTACTAAATTTAATAGTGTTGTTCTCACTGGCCCAGATCGCATCGCTTAGATCCAAGCCAACTTTCTTAGCATCGACATCAAAGGCTGCTACGAACTTGATACTAGAGATGTGATATCCCCCAACAACGGCGTGCATGAGCCCAGGAATATCCTGATCAACGGCGGCGTTCTGGTAGTAAGTCACTCCCTGGACCAGGGAGTTGGCGCAGTTTCCAACGCCTACTATTGCAACGCGAATGTCACCTTTACCCGTTGTGATCTTCATTTACTTCCTCTCGGTTTTGATCATGTCCTCAAGCCAGCTAATCTCGCGATCTGCCGACTCCAGTGAGTGGCGTCGCCACTCCTCTAGATATTTATCGATCCCAACAGGTGACTTTTCAAGTTCACCACGCAAAATCTCTGCCTTCTCCTTGAGGCGGCGGTGGCGCCCCTCGAGGATTCTTACTCTGTTCTTTGAGGACGTTGGTGAGAAAAAAGCGAAGCGAATCTCAAAGCCCTCGTCCTCCCATGTATCAGGGCTGACGGTTTCAGTGAGTTCAGAAAATCTTGCTAAACCTCTCTCGCTGATTGCATAGACGATGCGCGAGCGCCGAGACGAACTCTCATCTGCGCTCTGTGCAATTACACCGGAGTCGACCATGCGGCGAAGTTGCGGATAAAGGACGGAGAAGGAGAGAGCGCGGAAAGGACCAAAGATTGTGCCCATTCTCTTGCGCAGTTCATAGCCGTGAAGAGGGCTCTGCGTGAGCAGGCCTAGGAGAGCGAACTCCAGAGAGTCACTACGAGAGCGCATGACTCCGCCTCCATCGTGGGCTATCGGGGGATATATCGATGCGATACATTACACATAATCTATTCCGATACCCCTACCCCTGCAACTGCTCCTGCTGTGGCTTCAGGCACATGGCAACTGCCGGCGGGGGAGTTAAAGTGGGGCCATGCCTATACCCTCTCGCCTCACCGAGTACATCGTGGCGGCGATGGTGATTATCTTAGCGCCAGGCCCGAGCGTTCTCTTCGTCATCGCCCGGGCTATCGCTTGGGGGCGAAAAACGGCGATCTTCACCGTCGCTGGAAATGTGACGGGGGCATTTAGCCTCTCAGTCGTGGTCGCAGTGGGTTTAGGACCGATCCTCTCCAGATCCGAGCTGGCCTATCACGCCGTCCAATTTGGGGGTGGGGGTTATCTCATCTATCTCGGAGTCGATGCCCTGCGCCATCGCCGTGTGTATGCCAGCGATGTCACTGCGCAGGGTGATGTGATCCCAGGGGCCTTTCGCTCGATGCGCGATGGCTTCTGGGTGGGAGCCCTAAACCCCAAGGGACTTGTTTTTTTTGCAGCAGTTGTGCCTGCATTCATCGATCGCGAGCGCGGAGAGGTAACGGCTCAACTCATTCTCCTCGGTGGGATCTTTGCCTTCCTGGCCTTCTTCTGCGATGGTGCATGGGGTCTCCTGGCTGGAACTGCACGTACATGGCTGGCAACTGATTCATCACGGATTGAAAAACTGCGCGCTACGGGCGGGATAGTGATGCTGATTTTGGGTGGCTCGGTGATTGTGGGGGCAGTTGTCGGTGGCACATGAGAGGTTTGGCACGTGAAGAAGCCCTCGAAGCCAGCCCGAGAGAATATCTCCCCATCTGATCTGACCTTTGCCCTGTCTACATGCAAGCGCTGCCTGTGGATTAAGTATTGGTACAAAGTCATCATGCCTGGAGCCTTTCCTTTAGTAGGCACATTCGCATCGATGCAGGAGGAGCATTTTCACAACGCAGATATGCCAACGATCGATCCATCACTGCGCCCAGGAAGGATTACCAAGTGGGGAGAGTGGGTTAAGAGCAAACCTATTGTGATCAATGGTCTTGAAACCCGCTGGCGAATCTTAGGAAAATACGATCTTGTTGCGACAAATGAGGATGGAACGATTGGTCTGATTGATTGCAAAGTATCAGATAGTGCGCGAGATAACGGGGCTTTCTACTCTCCACAGTTAGAGGCCTATGCCTACTCCCTTGAAAACCCAGCTGCAGGTAAGTCCCAAATCGTTGCCTCTATCGGCCTGCTGGTCTGGAACCCAGTCTCAGCAACTGGAGATTCTCAGGATTCATACGCCTTTGGTGTGCATCAGAGATATCTTCCTGTGGCTAGAGATGAGGCAAATTTTCTCACCACGATTGAGAGTCTTATCGATCTTTTGGAGTCGCAATTACCTGATGCAGGTCCAGAGTGCCCCACCTGCTGCTATCTCAGCGCGCGTAACGCCTTAGATAATCTCTAATCCTCCTCACCGGCGACATTGATATCCCCAGCCCTACTTTTTTTTGGTGAATAGATATCGACATAAACCTGGCCTGACATCTCTTGAATCGTATTCATCACCTGATCGGTCACGTTGCGCAAGTGCTGCAAATCTCTTGAATCACCACTAAAAAACATTGGCTCTGAGAACTTCATTCCGACTCGATATAGATTTGGGATGAGCTTACCTGTTGGTTGAATCTTGTCGGTATTAGACATAGCAACAGCGATAATCGGTGCCCCTGATTCAATTGCAAGACGTGCGATTCCAGTGCGACCTTTATAGAGACGACCATCGGGTGATCTTGTGCCCTCGGGATAAATCCCTAAACAGCCGCCCTCACCTAGAACCTTGAGCCCTGTGAGCAATGCCGCCTCACTGCGCCGTCCGCCCGCTCTATCTACCGGCACCTGACCCAGTGCGATGAAGGTCAACTTCTTAATGAAGCCCTTGATACCCGGGGATGTGAAGTACTCGCTCTTTGCCAAAAAAGTAACTTTGCGCGGAACAACCAGTGGCATAAATATCGAGTCGCTAAAGGAGAGATGGTTGGAGGCGATGATCACACCTCCCTTACTCGGAACATTTCGAAGTCCTTTGACCTTGGGACGAAAGGCTCCTACAAGGAATGGTGTTAAGAAGGCCCGCAAAGTTGCATAGGGAAGTTTCTTGATCACCCTGCCAATTTACTCGCTCGAACCCCCTATGACACTATCTGAGGGTGAACAAAGAGCCAGGTGGCGGATTACACGATGATTCGGATGAAGAGGAACTCATCCGTAGTGAGTTTGATGCGATCATCTCTGGTCTGGCCCTTGATGAATCCTCACCCTCGACCTATCTTGATGAGATTGAGATTAAAGATCTCAGCGATGGATTCATCGCACCCGATCCAACTGCGCAGACTCCTCGCGCTTTCTTGTCCTCAGCACGACGCGCAATCAAGAAATGGTTCAATCAAGGCGCACACGATGATGATGGAGTACACCTATGAGCAGTTTTCGTTGGGGTATTTTGGGTACTGGAGGTATCGCTACCGTCTTTGCGCAAGATTTGAAGTTAGCCCAGGGCCATCGCGTCGTAGCCGTCGGCTCGCGTACATTGAGTAAGGCCCAAACCTTCGTCAAAGAAATCCCTGATGCCAATGCATATGGGAGCTATGAAGAACTTGTCAATGACAGACAAGTCGATGCGATTTATGTCACCTCACCACATTCTCTACATGAGGCACACACTCTGATGGCACTGGAGGCTAGAAAGCCAGTCCTATGCGAGAAACCATTTGCTATCTCGGCTACACAGGTACAGTCGATGTCCGATGCTGCCAAGAGAAATAATTCGGCCTTACTTGAGGCGATGTGGACACGCTACCTACCTCACATGAAAGTAGTGCGAGAGATTCTATCTAGTGGCGTACTTGGGCAGATTCATACTCTTGAGGCAGATCACGGACAACGCTTAGCTGATCAGAATATTCAACGCTTGATAGATCCTGGCCTAGGTGGCGGAGCATTATTGGACCTTGGTATCTATCCCCTCTCCTTTGCTCATCTCATTCTTGGTGCTCCTACATCGATCACCGCACGCGCAGTGATGACAGATGCGGGTGTAGATGCGCAGACGAGTGCCATCTTAGATTACGCCAACGGTGCACAGGCAATCTTGAATACAACAATGGTTGCTCAGACTCCTTGTAGGGCTGTAGTGAGCGGGTTGCTGGGCCGACTCGAAATCGATCGCACTTTTTATGCTCCCACTTCAATGCGCGTTGTCCTCTTTGATGGCTCTGTCAGCGAATATCCCAATACATATCTTGGCCATGGATTGCGCGAACAGGCTATTGAAATGGCCCGCATTGTGCGCACTGGATTACTGGAATCACCCCTGATGCCCTGGCATGAGAGTCTCGCCGTGATGAGATCTATGGATGAGGTGAGAGAGCAGATAGGCCTTGTCTATCCCTTCGAATAATCAAAACTCTTAAAGCCGCGCCAAATCAGAGACGCCGATCAGGCCTGCCTCATTACCTAATTCGGCGGCGATAACCTGTGGATAGGTGTGCTTGCCTGCAAAGGGCATTGTGCGCTCAAGGGCCTCACGAGTTGGAGCTAACAAAATCTCACCGGCCTGGACCACTCCTCCACCGATAATGACGCAAGCTGGATCCAAAAGCACAGATAAGGTTGCAACTCCTGCGCCTAACCATTGACCTGTTGTGTTGAATGCGGCCAACGCCACCGAGTCACCATCACGTGCGGCCTCCATGATGATTGCTCCAGTTAAACCCGAGACAGTGCCATCACCGCGCGATAACAAATTACGTGCGATTTGTGGACTCGCGTTGATCGCCTCGCGCGCATGTCGAAGAAGGGCATTTCCAGATGCATACTGCTCGAAACATCCACGCCCTCCACAGCCACACAGATGGCCATCAGGTACAACGCGCATATGGCCAAACTCTGCAGCGATACCAAATGCTCCCCGATAGAGCGAACCATTGACAACTATTCCCCCACCGATTCCTGTGCCAACAGTTAGCATCATGATGTGCTCGTAGTTTCGACCTGCGCCAAACTTTGCCTCACCCCAGGCTGCAGAATTCGCATCATTTTCAATAATGACAGGAAGACCTATCAAATCAGTCAACTCTTTATCTAAGTCAACTCCATTCCAATCTGTGATATTGGGCGTTGCCAACATCGTCTTACGATCAGATGAGACAAAGCCTGCAGCCGAGACTCCAACGCAGGAAACATCATGGTGGGACATGAGCTCTTGGGCCATATCGGCGATCGTCTGCGTCAAGGCCTGCCCGCCCTGGCGTGGGGTATCTCTTCTTGCGCTAGCTAAGACTGTCCCACTCTCATCAACGACACCACCTAGAACTTTGCTGCCACCAACATCGATACCAATCGTGTGTGCCATAGGAGCAACCTACGCTTCGAGGGCCGCTTTAAGTTGTGCAAGAGAGGCCTCAATCGTGGCCTTCTCAGCCTTTTCTCGCATCATCGCCGGGATCTTCATGGAAAGTGAGACAGTGAGCTCGTATGTAACCTCGGTAGTATCCCCATCGATACTCATGATGCTGTAAGAACCATCCATGCTAGTCAATAGATCGGCATCATCGAGTGAAAAACTCAAACGTGCCGGAGCCCCTGACCAGTCATAATCCAAAATCACTCGATCTTTCATCATTCCGGCATCAATCGACATCTTGACCTTGGTGATACGTCCCTGCTCGTCGCGGGCCACTGCCTCCACTGACTTTATCGAGCTCGACCACTCGGGGTACTTTTCCAGGGCAAAGAGAGCCTCTGAAACTGCCGAAAGTGGGGCATCGATCGAGATAGTTGAACTACTCAAATCGCTCATAGAGCAAGGCTACCCCCCTTCCCTAAATAATAATTCAGGCACTAGCGTAGGGGCTATGAATCAGATCACTGAACCAGCCCTTGTACCTGCGGCAACTGCAGGAAATCTCACAAATCTCATCGCTGAACGCGCCTGGTTCGAGCCAGAGCGCATCGTCATGTCCCGTCCACTCGGGGATGGCTGGCAAGGTGTCAGCGCCAAAGAGGTCGAACTCCACGTTCGCGAAACTGCAAAGGGATTGATCGCAGCCGGTATTCAGATAGGTGAGCGCGTAGCAATTATGTCGCGCACTCGCTATGAATGGACGATCTTGGACTTTGCGATCTGGTATGCAGGCGCAGTAGTTGTCCCTGTCTATGACACATCCTCAGCCGAGCAGATTGACTGGATCCTCAATGACTCCGCATCAGTCGGGATTATTGTCGAGACGCCTGCATTACGCGAACTCGTCCAGAGTGTTCTGCCATCTCATACTAAGCATGTGTGGACGATGACTGAGGATGTATTGAGTATTCTCAAATCTGCTGGTGAAAAGATCAGTGATGATGAGATCGATCGCCGCCGAAACTCCCTTGTTCCCGACTCTCTTGCCACGCTGATCTACACATCTGGAACCACGGGTAAGCCAAAAGGAGTCTCCCTAACTCACAGCAACTTCTTAGCCGAGTGCGGCAATGTCGTACAGGCGCATAAGGACTTGTTTCTAAAACCAGGTGGATCAACACTCCTATTTCTGCCAGTTGCCCATGTTTTTGGTCGCATGGTTCAGATCGGAGCAGTTGCAGCCGGTCTTCACTTAGCTCACTGTAGTGATCCGGTAGGGCGTCTTCCTATCGATCTTGCATCCTTTAAGCCCACTTTTGTTCTTGCCGTTCCAAGAATCTTCGAGAAGATTTATAATGGGTCTGAGGCACGTGCTGAGGCTGCAGGTAAAGGCAAGATATTTAAAAAAGCGGCCGACGTTGCGATTGCATACTCTCAAAGCCTAGATAAAAAGCACATGTCTCCACTGCTCTCCTTCAAACATAAACTCTTTGACAAACTGGTCTTCTCAAAGATCCGTGCTGGAATGGGAGGCCGTGTTGAGGCTGCAATTTCAGGTGGTGCGCCCCTGGGTGTGCGCTTAGGACACTTCTACCGTGGAGCTGGAGTGACGATTCTTGAGGGCTACGGTCTCACCGAGACAACTGCTGGAGCCACGATCAATACGATTGGGGCACACCGGGTTGGATCTGTCGGCCGACCAGTACCGGGGACCTCGATAAAGATCGCCGATGACGGTGAAGTTCTAATCAAAGGTCCGATTGTCATGACTGGATATTGGCAAAATGAGGCAGCCAACTCAGAGGTCTTTACCGGTGATGATCACTGGTTCCAGTCAGGAGATCTTGGAAAGTTAGATGATGATGGCTATCTCTACATTGTCGGGCGAAAGAAAGAACTCATCGTGACATCGGGTGGAAAGAACGTAGCTCCTGCAGTGCTTGAAGATCGATTGCGTGCTCATCCCTTGGTCAGCCAGTGCATGGTTGTGGGAGATAACCAGCCATTTATCGCAGCCCTTGTCACAATCGATCAAGATGCCCTCAAAGTATGGGTCACAAACAATAAAAAAGAGGGTGCATCTATGGCAGATCTAGCCCATGATCCAGATCTTATTTCGATCATCCAAACCGCCGTTGATGAGGCTAACAAGGCTGTGAGCCAGGCCGAGTCAATCCGCAAATTTACAATCCTGCCAACAGATTTCACAATCGCTGGCGGCCATCTCACTGCAAAGCTTTCAATGAAGCGTGCTGTGATCTCAAAAGAGTTTGCCAAGGAGATTGAGCAACTCTTCACAAAGTAAGCGATGTGAGTGGCAATGAGCGGGTTAGGCTCGCACAAGAGTTACATGATGGGATTGCCCAAGATCTCGTTGGCCTGGGCTACTCCATCGATGCCCTTGTCGGTGCGAGCGATACCCCACATGAGATACGTGCGCGGCTTCGCGCTTTGAGATTTGCAACGACAGATCTCGTCCAGAAAGTGCGCTCTGAGATCTTTGCTCTACGCGATGGCAGCCAACCCTTAGCGCCTCAGTTTGAGGCCTCGAGACCCTTCGAGTTGCAGAGAATCTTCGCCGAGCTCTTGCGCAACATCACAGAGCACTCTGGAGCAACCTGTCTGACCATGAGCATTACCGACAACGGTGTTGGAGGCGTGAGATTAAAGAGCGGACACCATGGAATTGTTGGTATCAGCGAACGAGTGCGTAGTCTAGATGGTGAGCTAGATATTAAATCAACAAAAGAGGGGACGCAGATATCCATCACGGTTCCTCTTGGCAAGCCATGATACGTATTGTCATCATTGATGATCATGCAGTTGTGCGTGAAGGTCTCAAAGCTGCTCTGATAAAGCATGGCTACGAGATTGTCGCAGAGGCGGCCACTATCACCGAGGCTCGTGCACAGATTGCTCATGTCAATCCAGATGTCATCGTCGTCGACTTGAACATGCCAGATGGCAGTGGATTCGATCTGATTTCATGGGCACGTGGAGTCTCCAGATCACTGGGCATCGTAGTCTTGACTCTGGGCGATACCGATGCCCACCTGATTGCAGCGATGAATGCAGGAGCGAGTTCCTTCATACTTAAGAGTGCACCGATGAGTGAATTAATTGCAGCGATTGATTACTCTACTCACTCACCGATGAGTTTTAGTGCGCAGGGATTATCTGTGGCGATCAAGGCGTCAAGGCGGGGCTTTGAATTGACGGCCCGTGAGTTTGATGTCTTGGCCCTTTTACCCAGTGGTGCATCAACCAAGGCGATTGCCTGCGCTCTGTTCTTAAGTCAGGCAACTATCAAGACGCATCTTGCCTCGATTTTTCGCAAATTAGAGGTCTCAAACCGCACGGCAGCGGTCACAAAGGCAAGAAAACACGACTTACTTGTTGATTAACTTTTCAAACCTGCCTGCCCAAATCTGCCAACTCCATTTCTCAAGGATCCAACTACGTCCGGCTTGACCCATCTGCTGTGATCTCTGCGGATGTGAGAGCAGATCAATCACAGCCTCTGCGATCGCCGTGCTATCTGTGCCATCGATAACAAGGCCCGTAGTTCCATCAATGACGGCATCTGGAGCACCGCCTGATCGGCCTGCAATGACAGGTAATCCACATGCACTGGCCTCAAGATAGACGATGCCCAGACCCTCAACCTCTAATCCAAAAAATCGAGAGCGAGCTGGCATAGCAAATATCTCTCCAACACAAATATAGGAGGGTAGGTCGGCGTAGTGGATGCGCCCAATGAATGTGATGTGATCATTGAGTGAGAATTTTCCCACCAGATTCCGTAGATGTGCCTCGTATGGACCTTCACCAATCAAGAGCAGATGCACCTGGGGTATCTCTTTGACAATCGCAGCCATTGCTTGGATGAGTCGATCTTGGCCTTTTCGATGCACAAGACGTCCCACACAGACGATTACTCTCTTATCAGTAAGGCCCAGGGACTCTCGCAGCATTGAGGAGTCCATGGGAGCAAAGTGTTCGATATCGATACCTGGGGCAAGTTTGACCATTGCATCAGCTGCCTTCGGAGCAAGGACAGAGGCGATGGCACTGCGTGTGTACTCACCTAGATAGGTCAATGCATCGGTCTCTGAACCGATGCGGCGCAACGCCAATGTGAATGGGAAGAGCTTTGCCCACCAGACTTCATGGCCATGGGTCAGTGCCACGATGCGGCGCGCTCCAGCGCGGCGCAGAGAGTGCGCCATGAGTCCAAGTGGTGCGGCAGCTCCAAAGACCACAATCTTGCTCTGCTCACGCTCAAGAAGGCGCACAATCCTGTGTGTTGTGCCTGGCGAGGGAAGCAGAACTCTGGCACGATCTCGAATCACCCGGACCCCGTAGTTTAAGAGCCAGGTGGCATCATAATCGCGTGTATCCCCTTGAGATGATGTATAGACAGTCGTGGATGAGTGCGGGAGATGCTCAATCAAACCAATAATGAAGCTTTCGATTCCCCCTGCGCGAGGACCAAAGTCATTGGTGACAAATAAGATTTTCTCAGAAACGTCTGGCACCGACGAAGGCCTTCCGGCCCATATTCAAGCTCGTGGTCACCTTCACACGCGAGCCAGAGCGGGGTGCATGCACCATCCGGTTTCCTCCAAGATAGATCCCCACGTGAGAGACGGGGCGACCAAAGAATAGTAGATCCCCTGGCTTTAACGCCTTGAGTGCAATTGGCTTGCCCATTCGTGATTGCGCCGCGGATGAGTGAGGAAGTGAGACACCGGCGGCTTGATAGGCACGCATAGTCAGACCCGAGCAATCCCAATTCACAAGCCCTGCAGCTCCAAAGACATATCTATCGCCAATCTGTTTGAGGGCATATTTGAGAGCGATCCCTGCCCGGCCTGAGACTCCATCGGCATCCTTGGCCGCAGCGCGTGATGATACGAGATCTGCATCCTCTTCGGCAGCGGCTAGCTCTGCTAACCGTTTGCGATCTGCCTTCTTTAACTTTGATAAGAGAGCCTCTGCCTCGGCTAATTTTGCAAGGGCTAAGGCAGACTGCGCCGCATATTTTTTCGATGCAGCATTTACCAGAGCTAACTTGTCATTCACTGTTAATTTTGTTGCAGATAGACGTTGCGTAGCCGCCTCATACTTGCGTAACTGCACTGACTTGCCCCTTGTTATCGCATCTAGCGTGCCGGCAGATGAGAGATAGAGAGTGGGATCACTTGAAAAGAGAAGCTCCACCGCCTGACCCATCGTCCCAGATTTATACTGGGCCACTGCAATCACACCAAGAGATCTCTGAAGTTTTAAGAGCGACTCCTGCTGTGCTTCGGCCTTGGCTTTTATTCCATTGAGTGTCTTCGTTAAAATCGCCAATTTCACTTTTGCCTCTTGGGCACCCTCTGCCGCACTTGTTGCATCCTCCTCCAACTGGCGCACCTTTGCTTGAACCTCGGCCAAGGTGGGTGCGGCCTCGGCAGGGTTTGCGATAAGAATCGGGGCCAGCACCGCAAGGCCGACAAGGCAGACGCGCGCGGGCTTGAGAGAAAACATAGTCCTCAGGCTAACTGCCCAAAGGGGGCATTCTCAACCTGTGAGCCGAGAAAACCATGTGATTTGCCGCCAAAACTGCGATGCTAGTGCGATGAGTACCTGCGCCTCTCTCGTTGTAGGCGCAGATGGATCAACGACAAAAAATCAACGCTCCCATGGTGTGAGCTCCAAGGCCGACCGCACCATCTTTCTGGCTCGTCGGCGCGAATTTGATGTAATCATCATTGGAGGCAACACTGCGCGTAACGAGCCATATCAGATGACACCGGTACCCCTAGTTGTCATCTCACGATCAAAGATAAATCCGATTCCAGCCAACCCCAAGGCACAGCTGTGGAATACGGCCCCAGCGGAGGCGATCATTGATGCTCGAAAAATCTTTGGTCCCCGAATCTTGATTGAGGGTGGTGCACTTTTACTCCATGAACTTCTTGAGCAAGGACTCATCGATGATTTCTACCTAACTGTTACGCCTGACCGCCATGGTGAAAATATCATCGATTGGCAGGCAATACTCAACGGCTTCACAACATTTACCGAAAGCCAGATTGATCAAACACTCTTTTTCCACGCACATAATTAGAATGCCGAGATGAGTGCGACACCACCAACGGCCAAAGCAATCCCCACGTACTGAACTTTGTGCAGGCGCTCATGTAAGAATTTGAATGCCAGTAGCGCCGTAGCAATGGGATACATCGAGCCAAGGACCATGGCTACCGAGACTGATCCCTTGCTACAAGCAACACCCAGCAGAAGATTCGCCAAGAAATCGGCGACTCCCATGAAGAGCAGGCTTGGATATTCTCTCCTTGTGAATCCACCGAGAGAGCGATATCGCAGAGCGATACCAAGAGTGAGAACAAGAGTTGCCATGCGCATCGTGACCATTGTCATGAGAGCACTTGATTGCGAACCAATGGAGATGAAAGTCAGCGCCGTTCCGAATCCACATGCTGCACCGATTGCAAGTAAGAGTGGACGTAGCGGTAGGCCTTGGGAGAGCTCAGGGCCGCTTGCACAAAAGGCCCCAGCCAGAGCTAGCACAATACCGATCGATGTGATTAGTGAGAGTGATTCACCATTGATCAAGGCATAACTCAAAGGTATCACTGCACTCAATGCACTGATTGGTGAAACGACTCCCATACTTCCTGATGCAAGGCCTGCATAGAGACATATAAGCCCAAAATATCCGAGAAAGCCGGCACAGATTCCTGGGATGAGATACCCACCATCACCAAAGGCCTGTGCACCGCTATCGCCCAAAAAAATAACGAGCGTGATTCCAAAGAACAGACCCAACACTTGTGAAAAACCAAGAACTGCAATTGGCGCACGGTGCTTGCTCAAACGCCCACCTTCAAAATCGGCGGTACCCCAGAGAAGACTAGAGAGCAGAGCCAATAGTGATGCCATGTATCCAAGGTTACCGCCCTGCCTCCCGAAAAACTCCTCTGCAATAATTACGCTATGACAGTGGATTCCTCGGGATTTGAGCGGTTAGTCAATCAACTGCGCGCATTCACGCCCCGTCATGAAATTATTCTTGAGGAGGTTCCTGCGCCGCAAAAATTAGCGATGTATTCATTTGCATTCTCTGTTGATGTGAGTAATGGGAAAACCGGAGATGAAGAGGATGAGTTAGCATCAGGGCGTTTTGTCCTCTTGCATGAGCCAGGAGGGCAAGATACCTGGGAGGGTGAATTTCGTTGCGTGAGCTTTGTGCGCGCCGATGTAGATACGGCGATGCAGGAGGATCCATCACTGCCTGAGTTTGGATGGGGCTGGTTTTTATCCGCACTGAATGGAGCTGATTGCACGATCACGGCTACAAGTGGAACAGTGACACGGGTCTCGAGTGCCTCCTTTGGTAGGCTCTCACCTCGCAACAATGAATCAGAGATTGAGATCCGCGCATCATGGACACCGCTCATCTCAGATCCTTTAGAGATCATCAAGCACATCTCTGGCTGGTGCACCTTGATCGCAGAGGTTGCAGGTCTTCAGGAGATACCTGAGGGTGTTGCAGCTCTTAATACATCAAGGGCCCGGTAAAAAATTTAAATGGAGCAAGAGGTACAACCAGTGCCTTTACTGGTGCCCCAGGGTGGCACCCCTCCAGTCATCGATAGCGATGAGGCTTTAAAGAGAGCTCTCCAGGAGTTATCTGCAGGAACCGGTCCGTTCGCAGTCGATGCCGAGCGTGCCTCTGGATTTCGCTACAGTGCCAGGGCGTATCTCATACAGATAAAACGCCATGGTGGAGGTCTTCATCTCATCGATCCGATCCCCTTCGGTCTCAACAATGTGCTCATGGCATCTCTTAATGATCTTCTCAATAGCGATGAGATCATCCTGCATGCAAGCACCCAAGATCTTGCCTGTCTTCGTGAGCTTGGATTGGAGCCACTGCATCTTTTTGATACCGAGCTGGCAGGGCGTATCGCAGGCCTACCCAGAGTTGGACTTGGGCCTCTCCTTGAGTCAGTGATGGGAGTCAGCCTTGCCAAGGAGCATAGCGCTGCCGATTGGTCAACGCGCCCTCTCCCCCAAGAGTGGCTCACCTATGCGGCTTTAGATGTCGAACTCCTTATCGAACTTCGTGATGCCATGTATGCACTCTTGAGCGCTGGGGGGAAATTGGAGTGGGCCAAGCAGGAGTTCGCAGCAATTCTGAGCGCACCAGCGCCACCACCGCGAGTAGATCCATGGCGGCGCACATCTGGAATGCACAAGATTAAACGCCGTGATCAGCTGGCCATCATCCGTGAACTATGGATGACACGTGATGGCCTTGCCTCAGGGCTCGATATTGCGCCAGGGAGACTTCTGAATGATTCGGCGATTATTGGGCTCTGCTTGGCTGCGCCTACAACTAAAAAAGAGTTCGAGAAGGCTCTTCGACCTATCGGCCTGCGCCCCCGCTGGTTAGAGCACCATACGATTTGGCTCGAGGCCATCGCTCGCGCCGTTGCAATTCCTGAGCAAGAGTGGCCGCCTACTCGCAGCACCACGGATTCACTCCCTGCGATGAAACTGTGGCGCGAGAAGTTTCCAGAAAAGTTCGCACCCTTTTCCCATGCCCGCGCCCTTATCGAAGTGATCGCCACTGAAAACTCGATTCCAGTAGAAAATCTCATCTCTCCTGAATACATACGTCGCATCTGCTGGTCACCACCCGTGGGCTCAACGCAGGAGCATGATGAACCGGGCGTGCGTGCCATGCTGCAGGGCCTTGGTGCTCGCCCGTGGCAGATAGAGCTGGTAGCCCCGGCAGTGGCCAAGGCCCTGCTCAAGCATGAGCCCTTGCAGATGCCCAAGACCCCAGAGGGGGCTGAAGCTGTGAGCAAAGAGATAGGAGAGCAGGGCTGATTTACGCAACGAAAGAGTTGCGTAAATAGGAGGCCGGGATTAGGCTTCAAACATGCTGAGCACTTTCATCATCGCCCTTCGAGAGGGGCTAGAGGCCTCTCTCATCGTTGGAATTCTTGTCGCCTATATCTACAAGACCCAGCGCACCAGCTATTTAAGGCCTTTGTGGGTGGGTGTGGCCGCTGCGATAGTTGCAAGTCTGGGCCTTGGCGCATTCCTCTCCTTCACCTCGGTCTCATTGAGTGATCGGGGCCAAGAGTTGTTCGCAGGTATCACCTCTTTCGTTGCAGTAGGACTTGTCACGTGGATGGTTTTTTGGATGAAGCGAACAGCTCGAACCCTGCGCAGTAATCTGCATGGCAAGGTAGATGCTGCGGCAGGCACTGGACCGATAGCGATTGCCGCAGCAGCCTTTGTCGCTGTCATCCGAGAGGGTCTTGAAACCTCCCTCTTCGTCTATTCGAACTTTCAAAGCGTTGCAGACACTACGAGCTCTGCCGTTGGGCTTATTTTAGGTTTTTCCCTCTCCATCACCCTTGGCTATTTAATCTATAAGAGCGCCGTAAAGTTAGATCTCTCCAAGTTCTTCACCTACACAGGAGTTGCACTCATCATCGTTGCAGCCGGAGTTCTCTCCTATGGAGTCCATGAGTTCCAGGAGCTCGGCTTCTTACCCGGGCCTGATGCCTTTGTCTGGGATGTGACCTCATTTATCGCCAAAGATTCGATCTTGGGCGCATCTCTCTCTGGAACAATCGGTTTTGATACAACAACCTCATGGTTACAACTTGGCATCTATGTCGCATACTTGAGTGCCGTCTTGACTCCGTATCTATCAAAATCCTCGCAGAAAGCCCCCACCAAGGCCCCTGTTTCAGCCTAGGTACTGGTGTTAGAAGTCTTAACTGAAGGCTATCCTTATGTGCACCAGCGTGAGTAGAGGGGAGTTCTGATGACGCGCAGAGTTGTATTGGTCGATGCAGTTCGTACCCCATTTGGTAAAGCCGGCGGAATGTATGCAGGAACCCGCGCCGATGATCTTATGGTCCGTGCAATCCGAGGTTTGCTCGAGCGCAATCCCAGCATAGATCCAGCGGCAATAGAAGAAGTTGCGATAGCTGCAACCACTCAGACCGGTGATCAGGGAATGAACATCGGCCGAAGCGCGGCTCTTCTCTCAGGTCTTCCAAACACAGTACCTGGCTATTCGATTGATCGCTGGTGCGCAGGTGCCTTAACTGCCGTCACAACCATCGCTGGGGCGATCGCAATGGGCATAAATGAGATTGCAATCGCAGGTGGCGTAGAACATATGGGTAACCATCCAATGGGTGAGGGTCTAGATCCAAATCCACGTTACTTATCTGAGCGTATCGTCGACCAGGATGCACTGGCCATGGGTGCAACGGCCGAGCGTCTCCATGATCGCTTCCCGCAGTTGACGAAGGAGCGCAGCGATCGATATGCCATGAACTCCCAGCTTAAAACTGCCAAGGCATATTCGCAGGGAAAGATTCAAAGAGATTTGATCCCTACTGCGGCGCGAAGCGCCGAACTGGGCTGGACCGTTGCCACTATGGATGAGGCCCCTCGCCCACAGACAACCATGGAGGGCTTATCTGGTCTTAAGACACCCTTTCGTACCGCAGGCCGCGTCACACCAGGCAACTCCTCTGGATTAAACGATGGCGCAACAGCTGCACTCCTTGCAAGTGAGGAGAGGGCAAACGAGCTTGGCTTAACTATCAAAGCCAAGATGGTCACCTTCGCATTTGCCGGCGTTGAGCCTGAGATTATGGGATACGGACCAGTTCCATCGACACTCAAAGCACTCAAGCAATCTGGATTGAAAATTGAAGATATCGGCGCATTTGAGATTAATGAGGCCTTCGCTGTTCAAGTACTTGCCTTCCTCGATTACTTTTCCATTCCCGATGATGACGCTCGTGTTAATCCTTACGGTGGAGCCATCGCCGTTGGACATCCACTTGCATCCTCAGGTGTACGTTTGATGCTCAACTTAGCACGCACCTTCGAGGCCCAACCTGAGGTTCGTTATGGGATCACAACCATGTGCATCGGTCTTGGTATGGGTGGCACCGTCATCTGGGAGAACCCTCACTTTAAGGCAGGCTCCAAGTAAGTGAGTGCAGAGATAACTCTGCCAGCGGGTGCACCTGAAGAGGTGGTCACCAAGGCACTGGTGCGCGAGATTGACCTTGCTGCATTTGGTTTAAGCGGAGCGATGGCCTTGATCACATTGGATAATGGCCTCGATCACAACCGCCCTAATACCTTTGGACCGACATCGCTACAGGCTCTAGATGCCGCCCTTTCCGATGCGATTGCACGTAAGCCAGTTGCCATGGCAATCACAGGTAAGCCATTCATCTTTGCCGCGGGCGCAGATTTATCGGCCTTGTCATTTCTGAGTGATCGCAGCCAATCACTTGCAATCGGCAAGTTAGGTCATGATATTTTTCGTCGCTTCAATGAGTGCGGTATCCCAACATTTGCATTCATCAACGGCTTGGCACTCGGTGGCGGCCTAGAAGTCGCTCTGCACTGTAAGTACCGTAGCCTTGCAAGCACTGCCTTCACGGCATTACCCGAAGTATTTCTAGGTTTAGTCCCTGGCTGGGGCGGTGCAACGATCTTGCCTAAGCTCATCGGCCCAGAGCGAGCTATCCAAGTGATCATGCTCAATGCACTCAACAACAACACGATGATGAAGGCCAAGGATGCCCTCAAACTTGGTGTCGTCGATGCCGTTTTCGAGCCAGCTGATTTTCTCGAGCGCTCTATTGCATTTGCGGTCTCGGTTCTCGATGGCTCAATAACTATCGAGCGCGCAGATTACAGCTCAGATCCTGCATGGCAGAGCGCTCTTGCAACGGGCAAGGCCGCTGCCCTCAAAAAATACGGTGGTGCGCTGCTTGCCTCACCCATGAAGGCGCTTGAACTTATATCGGCATCAAGGAGCAACACCCTGGGTCAAGGCTTTGATGCAGAGGATCAAGTACTCGCAGATCTCATGATGAGTGATTCCTTACGCGCATCCCTCTACTCTTTCAATTTGATACAAAAGAAACGCAAAAAAGTAGAGGGAGCTCCTAAACCAGCCCTTGCACGTAAAGTTACCAAAGTCGGTGTGGTTGGGGCAGGACTGATGGCATCACAGCTGGCTCTCCTACTCCTAAAAAATCTCAAGTGTCCAGTAGTGATGACCGATATCGATCAAGAGCGCGCTGACAAAGGCGTTGCTTGGGTGAAGAATGAGTTGACCAAGGCCGTTGAAAAGAATCGGATGAATCCAGAGGCTGCGCTGCGCCTCTCACAATTGATCAGCGGATCTTCCGATCAAAATGTTTTTGGAGGTTGTGATTTTATTATTGAGGCTATATTTGAAGAGCTCTCACTCAAACAAGAGCTCTTCAAGAAGTTGGAGACAATCATCTCACCTGAGTGCGTCCTTGCGACGAATACCTCTTCCCTCTCCGTTGAAAGAATGAGTCAGGGTATGAAAAATCCAGAGCGAGTCGTTGGATTTCACTTCTTCAATCCAGTCGCAGTAATGCCTCTACTTGAGATTGCACGCACAAGTCATACCGATGATGCAACCACTGCCACTGCAGTAGCAGTGGGCAAAGAGCTCAAAAAGACCATGATCATCTGTAAAGATGCACCAGGATTTGTTGTGAATCGTTTGTTAACTCGCTTCATGGGAGAGATTACAGATGCCGTTGATGAGGGCACTGCTCCTGCGGTGGCTGATAGCGCAATGAGTTCGATCGGCTTTCCAATGTCTCCGTTCCAGTTGCTCGACCTTGTTGGACCCGGTGTCGCCTTGCACGTATCAGAGACGCTCAACGAGAATCTGGGGCCCCGCTACCGGATCTCCCCCACTATGGCCGCCATGGTCAAAGCGGGGGTTCGAAACTTTTATATCAAGGCAGAGGATGGGGGCGTTGTTGCAAATCCAGCGGCGCTAGCCCTAATTCCTAAGGGTGATTCTGCATCAACGCCTGAACAGGTTCGTGCTCGCGCATTGAACGCCCTTGCCGTAGAGGCGCGCATGATGCTTGATGAGGGTGTCGTAGCAACGGCTGCAGAGATCGATTTATGTATGTTGATGGGCGCAGGTTGGCCGATGCACCTGGGGGGAATATTGCCGTATTTAGATCGTGAGGGTATCAGCGATTCTGTATGCGATTCGCGTTTTCATCCTGCTGGGGTTGCATCTCTTCCTTAAAATCACTGCTCCATTCAACGACACTGCGTGCGATATTTTGGGCAGTAATTCCGATGTCACTGAGTATCTCACTGCGCTTTGAGTGCTCAAGAAACTCTAGTGGCACACCAATTGAGTGAAGAGCAACATTGATCCCCGCATCCCTTAAAACTTCAGAGATCGTACTGGCTATTCCACCATGGCGAATTCCATCCTCTAAGACGACAACGGTGCGATAACGAGTGACCATGGCAATGAGAGATTGTGGAAGAGGCTTTACCCAACGCGGATCGATAACAGTGACACCAACTCCCTCACGAAAGGCCTGTGAGGCGGCCTCAACGGCGATAGCGGCCATTGCACCGACACTAATCATCAATACATCGGCGCTCTCACCGCGATAGAGGATATCGATGCCATCACGACGCTCAAATGCCGGGATATCTGCATGTACTGCGCCTTTGGGAAAGCGCACCATTGACGGGGCATGGGTGATACCAACTGCCTCACGCAAGAGCTCGCGCAAGCGTGCACCATCTCGAGGTGCGCCAATATGCATCGTTGGAACGATACCTGTGAGGGCTAGATCCCAAATACCATGATGGGATGGCCCATCATCCCCAGTAATTCCTGCGCGATCTAGAACAAAGGTGACTCCAGCCTTATGCAGTGCGACATCAAGCAATAGCTGGTCAAATGCCCGGTTCAGGAAGGTTGAGTAGACAACGACAACTGGATGTAAACCAGTAAAAGCCATTCCTGCAGCACTGGTTACGGCATGTTGCTCAGCGATTCCAACATCAATGGTGCGCTGCGGGAAGTGCTGTGCAAAATTATCAAGGCCAGTTGGACCTTGCATCGCTGCGGTAATGGCGATGATATCTTCTCGCTCCTGTCCAAGTTCGACTAAGGCCGCAGAGAAAACCTTTGTCCATGTTAGACCACTCTTTGATAGAGGCTCCCCCGTCTCAGGATCAACGACTCCAACGGCATGAAACTTCTCTGCTTCATCCTTGACCGCCGGTTTATGACCACGCCCCTTCTCGGTGATGGCGTGAACCAGAATTGGGGCTCCATAGTCTTTTGCTTGCGTCAAAGCCCGCTCCATGGCTGCAATATCGTGCCCATCTATCGGTCCCATATATTTGAGTCCAAGATCTTCAAACATTCCCTGTGGAGCGATGATGTCTTTTATCCCTTTTTTCATGCCATGCAAAGTGTCATAAATTGGTCCTCCAACAACCGGGGTCTTGTGCAGAACATCTTTGCCCCAATCAAGAAACCTCTCATATCCACGTGTCACACGAAGCGTCGATAGATAGGTGGCTACCCCACCGATAGTCGGTGAATAAGAACGCTCATTATCATTAATGACAATAATCAGATTTCTCATTTCAGCGGTCGAAATATTATTCAGGGCCTCCCAAGACATGCCTCCCGTCAGTGCGCCATCACCCACGACTACTACGACATGTCTATCATTCTCGCCTTGTAAGGCAAATCCACGTGAGATTCCATCACCCCATGAAAGCGCTGTCGATGCATGCGAGTTTTCAATAACATCGTGCACACTTTCGTTGCGATTGGGGTAGCCAGAGATCCCATCACGCTGGCGCAGTTGCTCGAACATACCAGCGCGGCCAGTCAGGATCTTATGAACGTAGGCTTGATGCCCCGTATCGAAGAGAATGACATCCTTGGGTGATGTGAAGATTCGATGTATCGCGATGGTCAATTCGACTACGCCCAAGTTCGGTCCTAAATGCCCGCCTGTCTTTGAGACTTTTTCAATCAGAAAGCTACGGATTTCCTCGCTGAGTTGGGATAACTCAGCAGGGGTTAGGGCCTCTAGATCTGAAGGTGAGTTGATCGCCTCTAACATGGAGATATTTTAGGTGCTCACGCCGATAAGAGCGAGCGCAGAACGTACTGCATAATCCCACCATGTCGGTAGTAATCGGCCTCACCCGGCGTATCGATACGCACCTTCGTATGAAAAAGTTTGTCACCCGCGCTCACTGCCAGCTCACGTGGAATCCCACCGGTATTGAGTGCGGTGATTCCCATAATTGAGAACACCTCCGTGCCATCTAATCCAAGGCTCTGTGCGCTCTCACCAGCTCGAAACTGAAGGGGCAATACGCCCATGCCGATCAGATTTGAGCGGTGGATACGCTCGAAACTCTCTGCTATCACGGCTCGTACTCCAAGAAGCGCTGTTCCCTTTGCGGCCCAGTCACGGGATGAGCCCGACCCATACTCTTTACCTGCCAGAATCACCAAAGGCACTCCCGCGCCTTGATAGGCAGTTGATGCATCGAAAATGCTCTCTTGCTTACCACCCTCGAGAAAGTTAGGTGTGAAGCCCCCCTCGATGCCCTCCAATAAAAGGTTTCTCAAGCGGATATTGGCAAATGTCCCACGAATCATCACCTCATGATTTCCGCGCCGAGAGCCGTATGAGTTGAAGTCTTTTCGATCCACACCATGCTCAGCCAAATACTTCCCGGCTGGGGAATCGACTTTGATATTGCCGGCAGGAGAGATGTGATCTGTTGTTACTGAATCCCCCAAGATGGCCAGGACCCGCGCGTTTAGGATATCGGTAACAGGCTTTGGAAGCTTTGGCATGCCATCAAAATATGGGGGTTTGCGAACATAGGTGGATTTCACATCCCAATCAAAAGTCTTCCCAGTGGGAGTGGCCAATGCCTTCCATCGATGATCTCCTTCAAAGACGCTCTCATAATCTTTTGTAAACATCTGCGATGAGATAGAAGAGTCAATTACTGCTTGAATCTCTTGAGGCGTTGGCCAGATATCCTTGAGATATACATCCACTCCTGCCAAATCCTTACCCAATGAGTCCTTTTCAAAATCATGATCCATTGTGCCTGCGATTGCATAGGCAATGACCAAAGGCGGCGATGCTAGGTAATTCATCTTCACATCGGGGCTGATACGGCCCTCAAAATTTCGATTGCCAGAGAGCACCGCGCTGACCGCCAAATCACTATCAGTCACAGCCTTACTGATGGCTATGGGCAGTGGACCAGAGTTTCCTATACATGTGACACAGCCGTAGCCGACCAGATGAAAGCCAAGAGCCTGCATATATTTCGTCAGATCTGCGCGATCATAATAATCGGTGACCACTTTTGATCCAGGCGCAAGGGTTGTCTTGACCCAAGGCTTGGATTTCAAACCCCTTTCAACCGCCTTTTTCGCAAGTAAGGCCGCCCCAATCATTACCGATGGATTTGATGTATTGGTACACGATGTAATTGAGGCGATGACAACATCGCCATTTTTAATCCGAGTCGCGCCGGCAACGACATCACCCTTGACGGTCTTATCTGAGAAGTATGTCGGGAGAATCTTGGTGAATGCACTTTTTGAATCACTCAATGAGATGCGATCTTGAGGGCGCCTAGGTCCTGAGATGGAGGGGACAACCGTTGAAAGATCTAGCTCAACAATCTGTGAGAAGCGTGGAGGGCTCAGTGGATCGTGCCATAGCCCTTGAATCTTGGCATACTTTTCAACCAAAGCTATCTGATCTTGACTGCGTCCAGTGAGTTGCAAATATCGCAAAGTCTCTTGATCAATCGGGAAGATGGCACATGTCGAGCCATACTCAGGGCTCATGTTCCCAATAGTCGCGCGATTGGCCATCGGTACTGATACAACTCCTGGGCCAAAAAACTCCACAAACTTCCCAACGACACCCACTTTGCGCAAGATCTCAGTAATCGTAAGCGCCATATCGGTTGCCGTTGTGCCAGAAGGTAGCGCGCCCGTGAGTTTGAAACCGACAACTTGTGGGATCAGCATGGAGACAGGTTGTCCCAGTAAAGCGGCCTCGGCCTCGATGCCACCGACACCCCAACCCAAGACACCAAGACCATTAACCATTGTCGTGTGTGAGTCGGTGCCAACAACGGTATCTGGATAGGCGCGAAGGACACCTTTTACTTCTCGTGTCATCACAACGCGCGCCAGATACTCGATATTTACCTGGTGGACGATCCCAGTTCCTGGTGGAACTACTTTGAACTCATCGAATGCGCTCTGTCCCCAACGCAGGAATCTATAACGCTCTTGATTACGCTGGTACTCAATATCAGCGTTTTTCTCGAGAGAGTCTGCGCTACCAAAGACATCGGCGATGACCGAGTGATCGATAACAAGCTCTGCAGGTGCCAAAGGGTTCACCTTTGATGCATCTCCGCCTAGCTCGACAATGGCCTCTCGCATAGTCGCCAGATCCACAATGCAGGGCACTCCAGTGAAGTCTTGAAGAATAACGCGTGCTGGCGTGAACTGGATCTCAGTATCTGGCTCACTCTGTGGGTTCCACGAGGCCAAGGCTTTAATATGGGCCGCGGTTATATTTGCGCCATCTTCAGTGCGTAGGAGGTTTTCAAGGAGTATTTTCAACGAGAATGGAAGATTATCTGCACCTTGGATACCGCAGATATCAAATATCTCAAAGCTCTTTCCCGCGACTTCAAGATTTCTCTTTGCGCCAAAAGAGTTTTTACTCATTATCTACCTTCCACAATTTTACCCTTAGGCTCCAATATTACACTGGTGGGAGAGAACTGGGCAACACATTCAATGTGATGAGTCATCGGAAATAGATCAAAGGCACGAAGAGCAGTGAGGGAGTAGCCTTTCTTGAAAAAGTAACTAGTATCACGTGCGAGTGCAGCTGGATCACATGCGACATAGACGACCGTTCGCGGTTTCAGACGCAGAATTTCACTTACTACGGTCTTACCCGCACCTTCACGTGGAGGATCTAGGACGACCACATCGGCGCTAGTGATACGAGGCAAATGTTGGGCGACATCACCGCTGATTATCCTGATGTTTGGATTGTTCGCAAAATTTCGAGCCGCATCTGCACTCGCGCTCTTACTTGCTTCAATCAAATCCACTCCTCCACCGGTGCCGATGATGTCGATTATGACTGAGGTGAAAAGACCGACTCCTGCATATAAATCGAGTACCTGATCCCCAAGTCGTAATTGAGCAAAATCTAAAACTACACTCGTTAATATCGCAGGAGCATTGGAATTACTCTGCCAGAAGGAGCTCTGACTAACTTCCAAAGATTTTTCACCTACTTTTTCATGTAAAATCTGACTGCCCTCACTCAAACGAGCCTTTCCCTGACCGCGAACTGGAGCAATGGCGACATTTCTCTCATTCGTAGTTGACGTTGCGATCTCAACACGTATATCGGGCTTCCAAGTGCGTGAAGCAAGTTCGGGCATATTCATCTCTTTGAGCATTATGAGGCAATCATCCACCGGGATGACAGAGTGGCTACGGACAGCGTAAAAGCCGAGTTGCCCTGTGCCATCTGTCGTTGCTATCGATCGTGTACGCCAGTAAAGAGGAGTACTCACCTCCTCTACTTCAACATGCACATCAATTTTAGTAATGCGAGCAAACTGCTCGGTAATGACATCGGATTTCAATTGGCGCTGGCGATTCACCGATATGTGTTGAAAGTCGCATCCTCCACACCCTAAGCGATGGGCAAACTTACAAGGTGGTTGGACGCGATCTGGAGATGGTTGTAACACCTCAACAACATCGGCGCGATTAAATGATGAGCCGGTTGAGCTGACCACTACACGAGCACGTTCTCCTGGAATTGCATGACGAACGAAAAAAACTGCACCTTCATGACGGACGATGAAGTGACCACCATGGGCAACTTTCTCAATTTCGGCCTCAAAACTATCGCCAATCCTCCAGCGCGCGCTATTGGTGGATACCATGGATATAAGCCTATGGGTGTAAGTTAGTACATATGCACGTAGTCATCATGGGTTGCGGTCGAGTCGGATCTTCATTGGCTGCCGAACTTGAGGCCGCCGGACATAGTGTTGCAATAATCGATCAAACACGCGAGGCCTTTCGTCGCCTTGGTCCCGGTTTCAAAGGGATAACAGTCAATGGGGTGGGTTTTGATCGCGATATTTTACGTGAGGCAGGAATCGAACGTGCAGATGCATTTGCCGCTGTCAGTAATGGTGATAATTCAAATATCTTGGCAGCTCGAGTTGCACGTGAAGCCTTCGCAGTAGAGAAAGTCGTTGCACGTATTTATGACCCAGGCCGAGCTGAGATTTACCAACGCTTGGGCATCCCAACCGTTGCAACGGTACTCTGGACCACAGATCAGATCCTGCGTAACTTGATACCCGAGGGATCGAAATCTGAGTGGCGCGATGCCAGTGGGAGGGTCCTGCTGTGCGAGATGTATCCTCACAATAATTGGTACGGACGAGCAATCTTACTCATTGATGAACTCACACCCGCACGCGTAGCATTCATCACGCGTCTAGGTGTTGGAATCATTCCCGATGAGCACACAGTATTGCAGGAGGGTGATCTGATTCATGTGATGGTCGCCGAAGAGGACACCGCTCGTGTTGAGGCAATTCTCGCCCAATCACCGCAGGCAGAGCGCTCATGAGAGTAGCCATCGCTGGAGCTGGAAATGTCGGTCGCGCAA
Organism: Actinomycetota bacterium; assembly: GCA_005800815.1. Taxonomy (GTDB): domain Bacteria; phylum Actinomycetota; class Actinomycetes; order Nanopelagicales; family Nanopelagicaceae; genus Planktophila. Next base: position 60,295 of record SYEK01000006.1, read on the forward strand.
TAGCCAAAGAACTCCTAGATAATGGGCATCAAGTTCTTCTCATTGATAAAGATCCCAAAGCAATCAAGTTAGAGAGCGTGCCAGATGCAGAGTGGTTAATGGCCGATGCCTGTGAGATCACATCTCTTGATAAGGCTCATCTTGATACATGCCAGGTGTTGGTGGCGGCAACCGGAGATGACAAGGCAAATTTAGTGACATCTCTTCTTGGAAAGACCGAATATGGGGTACCCCGTGTGGTTGCCCGCATTAATCACCCTAAGAATGAATGGTTATTCGACACTTCCTGGGGAGTTGATGTCGCAGTGTCGACTCCCCGCATCATCTCGGCCCTGGTTGAAGAGGCCGTCAGCATTGGTGATGTAGTTCGCTTGTTCTCATTCAAAAAAGGTCAGGCTAATCTCGTGGAGTTGACCCTTCCTGATGGCTCCTCCTGCGCTGGAAAGACCGTCGAGGAGATAGAACTTCCAGAAGGGGCGACCTTAGCTGCGATTGTGCGTGATGGCCGCGTCATTACTGCAAAGGCCCATGATGTCTTTGCCGCAGGTGATGAGCTCTTATTTATCGCATCAACGGTAGCTGAGGAGAAGATCAAAGCCTGCTTTATCACCTAATCCATGGATTTTTGGATGGGTGGAGCCATTTTAATGATTCGCCATGACAGATAAGCAGTAGCAAAGAAGAGTGGGTATCCCATGGCTAGATTCACTGTTCCCAGCAAATTGACATTTCCGGAGCGATAGATTGGGTACTGCACCGCGATACGCAGAAAGAACATAGCGACCCAAATCCAACTAGCGCGGATATATGCCTGCTTTCGTGCTGGACTCTTTCGCCACTCGAAATTTTCCCCTAGGAGAGGGCCAAGAACAACACCTAGTAGTGGCCAACCAATCAAGTTAGCAATCAAATATGCACTGCCGTATGCAAGATTAGTCAGCAGTTTTGGAAGATAAAAATCAGAGGCATTACCACTCTTATTGGCGAAGTAGGCACAGAGTAATACGCCCAATAATCCAGAGATAGCGTGTTGTATGGTGCCTTTCTTTACAAGACGAGTGATTGCAAGCAGGATTGAAAGAATAATGGCGCCAGTTAAGGCCATCCTCAAGTCATTTTTTATATTGAAAACAACAAGAAATACAAGAGCAGGTAGACCCGAATCTATGAGCCCCTTTTTGCCACCCAGGGCCCCCATCACCTTGTCGCGATCTTGATTGTGCTCGCTCATGTCTTTCCCGTAGAACCAAATCCACCCTGGCCACGCACTGAGCCAGGAAGATCAGTGAGTTCGATGAAATCTGCCCGTTCAACTCTTTGAATCAACAACTGTGCGATGCGATCACCTTTCTTGAAGGAGACAGATTGAGTAGGATCGTGATTGATCAGTAGGCACGAGATCTCACCTCGAAAGCCTGCATCGATAGTTCCAGGGCTATTGACCAATGTGATGCCATCTTTGAGAGCCAAACCTGAGCGTGGATGAACCAGGGCAACATAGCCATTAGGTAGTGCGATAGAGATTCCAGTTGGGATGAGTCGGCGCTCACCTGGAGCTAGGGTGAAATCGACTCTTGTCGATATGTCAGCCCCGGCATCGCCACCTTTTGCATACGAGGGCATTGGTATCGATGAATCCACTCGTGTGATGAGGACTTGAACCACTGCCATTGCTAGGGGTTTATCTCAAACTGGGGATCGACGAAGGCCAATAACTCGGGCGTCTTTGCCAGTTGTGCCAAATAGTCTTGAGGTGCATTATTTAAAAAATGATCCATTGTTACGATCACGAACAAAGCCGATGCGCGCACCACAATGGGACCAGTGAGGCTATCGAGTCGACCCTCTGCACTTGTGAATACCTTGCGTCTGACCTGTCCAGTTATTTTGGCGCTGATGTGCAGTGTGGAGCCAATTGGCACGGGCTTCAAGAAATCGGTTTCAAGGCGAGCGGTCACGGCAGGTGTACGGAGTAGCCACATCAACTTGCCGAGCGCCTCATCAAATGCCAGTGATAACAAACCGCCGTGGGCCAATCCAGGGGCACCTTGATGATCCTGTGTCACAGTAAAGCGGGCAGTGATATCAACTCCCTGACCGGCATAGGCAACAAGATGCAGTCCCGTTGGGTGTTGATCGCCACAGCCGAAACAGTGGCCAAAATGAGATGGAATCTTTGAACCAATGGCCGGAGCCTTTGGGTGGCGCTCTGGAATCAGCGCTCCCTCTGGCGCAATGGTGCTGGCGATACGACTCATGGGCAAAGAGTATCCGATACCGTAACTCCTATGCGTTATCGTGAAGTTATTCGAATGCCCCTCTGGCTATTGGCGCTGATCTATCTCTTCCTCCTCTCACTTGTAATCTCCATCTGGGCGGCTCTTGGAAACAATGCCGCTCTAATATCTTTGATCATCTGTACAGGGCTATTGATTGTAATTGCGATTAAGAGCGCCTTGGTCATTGAGATAGATGAGCAGGAGTTACGAGTAGGTCGAGCCCATATCGCATTGAAGTTTTTAGGACAGTCACACGCTCTATCTAGTCAACAGGTTCGTGTCTTGCGCACCCGTGATGCAGATCCAGCGGCCTTTCTTGGAATACGATTCTGGTCATCAACTGGTGTGCGCATTGAGATTAACGATGCCCGTGATAGGACACCGTACTGGTTAGTCACAACTAATAATGCGCAGAAATTCGTGAAATACTTAGGGCCGAGTTAGGCACATTCGCTACAAACGGCCTTTGCACCCTCACCCTTAGCAAGTTGGGTAATGTGATGAACCAAGAAGCAGCGTGAACAAGTGAACTCGTCCTCTTGCTTGGGAACGACACGAACGGCCAACTGCTCACCCGACAAATCTGCCCCAGGAAGTTCGAGAGTCTCTGCCGCCTCTGCCTCATCGACATCGATCTGACCGGATTGAGCATCAACACGCTGGGCCTTGAGCTCCTCTAACGACTCCTCGTGGAGCTCTTCATCTGTCTTTCTGGGGGTGTCGTAGTCTGTTGCCACTACTCCCACCCCGATTCTTATCTCAGATTTGCGACCTGCGGGCGCATCATGGCCTATTTTCGCTCTTCCTGGTTATTCCAACACGCCGCGTGGGGAGGTTATTCCAGACTCTCTCCAGCCTTTTCTATCGCCTGGGCCAATCCAGCGTCTACCCGAGCGTGAATCACAGTTCCAGCCTCGACATACTCCTGTGAAAAAATCTCCCCTTTTTCATGGATGGCATGAATGAGATCACCTCGGTTATAGGAGATTACAGTCTTGATTTCAACACTCGGATGCGGAAGTGAGCTTTCGATCGCATGCACCAGGGCCTGCACGCCAAAACCTGTGCGAACTGAGAATGCAAAGCTATTAGGCTCCCTGCGCAAAATTTCCATCACTACGGCAGAGTCGGCAATATCTACCTTGTTGATTGCGATGATCTCTGGGATCTTATCCCCGCCTATCTCTGCGATGACTTGACGCACTGCACGGATCTGCTCAAAGGGATCTGCATGCGACCCATCGACAACATGCACGATGACATCTGCTCCTGATACCTCCTCCAGTGTTGATTTGAATGCATCGATTAGTTGGTGTGGAAGGTGACGAACAAAGCCAACGGTGTCACTGAGTGTGTAGATCCGACCCTCACTTGTCTGTGACTTTCGAACTGTTGGATCCAGTGTCGCAAAAAGAGCGTTTTCAACAAGGACTCCAGCATCTGTCAAGTAGTTGAGCAGAGATGACTTTCCCGCATTTGTATATCCTGCGATCGCCACAGATGGGATGTTCGAGCGCTTGCGCTCTTGTCGCTTCGTATCGCGAGATATCTTCATCTGCGTGATCTCTCTACGCAACTTTGCCATCTTGTCACGGATACGACGGCGATCAGTCTCAATCTTGGTCTCACCAGGACCACGCCCACCGATTCCAGCGCCCCCTGCTGCACGTCCACCCACTTGGCGCGAGAGTGAATCTCCCCAACCGCGAAGTCGTGGTAGCAGATATGCAATCTGAGCAAGTTCAACCTGGGCCTTACCCTCTTTACTCTTTGCATGCTGTGCAAAAATATCTAGGATTAGGGCGGTCCGATCGACAACCTTTACCTTTACCTTTTCCTCAAGTTGGCGAAGTTGTGATGGCGAGAGCTCACCATCACAGATGACAGTATCTGCACCCGTTGAAATCACGACCTGTCGTAACTCCTCGACCTTTCCAGATCCGATGTATGTCGCTGGATCTGGCTTATCACGTCGCTGAATCAATCCCTCAAGAACTTCAGAGCCTGCCGTCTCGGCTAGAGCTTTGAGTTCGGCCAGGGAGTTCTCAGCCATGGCAGATGTGCCCTCAGTCCAAACTCCCACCAGCACAACTCGTTCGAGCTGTAATTGACGGTACTCAGCCAGGGAGATGTCTTGGAGTTCGGTTGAAAAACCTATGACGCGGCGAAGTGCATGGCGCTCTGATAGCTCAAGGGTTGGGTCAAGCAGATTCTCACTCTCACTTGCATCATATGCTTGGGCAACTCGGGCACTCTCTTGCATGAGCGCTTCGAACTCATCTCCAACATCTTTGTTAAGCAAGTAGGAACTCCGATATATCGACATCTTTGACCAGAACCGCTGGACCTATAAGCGTTGCATTTGAATGTCCATCGATTGATACCTCCAGGCGACCACCCGGTGGATTAATCACCCAGGTAGAGGGCAACGAGCCTTGAGTATGCACAACAGCGGCCAAGGCCACCGCGCATGTACCTGTTCCACATGATCGTGTCTCACCACTGCCCCGTTCATATACACGCATTGAAATCTCGTGATCACCAGTTATCTGGGCAAACTCCACATTGACTCCCTCAGGATAAGAGTCCCGGGGTCGCACAACTGGCGGCTGATCCAACTCTCCTACCTGAGTAATGTCGTCAAGAAAGACAACTGCATGGGGATTTCCAATACTGATGTTATAGCCATTCCAAATTCGGCCATTCGTTGCTGCAGTAATAGCTTCGGACTCATTGCTCACTTGCCCCATATTTACCGAGATATCCCCCACCATGGGAACGCGTAGATGTTTGAGCCCATCACGGGTGTTGATTGCGAATATACCCTCGGGCACATGGCCCCGCTCGACCATATAGCGCGCCATCACTCGAATACCGTTGCCACACATCTCAGCTAATGAGCCATCGGCGTTTCGATAATCCATGAACCATTTCTCATCACGTTTAATAATTCTGATCAAGCCATCTGCGCCGATACCGCTTTTACGGTCACAAATAGCCGCTGTCTGAGCGGTTGTGATTGAATAATGATCGCTGGGGTCAAAAACGAGCACAAAGTCATTTTCTGTGCCATGGCCATAAGTTGCAATCATTACGCTAAGTTTATCTTCTCCAAGTGCGAGAGCACTGTTTCTAGATGGGGCTGTACCGGCGAAATCCAGGTGATTCGTGCATCACGTGAGAACCAGGTCTCCTGCCGTCTGGCGTACTGGCGTGTTGCACGCTTAGTCTCCTCACGCGCCTGATCTTGAGTCATCAACCCTTTTCGAAAGGCGATAATCTGTGCATACCCCAACGCAAGTTGGGCCGTACGTCCATCGGTGATTCCAGCACCAAGCAGAGTATCTACCTCGGCGATAAGGCCTTGCTCCCACATTCGATCTACGCGGGCGCTGATTCGCTCATCTAATCTTTCACGATCCATCACTAATCCAAACTGTCGTGCATCTGGATATCGTGTGCTCTCCTGGCGGGGCAAATTGGCGGTAAATGGCCTGCCAGTTATCGTAATGACCTCCAAAGCTCTGATTACTCGGCGGGCATTTGCACGGTCTATGGCGATGGCAGCTGCAGGATCCAACCTTTCCAACCTACTAAATAGAGCATCCAAGCCGATGTTCTCCAACTCACTCTCAAGGTTTGCTCGTACAGCAGGATCGGTATCTGGAAAGTTGAGTTCATCGAGAATCGATTTAATATAGAGGCCAGTACCACCAACGATAATTGCCCTCCTACCGCGATCTGTTATCTCCTTAATTGCACGGCGAGCCGCACCCTGATACCAGGCCACTGTCGAGTCTTGACTTACATCAAGTACATCCAATAGGTGGTGGACAACTCCTTGGCGCTGGGCGATACTCAACTTTGCTGTGCCGATATCCATTCCACGATAAATTTGCATGGAATCAGCGTTCACGATCTCTCCATCAAGGCGTTGTGCTAGGGCTATCGCAAGTTCACTTTTACCCGTGGCCGTTGCCCCACAAACAATGATCAGGCTCATCAAGTGATCTCTCTTAGTGTGATAATGATGGCATTCCAAGCATCGTTGGACTCTTTAGAGTATCGGCCGTGCGAGCGGCGTGAGCATCCCCACCTCGAGTTCGACGCACCGCCCCGGGAGTGCCAATGAGATAATGAGCCGATGCATCACTTATGCAGACTTCTACCTCATCTCCAGGACGTGCATCAGCAGTGTTATCAAAGTGGACAAGCCTAAAATCCTCACTACGACCTGTCAGACGCTCTTGAGCGTTATCTCTGCGCCCCTCGTAATCCCCCACCAAAACTTTGAAATTCTTTCCAATCGCCTCTTGATTGACCGAGAGAGATATTAACTGTTGATGGTTGTGCAGGCGTGTATAGCGCTCTCCAACAACCTGGCTTGAAATTTGATCGGGCATTGTGGCAGCAGGGGTACCGGGACGAATCGAGTATTGATAGGTATAGGCCGCGGCAAACCGAGCCTGAGAACACAAATCTAAGGTCGCTTGAAAATCCACCTCGCTCTCCCCCGGAAAACCCACGATGATATCGGTGGTAATAGAGGCATCAGGCATGGCATCTCGAACACGATCGAGAATTCCAAGATACCTGTCCGTGCGATATGAACGCCGCATCGCCTGAAGTATCGCATTGGAGCCAGATTGCACAGGCATATGTAGATGGGGCATCACATTGTCAGTCTGGGACATTGCATCGATCACCTCATCGGTGAAATCTCGTGGGTGGGGAGACATAAAGCGCACACGCTCCAGACCATCGACTCTCCCACACTCGCGGAGCAGATTTGCAAATGCCTGGCGGTCATTGAAATCAACGCCATAAGCGTTGACGTTTTGACCCAGCAGGGTTATCTCAATAACCCCTTGATCAACTAGCGTTCGAATCTCAGCGAGAATCTCTTTTGCACCGCGATCTTTTTCAATCCCTCGCAGAGTTGGGACGATGCAAAAAGTACAGGTGTTATTACATCCCACGGAGACCGAGACCCAGGAAGAAAAAGCCGACAGACGTCGAGCTGGCAGTGTCGAGGGAAAGTGTTCAAGGGATTCGAGTATCTCAATCTGCGACTCTTCTTCGATCCGTGCACGCTCGAGTAGCTGCGGCAGCGAGCCCACATTGTGTGTTCCAAAAACAACATCAACATAGGGTGCTTTCTTGAGGATCATCGCCTGATCCTTTTGAGCCAAGCATCCGCCTACAGCGATCTGCATCATCGGATTTAATCTCTTGATCGGTGCCAAGAATGAGAGATTTCCATAGAGTTTATTATCGGCATTCTCGCGCACTGCGCAGGTGTTAAAAACGATGATATCGGCCTGTTGACCCTCAATGACCGGCACGTACCCAGCCCCATCGAGAAGACCCGCAATACGTTCGGAGTCGTGAACATTCATCTGGCAGCCGTAGGTTTCAACGCTATAGGTGCGGTTCATGTCCCTATCGTAGAGCCTTAATCAGAGCGCGAAAACTTCAATCTCAAAAGTCGATCTGTTTACTACGGCTAGATTGTGATTATCAAGGCTCTTCCAACCCGGTTGATTCCAGCCACTCGATGCAAATAGGACACCTTCAGGGGTCGGTAAGTATTTGATCTCATAATAATCATCAGGAGCCCACTCTGGTTTACGCACAGAGTTGTGTTCGCTCACGGTGATGAAATATTCGCGATTCATAAGCATGCAATTCAAACTAGTTGTCTGCCCATGATCTTTGATTATTGCCAAGGCACTCTTGATGCCAGCGACCAACCCCAATTTTTCTACCTCAGTCATGACTAGATAAAAGTAACGCTCACTATCGGTCTCTCCAACGATACGCGATACAAATTTTGGAGCGATGAATGCGGAAAAAGAGTCAGGTGGAATGATCGAACCATTGTGGATGAAGGAATACTCTCCATAGATAAATGGATGCGTATTGTCCTTGCTCACTGCCAAACCCTTTGTCGCCCAACGCAGATGAAGGAGCGCGCCATCAGCCAGGTTTTTGGCCAGTGTCGAGTTAAAGCTTGCGCTCTGCCCCGCAGCCTCAACCCGCCTCTCTAAGTGGATATCTTGGCCGCTTTGATCAACAGTTGAGATCCCCCACCCATCACAGTGGATAGAGGAAAGGGATACGAAATCACTGAATCCATCACCGACGAGATCGGGAAAAGATATCCTTTTGGGCGACACGTAGCCCATAAGCCGGCACATTTATGAGAAAAAGCCTTTCCTTTGAGTCACACTTGGAGTAATAATGCTATACCCCGAAGGTTCAAGGAGGAGCACATCTTGGCAATTACAAATAGTGATGAAAAAAGATTAGCTGAACTTGGATATAAGCAGGAGTTAAATCGTTCCTGGTCTGGATTTTCCAACTTCGCTATATCGTTCTCGATCATCTCAATCCTGGCAGGTTGTTTCACGACCTTTGCTCAGGCCTGGAACAACGGTGGCCCAGTGGCTATCTCGATCGGCTGGCCACTGATCTCACTCTTTATTTTGATTATCGGCTTTTGTATGTCAGAGCTGGCATCTGCCTACCCGACTTCAGGCGGAATCTACTGGTGGGCCTCTGCACTCGGTGGCCCAAAGGCTGGGTTCTTCACCGGTTGGCTCAATCTCATCGGGCTAGTCTCAGTTACCGCCTCAGTAGGCTATGGCGCAGCGAGCTTCATGAATGTTCTCCTTGGCTCCCAGTTTCCCAGCTATGCAACTAATTTCCTCAGTGGGGACTACATCAAGCAACAGTTCTTCCTCTTTGTGGCCATCATCCTGGTAGTCACACTTATCAACATCTATAGCGGTCCGCTCCTAGCCCTGTTTAATAATATCTCAGTGTGGTGGCACGTCTTTGGTGCTGCTCTCGTTGTAGGTATTTTGCTCATCGTCCCCAGTGATCATCAGACTCTTTCCTGGATGTATACAACGAGAATCAATAGCTCAGGCTTCGGTGATAACTCGTACTGGCTCTATGTCCTTCCCCTTGGATTCTTACTCACTCAGTACACCATTACTGGCTTTGATGCATCGGCTCATCTTTCCGAGGAGACAAAGGGTGCCGAAGTGAATGCCGCTAAGGGCATTTGGAAATCTATCTTCTACTCTGCAATTGGTGGCTACATCTTATTGATGGCATTCCTATTTGCAGCAACAAAGGTTGATGTGATTAGCTCATTTGACCCGGCAGTAAACCCCTACGGTGGTGGATCAGTCATTGCAATCCTCTACACCGCTCTCGGTGCCGGTATCGCTTTCAAAACGGTCATGCTCATTACCGTGGCAGGTCAAATCTTCTGTGTTACCGCATGCTTGACCTCATGCTCACGAATGATGTTCGCATTCTCGCGAGACGGCGCCGTTCCTGGGGGTAATCTCTGGAAGAAGGTCAATAAGCATCAAATTCCACTCAATGCCGTATTGGTATCGGCAGTTGCCGGAGTCGTTATGACTCTTCCAGCGCTGTGGAAGTCTCCAACGGGAGCACCTACTGCATTTTATGCGGTTGTCTCGGTCTGTGTAATCTCTCTCTATCTTGCATTTTTAATTCCAATTTACTTACGGTTTAAAGCTGGTGACTCCTTCAAGCCAGGTCCATGGACATTGGGATCGAAATCCAGGTGGCTCAATCTGATTGCAATTACTGAGATTGCGATTATCTCTGTCTACTTCATCCTACCGTTCTCACCACTTGGTACTCCAGGAAACAAGGACTTTACCTGGACCGCGGTCAATTACGCACCTTTAATCACCGGTGGAGCACTCATTATCCTAGGGTTGTGGTGGATGCTCTCGGCCAAGAAGTGGTTCACTGGCCCACGCAGTAATATCAACTCATAAGAGAGAACTGGTTTGCAAAAACCCCTGGTGTGAAAGCGCCAGGGGTTTTCTCTTTCTGGATTTAATTTCAGTAAGTAGGTAGCATCTGCCCATGAGCTCGCTGACACTTGATGCCTTGAAACTCGGAGTGGCAAATGGTTCTATAGATACAGTTGTGGTTGCCATGACCGATATGCAGGGCCGTCTCACTGGCAAGCGAATCCATGGGCAGTTCTTCCTCGATGAGGTCCTCAAACATGGGACCGAGGGCTGTAACTATCTTCTCGCCGTCGATGTAGATATGAATACCGTCGCCGGATATGAGATGTCCTCATGGGAGCGCGGTTATAGCGACTTTGCCTTGATACCAGATATGAATACTCTACGACTTATCGATTGGCAGCCAGGTGCAGCCTTAGTTTTAGCCGATGTCACCTGGCTCGATCACAGTGATGTCCTTGCATCTCCCCGTCAGATTCTGCGCAAGCAAGTTAAATCACTCAATGATGCTGGTATGCAGGCGATGTGTGGCACTGAGCTCGAGTTCGTTGTCTACAAAGATACCTATGAGCAGGCTTGGGATAAGGGATATAAGGATTTGATTCCAGTCAATCAATATAACGTGGACTATTCAATACTCGGGGGATCCCGGATTGAGCCTTTGCTGCGTCGAATCCGTCTGTCGATGGCTGCTGCGGGGATGGTCGTTGAATCGGTCAAGGGTGAGTGCAACTTTGGCCAGCATGAGATTGCCTTCAAATACTCCGATGCCCTCTCCAACTGTGATAATCATGTTATCTACAAAAATGGCGCCAAAGAGATTGCATCACAAGAGGGTTATGCGCTGACATTTATGGCCAAACCGAATGAACGAGAGGGTAACTCCTCGCATATACACCTCTCCTTCCGCGGTAAGGATGGGTCAATGGTGATGGTTGATGAGAGCGATAAAGAGCAGGGTATGAGCGATCTGGGTCGTCAATTCATCGCTGGTCAGATCGCCCACTTGCGCGAGCTCACTCTCCTGTTCGCGCCCAATATCAACTCATATAAGCGTTATGTCCCTGGCTCTTTTGCGCCAACTGCCATCCGCTGGGGCCGCGATAATCGCACATGTGCACTTCGCTTGGTCGGACATGGTCCATCGCTGCGTCTTGAAAACCGCGTTGCAGGTGGAGATGTCAATCCATACCTGGCAGTTGCCGGAATCATCGCTGCAGGCCTTGATGGAATAAATAAGAAGATGCTCCTTGAACCTGCCTTTCTTGGAAATGCATATGAATCAGAGTCTGCGCGAATCCCATCCTCAATGTCAGAGGCTCTTGAGTTATGGGAGAACAGTGCGTGGGTGAAAGAGGTTTTTGGCGCAGAGGTTCAGGCTCATTATGCAAATATGGCCCAGATTGAAATCTCTGCGTATGGCAAGGCAGTCACAGACTGGGAACTATTCCGTAACTTTGAAAGGTTCTAAAACCTCTATGTCTACCTCATATGATGTGATCAATCCTGCTACCGAACAAATCGTTAAAAATGTAGCCCACTTAGATTTGGCGGCAACCAACGATGTGATTGAGAAAGCGGCTCAAGCCTTCCAAACATGGCGCCAGGTTGCTCCTGGTGAGCGTGCCAGGTTGCTCCGTAGTTTCTCGCAGGTAGTCACTGATCACCGCGAAGAGTTAGCTCAATTAGAGATAACTAACTCTGGTCATACCCGCGCTAATGCGATGTGGGAGGCAGATAACGTTGCCAACACTCTAATGTACTATGCCGCCGCTCCTGAGCGTCTATTTGGTCGCCAGATTCCAGTTGCAGGTGGAGTCGATGTGACCTTCAAGGAGCCCCTCGGAGTTGTTGGCGTCATCGTGCCATGGAACTTTCCTATGCCGATCGCTAGTTGGGGCTTTGCACCGGCCCTTGCAGCTGGAAATACCGTTGTATTAAAGCCTGCCGAGTACACACCGCTAACGGCGATACGTTTGGGCGAGCTGGCTCTTATCGCTGGAATTCCGCAGGGTGTCTTTAATGTTCTCCCCGGAAAAGGTAGTGTCGTTGGTAATCGTTTTGTGACACATCCGCTCGTGCGCAAGGTTGTCTTCACAGGGTCGACTTCGGTCGGAAAACAAATCATGATTGGCTGCGCAGATCAGGTAAAGCGTCTTACCTTAGAGCTCGGAGGCAAGAGCTCGAATATTATCTTTGCCGATGCAGATATCGAAAAGGCGGCGGCAGGGGCGCCAGGGGCCGTCTTTGATAATGCTGGACAGGACTGCTGTGCGCGCTCGCGCATCCTTGTACAGAGATCGGCCTTTGATAGATTCATGGAAAGTTTTGAGATAGCCGTCAAGGCTTTTCGTGTGGAGGATCCAAATCTTGATACAGCACAGATGGGTCCGGTGATCTCAAAGAGACAATTTGATCTCGTGGAGTCATATGTAGATGAGCCAGTTGCCTTCAAGGGTAGTGCTCCTTCAGGGCCGGGCTACTGGATGGCACCCACAGTGCTACTGCCCAAAAATACCCAATCTCGCTCCTGGCGCGAGGAGATCTTCGGACCAGTTGTTTCTGTCATGGTATTTGAGGATGAGGCCCAGGCGATTGCTATGGCAAATGACAGCGAGTATGGCCTATCAGGTTCAATCTGGACGCGCGATGTTGGGCGCGCACTTCGAGTATCACGTGGAATCGATACTGGAGCCCTCTCAATTAACTCGAACTCATCGGTGCGCTTTTGGACACCATTTGGCGGCTTTAAGCAGTCGGGGTTGGGTCGTGAGCTTGGACCTGATGCACTTGATTCATTCACAGAAGTCAAGAACGTTTTCATCTCTAACGATTAGACAGGTTGCACATCCGCAGTAGCAATGCAATCTAGGAATCGATCCACCAGATCATAACCGCGCTGATTACTCTCATTTTCCAGAGCTCTTGTGCGTGCACGAAGCTCTGTAACGACTACGCCCTCGGCTTCAACTTCGGCGCACCCTCCCTCCATCGCTAGCCACACATCAAGTACTTGTGCATCAATCTCTGGATGAAACTGCATACCCAATGTCCGTCCATGCACAAAGGCCTGAGGACACAGATCATTACGAGCTATCTCCGTTGAACCCGATGGAATGGTGAAACGGTCCCAGTGATATTGAAACCATGGTCCACGTGGGATGAGAGCCTCGTCATCTGATTCAATCTCATACCAACCTAATTCTCCATGCGCAGCCCGTGAGACAGTTCCACCCAAAACCCGGGACATCAGCTGGCCTCCGAAGCAAATTCCCATTATCGGGATCCCAGCATTATGCACTTGACGCATCTTCTCTATCTGCGGGAGCAACCAATTGCCAATTCGCTCATCATCATAGGCGGAATACTGTGATCCCATCACGACCACGACATCAAAGCCCATTAAATCTGGCCAGATAGGCGTCACATTTGGAGTCTTGGTATTTTCCTCACCGATAATGTTGAAGCGTATGATTTCAAAGCCACGACGTTCGAACTGTCTACAAATCGGCCCGCCCGGACTTGCATGGTCATGTTCAATAAATATGACGCGCTTGGCCATAGTCGAATCTTACTTGAGCAGGCGCAGTGGCTCTTGACCGCGTGCAATCAAGCGTTCAAAGTACAGTTCGCGCTTTTCATCGAAGCGATCCGCCTCAATCCCAGTCTTTTCAAGAAAGGTGACTAAATCTTCGCGGGCTTTGAGACCATCACCTGAGAGATCGGTGCGATCGAATACCCTCCAAGCGCGTAGAACGGGTGCGATCACCTCATTTAAGTGCTGGCCCATGTCATAAATTCCGGCAAGAGCGATTTGCACGGATTTACGGCCAAAGCCAGGCATATTGGCACCCGGCATATCAAAGTTAGTCACCACGTCTGTAATCGCACGCATCGTTGCATTGGGCTCCATATCAAGGGCGGCGCTCAAAGTATTTCTATAGAAGAGCATATGCAGGTTCTCATCCATTGAAATGCGCTGCATCATCCCTTCAGCGATGGGATCATCTGAGATCTTCCCAGTATTGCGATGAGAGATACGCGTTGCTAACTCTTGAAATGAGACATAGGCGATGGTGTGCAACATGTCGTTCTCATATGGTGTCTGATAGCCCAAGGACATATGCGCCATCCGTAAGTCCTCGAGCTCATATGGATTGACACCACGGGTTGCCATGAGATAGTCACGAATGACAATCGCATGTCGAGCCTCCTCAGCCGTCCAGCGTTCGATCCAATTTCCCCATGCGCCGTCTCGTCCCATTGATATCGCGATTTCGGTGTGATAACTCGGAAGATTATCCTCAGTCAAAAGATTAAGGATTAATGAATCCTGGGCTACCGAGCTCAGACGAGAATCTTTTGCCTCCCATGCATCCCCATTAAGAGGACCAGCAAAGGTTCGTCCCTCTGACCACGGCACGTACTCATGGGGATACCAGTTCTTTTGTACATCTAAGTGGCGTTCAAGTTCAACAGCAACGACGGGCTCAAGATCACGGATCAAACGAGCTTGGATTTTCTGCCCTTCAGTTGTCATAGGTAAAGGTTAGGACACAATCACCTATGTTCGCGAGTTAAAGATTATCGTTTCCACGGTTTTTGGCCATATTTGCTCGCCACTTAGCGATCTCAGCGTGATTTCCACTCAATAAAATCTCAGGCACCGCGATATCGCGCCAGATTGCAGGCTTAGTGAAGTTTGGATATTCGAGATAACCGCTTTCATTATGTGACTCCTCGCAAAGAGAGTCGGGATTACCGAGCACTCCTGGAAGTAATCTCGTAATCGCCTCTATCATCACAAGAGATGCGACTTCTCCCCCACCTAAAACATAGTCTCCGATTGATACCTCGTGCACAGTGATTTTACGTGCAGAATATCGATCAGTTGAATAATGCTGGCGCACACGATCATCGATACCCTCATAACGCCCACATGCAAAGACAAGGTGTGATGAGCCAGATAAGCGTTGGGCCATCCTCTGATCAAAACGCTCTCCAGCTGGAGTCAAGATGATTAACTCGGTGTCCTCTACCATCAAGGGATCCAGGGCTAAACCCCAGATCTCGGGCAACATCACCATCCCCGCACCACCTCCATATGGAGTGTCATCTACTGCATGGTGATTATTACTCGTGAAGGAGCGAAGGTCATGAATATGAAAATCAACTATCCCTGCATCACGAGCCTTTCCCAATAGAGAAAGCTCAAGAGGTGCAAGGTAGTCAGGAAATATCGTCACTACATCTATTCTCATGAGGTAGCTCCTCTGATATCAGGAGGGATGACTACTATGCGCCTGGCCTTTACATCAATCGAGGGGACGAGTTGATGGACGAAGGGGACCAAGCTCTCATGTGTAGGGGTTTTGATCGTGAGAAGATGCTGACCGGGGAGATTGATCACATCGGTGACCTCACCAAAGAGCTCTCCTGATTCTAGATAGGCAGAGCACCCGATGAGCTGAAGGACGTGATAATCATTTGCATTCTCTCCTTCCTGATCGATATCGACCTCGGCGTAGAGGAGAGTATTGCGCAGCTTCTCTACCTGATTTCGGTCGGTATAACCAGTAAAACCAAGGAGCAAGGTGCCGTTATGAACACGTCCAGAGGAAATCCTAAGAACCCCATGCTCATCACTTTGAAGTTGGGCACCTACAGCAAACCGCTTCTCGGGTTCATCACTTCTCACCTCAATCGTTGCCTCACCCAAAATTCCATGGGCACGGCCGATGCGCCCTACGAGTAAACGCATGGCTTGCCTGAACCGATACTTAGTTAGGTTCGTCGGTCTCGACAAGATCGACACGAACTGTACGACCTGCGAGCGCGCTTATAACTGTGCGTAGCGCCTTGGCGGTGCGACCATTACGGCCAATTACCTTGCCAATATCCTCAGGATTCACGCGAACCTCAAGTGTCGTTCCACGTCGATACGTCTTCTCGGTAACAAAGACATCCTGCGGATTATCGACGATTCCCTTAACTAGATGCTCTAGAGCCTCATCCACCATGGCTACTCGGTGACCGCTTGTGTAGGTGGTGTTTCAACCGCGACTTCTGTGCTCGTCTCTGGAGCTGGAACATCAGACACCGCATCGACTGCGATTGGTTCTAAGACTACTGGGTTAGCCTGTGCCGCTAACTTTTCCTGTGCCCTCTTCTTTAAAGTCGTTGCTCCCTCTTTTGGCTCATCCATCGCATTCTTAACGGCCGCCTCATAGGCAAGATGCTTACCGATAGGCGCCGGTGCCACACGCAAAGTTCCTTCGGTGCCAGGCAGGGAGTTGTGCCTCTGCCAATCCCCTGTGATCTTGAGTAAGGCCTCTACAGCCTCGGATGGTTGTGCACCCACTCCGAGCCAGTACAGAGCCCGCTCTGAGTTGATCTCGATAAGTGATGGCTCCTGGCCTGGGGCATAGCGCCCGATCTCTTCAATGGAGAGACCATTGCGTGCCTTACGTGAATCAGTGACGACCACTCGAAAAAATGGTGTGCGGATCTTACCCATGCGCATCAAGCGGATTTTCGTTGCCAAAAATGTATCTCCTGTTTTTTCTATGTGTCATATCTCTTCTCCACAGCGGGGTGCGCAGTGAAGAGATTCAACTATCTGCTCGAATGGATGTTGTGAGGGGGTAGAGGGCCCCTTCAACAGGATTCCTATTGTGCCATCAGGGCAGTAGATACGCGAAATCCTTACTGTGACTCCTCTAAGGCGCGCTTGGCTGGATTTCCCGACTTTGACTTCTTCTTGGGGGCTAATTCTGGCCTGATAGGGGCCGTTGCCGGCATCGCCATCGTGCCCATCCCGGCAGGCATCCCGCCGCTTCGAACCTGGCGCATCATCTTTTGCGCCGCAATAAATCGCTCGAGGAGAGTGTTGACCTCAGATACCCTCCGGCCCGAGCCCAGGGCGATACGAGACCTACGCGAGCCATTGATAATTTTGGGATTCACACGCTCGTGGGGTGTCATCGATTGGACGATGGCCTTGGTGCGAAGGATCTCGCCATCATCAAAGTTTCCAACCTGCTTTTTCATCGCAGCATTACCAGGCAACATCCCCAGAAGCTTTGACATACTCCCCATCTTCGATATCGCACTCAATTGATCCAAGAAATCCTCAAGAGTGAAATCCTCACCGCTTGCAAACTTGGCCTCGAGTTTCTTCGATGTATCACCATCGAGTGCGGCCTTAGCCTGCTCAGCCAAGGTTGCAACATCACCCATACCTAGAATTCGAGAGGCCATGCGATCGGGGTAGAAGATATCGAAATCAGAGAGCTTCTCTCCCGTAGATATGAACATGATTGGTCGCTTGGTGAGAGATGCTATTGAAAGCGCTGCTCCACCTCGGGTATCGCCATCGAGTTTAGTAAGGACCACACCATCGAATCCCACGCCATCTAAAAATGCCTGTGATGTTCGAACGGCATCTTGGCCCATCATTGAATCAACGACAAATAAAATCTCATCTGGTCTCACCGCATCGCGGATTTCACAGGCCTGGCTCATGAGCTGGGTATCCACACCTAGGCGGCCGGCGGTATCGACGATGACCATGTTGTGTTGCTTGGCTTTTGCAAACGCGATCCCATCTCGTGCTACTTTCACGGGATCACCCACACCGTTTCCTGCCTCAGGGCAAAAGACGGGGAGGCCGATGCTGGCTCCGAGGAGCTGTAGTTGTGTCACAGCGTTAGGGCGTTGTAGATCGCAGGCAACCAAAAGCGGAGTGTTGCCTTGATCGGCATAAAACTTTGCCAGTTTTCCAGCAAGGCTCGTCTTACCTGCGCCCTGCAAACCAGCCAACATAATCACTGTGGGTGGATTTTTAGCAAAACGAACCCGGCGAGCCGATCCGCCAAGGATCTCTATGAGTAAGGAGTTAACAATCTCAAAGATCGCTTGAGCCTGATTCCTACCCGACTGCATGCTGGCCAGTGCGGCCATGGATTTGCCTGCGATTTCGGTGACAAAGGAGTCAACCACTTCGAGTGCGACATCAGACTCCAGAAGAGCAGCCCTCATCTGACCACAGCTCGCATCCAGATCATTGTGAGAGATCTTTCCTCGGGCACGCAGAGATGAGAAAGTGGCGCTCAAGTGCGATGTGAGTGAGTCAAACATAATGGGCTAAGCCTAGCCCTGTTCAAAAACTTATATCGCCTGCGAGCCTTTCTCTCCAGTACGCACGCGCACTACTTGCTCTACCGATGTTGTCCAGACCTTGCCATCACCAATAGATCCGGTAGAGGCCGCTTTAACTATCACATCAACTACGGCATCGACCTCATCATCATTGACGAGGACCTCAATTCGCACTTTAGGTATGAGGTTGACTGTGTATTCGGCTCCCCGATAGATCTCGGTATGTCCTTTTTGTTGTCCGACACCACTTACCTCCGAGACGCTCATACCCCTCACACCATGGGAATTAAGAGCACTCTTAACCTCCTCTAACTTAAAGGGTTTCACGATCGCTGTAATTAGTTTCATTAGAAGGATCCTCCTCGTGATGAGCCAGACATTTCATAGGCACTCTCAGCATGTTCATTCAAATCGATACCTTCAACCTCTTTCTCTGCCTTGATACGAAAACCAATCGTCTTTTCGATTATCAAGCCTATAAGCAAAGTGGCAACGAATGAGTATCCTGCGACGACTGCGACTCCCAAGGCCTGTTTGGTCAGTAGATCAGCACCGCCGCCATACAGCAGCCCATCAAGGCCGAGACTATTGACAACTTTTGTGCCAAATACTCCGATAGCCAACGAGCCCCAGATTCCAGCAACTAAATGCACCCCTACTACATCGAGTGAATCATCCAGGCCAAATCTATACTTTAAACTCACTGCCAGAGCGCAGAAGATTCCTGCAAAGATACCTATAACAACTGCCGCCCATGGTGCTACGAATGCACATGCTGGTGTGATTGCAACTAAACCTGAGATGGCACCTGAGGCCGCACCCAATGATGTTGCATGACCGTTACGCATTCTTTCTACCAGGAGCCAACCAAGAACGGCCCCAGCCGTGGCCACTTGCGTGTTTATGAGAACAAGTCCTGCAAGACCATTTGCGGCAAGACCAGACCCGGCGTTAAAACCAAACCAACCAAACCACAAGAGGCCAGAGCCAAGGAGCACGAGTGGCAGTGAGTGTGGGCGCATAGATTCTTTTCGCCAACCAATCCGCCTGCCCAAAACTATGGCAAGGGCTAGACCTGCAGCACCGGCGTTGATATGCACAGCTGTTCCTCCGGCGAAGTCCTGTAACCCCTTAGCGGCGAGAAAACCAGTTCCAGTGACGGTATCGCCGACCTTGTTTCCAAAGGCAAAGACCCAGTGAGCAACTGGGAAGTAAACAAGAGTCGACCAGATTGCAACGAAAACCCCCCACGAGAGGAACTTTGCACGATCTGCAATGGCACCAGAGATCAGGGCAGGAGTAATTATTGCAAACATCAATTGGAAAGCAGCGAAGACTAATACTGGAATCGGATAGATGCCACCATTGTTGGTGAAATCATCGACCATGCTTCCCAGACCTGAGAAAGAGATATTTCCATACCAGGGCGAGTCTGCCTTATAACCAAATGCTAATTCGAAGCCATAGATGACCCATAAAGTGCTTACAATACCAATAGTGATAAATGACATCATCATCATATTCAAAACGCTCTTCGTGCGGACCATTCCACCATAAAAAAAAGCCAACCCTGGTGTCATCAATAGGACAAGGGCAGTACTTGCTAACATCCAGGCGGTATCACCTGAGTCCAAAACTGTTTCAGTCATTAGGGAGCCATCTCTCATATCTTGGGTTTGGGAGCTCTCGGCGTTGAGATGGGGCTCAAGATGGCCCTACTGGGTTACAGGCGATGCTCTGGGCGATTTCAGGCGTATTGCAAGATAGGAAGTAATGTTAATTCTAGGTTACGTCAGAAGGCCCCGGATATAGCTCTCTGGAGCAAAGGGCTCCAAATCGGCGGTTGACTCGCCGGTCCCGATCCATTTGATGGGGATATCCAATTCACTCTCGATTGCAAGGGCGATCCCACCTTTGGCGCTGCCATCTGACTTCGTCAAAATGATCCCTGTGATATCCACGCTGGCTGAAAAGATCTTGGCCTGTGCCATACCGTTCTGACCTGTCGTAGCATCAATCGTCAGAAGTACCTCACTTACAGGTGTTATCTTCTCAACGACACGTCGCACTTTCTCTAACTCCTGCATGAGATCTCTTTTATTATGCAAGCGCCCGGCTGTATCAATCAGCAAATAATCTGCATTCATGGCTCTGGCTCGTTGAGCAGCATCAAAGGCGAGTGCTGCAGGATCGCCACTACCTTTACCTGTGATCACTTCAACACCAATTCGTGCTCCCCATGTCTGTAACTGTTCGACTGCGGCGGCGCGAAAAGTATCACCGGCTGCAATCACTACCGTTGCTCCAGAGGCTTTGATACGCCCAGCTAACTTTGCTACCGATGTTGTCTTGCCTGTTCCATTTACTCCAACGAGCATAACAACACTCATGCCACCTTGATTGATGATTGGCAGGCGCGATTTCAAACAAAGACGTGAGCTCAGAGCCTGCACCATCGCCTCTTGGGCATTTTCACTTTTAACTCTACGTGCGGCCTCGAGAAGATCGCGAGTCAGTCTCGGGCCGATATCTGAGGCCAGAAGTTCAGCCTCTAATTCGGCCCAATCAGCGGGAGCAAATGCGCTCGCACCTGTAAATTTTGCAATGAACTTACTGAAAAGACCCATTCGTATATCTCTTAACTTGCATCAGATTCACGTAGGCGTTGTGAGATGACCTCACTCACGCCATCTCCGCGCATAGTCACACCATAGAGAGCATCGGCTATCTCCATGGTGCGCTTTTGATGAGTAATGACAATCAACTGTGAACTCGCTCGTAACTCTTCAAGGATGCCAAGAAGACGGCCAAGGTTGACATCATCGAGTGCGGCCTCAACCTCATCAAGGACATAGAACGGACTTGGGCGAGCCTTGAAGATAGCAATGAGAATGGCAACGGCCGTCAAAGCCTTCTCTCCACCAGAAAGGAGCGACAGGCGCTTGATGCGCTTACCTGGTGGGCGCGCCTCAACATCGACCCCACTCGTCAAAGGATTTTCTGGATCTATCAAGATCAAGCGACCATCACCACCTGGGAACATTCTGGCGAAGATATCCTCAAAGTGCCGCGCTGTATCCTCGAATGCCTCTACAAAAATCATCTGCACCCGGTCATCGACCTCCTTGATAATCTCCAACAGATCCCTCTTTGTGCTCTTCAAATCCTCTAATTGATGGGCTAGAAATTTCAGCCGCTCTTCAAGGGAGGAGAACTCCTCAAGGGCTAGAGGATTGATCTTTCCCAGCAGGTTCAAAGAGCGCTCAGCCGATGCCAGACGCTTCTCTTGTTGATCACGTCGGTATGGAATCAACTCGGTCGTGACGATCTCTCCCGCCTCATTTTCAAAGAAGGTAGGAACATCCTTATCTGGGCCATATTGCGAGACTAGAGTCTGGGTGTCTATTGCAAACTCTTCCACAGTTTTGTTCTCAAGGGATTCAATTCGCATTCGCTGCTCAGCACGTGCGATCTCATCACGGTGCACGCTCGATGTCAATGAATCGAGCTCTATAACTAACTCGCGACCCCGAGTTCTCACACTGAGTGTCTCACCCTCTCGATAGACCCGTGACTCCTCAAGGCGGGCCCGTTCGATAGCCGCCATAGATATAGAGCGCTCGATGTGAATCAACACCTCATATGCCGCCTCGGCAACAGCCTGTGAGATCAGCGCGGCACGAGCACGTGCGCCCCGGCGAATGAGGGCTCGCTCTGATGCATCTCGCTCTGCACGGGCCGAATCCTCCAGTGCCCTGGCACGGCTGCTCACCGAAGTCAGGCGCTCTTCAATAGTGCGCACGGCAAGGCGTGCCTCTACCTCTGCAGTACGCGCCACTGAGACTGCACTGCGAAGATTTTCTGTAAATGTGTGATCGGGTTCGGCAACTACCCCCTGTTGATGAAGTTGGTTCTGGGCAATAGATAATTCGCCCTCATCGCGAGATTTCGCTATTCGAGCCTCATTGATGCTGGCATCCAAGCGATCTACCTCAGCCATAGCAGATTTCACGTTCTGGCCAGCAACTACTAACTGTTCGGTAAGTGCGCTGATATGCGCATCGGATTCATTGAGCTTAGATACTATGAGGTCAAAATCGCTTTGCCGACTAACAAGATTGCCTTCATGTGTGGAGATCTCAAACTTCAAACGATCACAGGTGTGTCCTACCTCTGTGAGCTTTTTCTCGAGCTCACCTACAAAAGCCTTTATTTCAATCAGAGATGGGGATAAAGCCGATCCACCTCGAGCACGGGAGGAGGTAATAAGATCACCATCGCGGGTAACAACGGTGAGGGTTGGATGTGATTGAAGAATAGATTGGGCATCGCGCGCAGATTCCGCAACGACAATCTGAGCCATAAGTGATGCTATAAGCGGAGTTAACACATCTGAGTGGACATGAGATGCCAAGGATGTGAGCCCAGATGGGATGAGGGACTGTGTGATAGCACCATCATTAAAGACCAGGAGGTCGGCCCTACCCAGATTTTCACTTCGTAAAGTGGCTAACGCGGTAACCGCCGAGGCTAAATCTTTGATAACGAGCGCATCGGCTAGAGTCCCGAAAGCAGCATCAGCAGCTAACTCCCAACCTGAATCGATTGTGATCAGAGTTGCGATGGAGCCTAGAATCTGGAGACCACGCGGATCACCGAGCAAAGCAGATGCACCATCACGGTTTTGTGAAGTTAACCTCATCGCCTCAAGCTTTGATTCGATGCCTAATCGCTCTCGATCACAAAAGCGCTCGGACTCAGTCAACCCATGTAAAGTGGACTTTGCCGACTCAAGGGCGGATTTAGCGCTCTCAAACTGCCAATCCAAGCTTTTCTCTCCCGCATCTGCTCCTGCAAGATCAACTTCGAAGGCTGAGTATGCACGGGCAGCGGTATCGGCGCGATTCTGTGCATCACCACGAGCACGCATTAATCTCTCGATCTCCTCAGAGATAGCCTCGAGTCTGGCTTGTAGCGATTTGATGTGACCCTCCTGGCGGGCAGTGCCCTCACGCGCATCAGCGATTGCCCGCATCGCAGCAGCTATCTTGTCCTCATCAGATTTCAAAGCCTGCTCGCTTTGTGCAAGTGTCTGCGATGCACTCTCGAGTATCTGTTGGGATGAAATGACATTTGCGCGCAAGGAAGCCTCCTCTTGGCGCAATACCATCGCATCTCTATCAATCACCTGCGGATCACGGCCAGATGTGCGTGCCTCTTCAGCCTCTTCATTGAGAAAACGTGAGCGCTCTTGTGCAAGTGATTGTGTTCCGCGCAGTTTCTCGCGCAGTGAGTTTAATTGGTAGTAGGTCTCTTGCGCTGTGATGAGTTGTGGGCCTTCAATCGCAGATTGTGCATCAAGTGCCTCTTCACGTTTACGGATTGAGTTAACTTCAGCCTCCACCGTTGAGCGCCGCTCACGTAATACAGTCTCATCAGCCACCTCCGCGTCAAGGAGTTTTGAGAGCGAGATAAAATCATCGGCTAGTAGCCGGAGTTTTGCATCACGTAGATCTGCCTGAATCGTTGCCGCTTTCTTGGCAACTTCAGCCTGCTTGCCAAGTGGACGCAACTGACGTCGCAGTTCAACGGTCAAATCCTGGACACGCGCAAGATTTGTCTGCATAGAATCTAGCTTGCGAAGCGCTTTTTCCTTGCGCTTACGGTGCTTGAGCACGCCTGCCGCCTCTTCAATAAATCCCCGTCGCTCATCAGGTGTGGCCATACAAATCGCATCTAGTTGGCCCTGGCCAACGATGACGTGCATCTCACGGCCGATTCCTGAGTCACTTAGAAGCTCCTGGATATCTAATAGCCGAGTTGCCTCACCATTTATCTGGTATTCACTATGACCGTTGCGAAAGAGTATGCGAGAAATAGTGACTTCGGTATAGTCAATCGGCAGAGCACCATCTGTGTTATCGATTGTGAGTGCTACCTCGGCTCGACCCAGGGGTGCACGCCCGCTGGTGCCAGCGAAAATCACATCTTCCATCTTTCCACCACGCAGAGATTTCGCCCCCTGCTCGCCCATCACCCATGTGAGCGCATCGACAACGTTACTTTTACCCGATCCATTAGGACCGACCACACACGTGATACCCGGTTCTAGGCGCAAAGTGGTAGCCGAGGCGAAGGTCTTGAAGCCCTTGAGGGTCATGCTCTTCAAATACACGCGCCAAACCTATCGCCTTACTCCCATATTTTTAGGGGATTTAAGGCTGCGGCAACTCGATTTTTAAGGCCTCATAGGCAATGCGTGCTGCGATCTGTTCTGCTTCGCGCTTGCTCTTACCAACACCTTGACCAACCTGAACACCTGCCACCATTGCAATGGCCGTGAAACTCTTGTCGTGATCTGGGCCCTCGTCGCTGACTATATATTCAGGTACGCCTCTATTAAGAGCGGCAATCAACTCTTGTAGAGCCGTCTTGCCATCAAGACCTGCACCACGTGCAATCGCAGATTCCATTGTTGGGCCAATCAATCTGGTGACTATTTGTGCACAGATATCAAAGCCACACTGCAGATAGATTGCACCAATGAGTGCCTCAAGAGCATCGGCCAAAAGAGAGTTCTTATCTCGCCCACCTGTGACCTCTTCACCTTTTCCTAGGCGAATATACTTTCCTAAATCCAGATCACGAGCGATATCTGCAAGAGCACGCATGTTGACAACACCTGATCGAAGTGGGGACAAATGACTTTCATCAAAATCTGGGTAGCGTCTGTACAACTCCTCGGTGACAATCAGACCAAGAACTGAATCGCCTAAAAACTCAAGGCGCTCATTTGTCTCTTTGCTTGCAGACTCATAGGCAAAGGAGCGATGGGTAAGTGCTAACTCTAAAAGAGAGGGTTCAATAACGACCCCCAACTGATCATTGAGCGACGAGCTCAGATCAGACCTCTAATACCTGGCGACGGTTGTAGGTACCGCAGGTCGGGCAGGCGGTATGGGAGAGCTTTGGCTGTTGACACTGGATACACGTTGCCAGAGATGCAGCGGTTGTCTTCCACTGGCTGCGGCGCGAGCGCGTCTTAGAGCGCGAGGTCTTTCGCTTTGGTACTGGCACTTTTTGGCTCTCTTCTTTTTAGGCGAGGTGCAGGATGCAAGTATCCCTCAAAAACCCTAATTTTTGAAATCGGGCTCTTCATTAGCCAGAGTGGCCAGGCCTGCCCAACGCGCATCAATTACCTCATGAGCGTGACTTTCGGGTAGTTCTACCCACTTGCCACCACACTCTGGACAAAGCCCAGCACAATCATCATCGCACAATGGATTACTAGGAAGGGCCAACACGATGGCATCACGAATGGGGCTCTCCAGATTCATTACGTCGCCATCCATGAGGAGCTCATCCTCAACATCTAGATCATCAGGAATGGCTCCACGCTTTTTACGATCCAGTTTTTGCGCATAGAGATAGAGCTCTTGAATCTTTCTCTCCACTGAGATTTCAATTGGATCCAGGCAGCGCCCACATTCACCCTTGGCGATTGCAAATATATTCGCACTCAGCAAAACACCCTCAGCCACTGACTCAAGGCGCGCATCTACCTCGATGACATCTCCCACAGGAACTGCAATCAGTGCAATACCAACTTTTTCAGGGACTTCGATATCGAGCTCATACTCTTTCATCTCACCGGTCCGACGCGGCAACTCGTAAGTGTTGAGTTTATAGACCTCTAAGGGCTGGGACATGAGGATTATTTCTCATCTGAGAGTTGTGCAAGTTCATCTTTATCTCCGGCGCCGCCTAGGCGTTCGCGTCCGCGGGCCACCGCATCCTGAGTCTTGTTTAATATGACCTCAAGGGTTGCAAGTCGGCCATCGATGTACTCCTCAACCTCGGCTTTTTCCTGCAGGCCCTGCTCGCGGGCCTCATCCAAAATTCTACGAGCCTCATCACGAGCCAACTGAACAATTGAGGCCTGCTCGACCATACGTGCAACATCCTCGCGAGCCATTGTGATCATCTGCTCAGCGCTCAGACGTCCCTCTTCTATGATCGCATCACGAGCAGATATCACTTTTTGTGCCGAGTCAAGGTCAACGGGCAGTCCAGCACGTGCCTCATCAAGAAGCTCTAACATCTCACCACGATGGACCACACAACTAGCAGAGAGTGGAACACCCCGAGCCTCTTCAATCATTGAGATAGCAGACGCTAATTTTTCAACTGAGTCCATAGGTCACTTACCGCCTACTCGTAGTTTGATTGCAGTATTTACGTGCGCAGGAATCATACTCGAGACATCTCCCCCATAATGAGCAAGCTCTTTGACGATTGAAGAAGAGAGAAATGAATAGGCCGGAGCCGTTGCCATCAGCATGGTCTCAACACCCGAGGCTTGGAGATTGAGTTGTGCCATCTGAAGTTCGTAATCAAAATCGGTTACGGCTCGAAGGCCTTTTACGATCGTTGTTATCGAATTGCTCTTGCAGTAATCAACCAGTAGTCCACTCCACGAATCAACACTGACATTAGGCAGATCAGCGACCGTCTCCCGAATCATTTCTATGCGCTCTGCGACAGAAAAAAACGATGACTTAGTCCGATTTTCAAGGACTGCAACGACAATCTGATCGAAGTGATCACTTGCACGTTTGATGATATCGAGATGCCCCAGTGTGATTGGGTCAAAAGATCCAGGACAGACGGCACGCTTCATGGTTCACACGCTAGCAAGAGATAGCCTGGTAATCCATTCTCATGGCACATAATGGCCATAGAAGATACTCGCAGCGCCATATTTCCTCTCGCGTGCGCCAGTAAAGCCATCAGGCCAACTAAATTTTGATCCCTTGGTAGTCCGCTCCACGGCAATCAATGCATCAGCTTTCAAGAACTGGCCAATATGAAGTTTGGTCAGGAGCTCCTGAACTTCATCGTCGGTGAAATTAAATGGTGGATCTATATAGATGATGTGGTACTGCTTTTTGGGCATATCACTGAGAAAGCGTTGAGCAGACATCGCATATAATTCGAACTCACCAACAGGCTGGCTCTTCTTGACTAAGGCATAGTTATTCTCAATAGACTTTTGTGCATCAACATCACGCTCAATGATATGCACGATGGATGCCCCTCTGGATAATGCCTCTAATCCAATTGCGCCAGAGCCACCAAATAAATCTAAGACGTGCAAACCTAAGAAGTCACCAAATTCAGAGAGAAGAGAGGAGAATAACCCCTCTCGTGCACGATCAGATGTCGGCCTCGTCGCACCTGAAACAGTTCCCAAGGTGCGACCCTTTGCTACCCCTGCGATGATTCTCACCTTTTAGCCCTTATCCAGATAGTCAATAGCCGTATCTGTTGCCATGAGCGCGACCTCTCTGGCAAGAGCAGGATAACTCGCTAGATCTGGTGAGGCTGCGATCACACCCTCGGCATCTGTGCGAGCAACCTCAATCAGGCTCTCATCGCGCAACACTCGTAGGAGGCGAAGATGCGAACGAGTACCCGATTGATTTGCGCCTAATACATCACCCTCTCTGCGTTGCTCGAGATCGATTCGGGCAAGCTCAAAACCATCTAGGGTCGCAGCAACTGCATCAAGGCGTACCCGTGCTGGACTATCAAGGGGTGCACCCGTGACCAAAAGACACAGGCCCCCCGATGATCCACGTCCTACGCGACCGCGCAGTTGGTGTAGTTGCGAGACACCAAAGCGATCTGCATCCATAATCACCATCATCGTTGCATTTGCCACATCGACACCAACTTCAATCACTGTGGTGCAAACAAGAACATCTATCTCACCCCCTGCAAATGCCCTCATCGTTGAATCCTTCATATCGCCGCTCTGACGCCCGTGCAGTTGCGCCACACGAAGCCCCTTGAGTGGGCCCGTTGCAAGACCGGGTGCAAGTTCAGTGACTGAGGCGATATCCGGTGAATCCTGACCGAAGAGGAAGTCGATATCTGCGCTCTCATCGCTACCAGCTTCGATGCGCGGGGCGACGACATAGACCTGATGACCTGCAGCGACCTCTTCACGAATCCGCTGCCATGCTCGCTCAAGGTAGGCCGGTTTCTCGAGGACTGCAACGACATGTGTCGTGATGGGTTGGCGTCCTAATGGCAATTCACGCAGAGTCGAGAGATCTAAATCTCCAAAGACGGTCATAGCCACGGTTCGTGGAATCGGTGTAGCGGTCATGACTAACAAATGAGGCGGCTTGATAGCCTTCACTTTGAGTGCATCACGCTGCTCGACACCGAAACGGTGTTGCTCATCAACGACGATCAGACCCAGATCATGGAAGGTGACCTTCTCGCCAAGGAGTGCGTGGGTTCCAATAATTATTCCAGCCCCGCCGCTAGCGGCCAGGGCCAAAGCCTCTTTGCGAGCAGGCGCACTCTGGGAGCCAGTAATAAGGGTAATGCGTGTCGCCTTATGCCAGCTTCCTATCGTTCCTGCCTGAGCCAACTCTCCCAAAAGTTTTTCAAATGTGCGCAGGTGTTGGGCTGCTAGAACCTCTGTTGGTGCCAAAAGAGCGGCCTGTCCTTGGCTATCAACCACTGCCAACATCGCTCGCAGGGCGACGATAGTTTTGCCTGAGCCAACCTCACCTTGTAACAGTCGATGCATGGGATGGGGCTGGGCCAGATCTCCCTCAATCTCTGCAATGACCTCGAGCTGCCCACTTGTGAGTGTGAAGGGAAGCCTGGCATCAAAGGCCTCCAAGATTCCACCCTTGATTGTCCTACGCGAGATCGAGTTGAGTTTCTTCAACTCATTGCGCCGCATCACCAACATGAGCTGGAGTAAGAAAGCCTCATCAAATCTCAACCTCTCACGCGCGACTTGAGCCTGCTCCAAGTCGCTTGGAGTGTGCAGGGCGATGAGAGCCTGAGCAAGGCTTGGATATTTGTGAGTGCTTCTAATCTGCTCTGGTAGATAGTCAGAAAACTCATCCAGAGATGCAATCGCCATATCAACACACTTGGAGATCTTCCAGGATGGCATCTTCGCCGTCGCTGGATAGAGCGGTAGATACTTACCTGCAAAGCCATCGACTGCGCTATCGACATCTGCGCCATCTGGCACCATCTCATAGTCAGGATGGGCTAACTGTCTCTTGCCGTTAAAAACTCCAACTTTGCCTGCAAATAATCCTTGGCTCCCTACCTTCAACTCTTTTTCGCGCCATGCCTGATTGAAGAAGGTAAGAGAGAGCTTGTCCTGCCCATCTGTGACGATGACCTCCAGAATACTGCCCTTTCGCCCACGTATCGGACGAGTAGCCGAGCTGTGCACCTGCGCCAAAATCGTTACCTCATCACCTTCATTGAGTTCGGCGATATTTGAGAGCTCCCCGCGGACCATGTATCGACGCGGGTAATGACGCATCAAATCCCCCACGGATGTAATGGCAAATGCTTCGGCCAAGACCTTAGATGTGCGATCACCGATGACATCGCAGAGTCTGGTCTCAAGGTTTGCCACGCCTTGATTCTCTCCTCTTTTGAGCCCCTTAGGCTCATGCCACGCGAGGATTGGCGTCTGCCTAGCCCCTCGCGATACCCTTTGCACCTGTCCGATAAGGACTTCACAAGAAATTACTTAAGCAACAAAGGAGTATGGCTATGGCAGCAACATGCGATATCTGTGGCAAGGGGCCAAGCTTTGGCAACAATGTTTCACACTCAGAGGTAAAGACTCTTCGTCGTTGGAATCCAAATATTCAAAGGGTTCGCACCATGGTTGGTGCTACCCCAAAGCGTCAAAATGTCTGTAGCTCATGCCTAAAGGCTGGGAAAATTACCCGCTAATTTTTTTCAAAAAAACTATTGAAAATGGCGCCAAATCTCTGGCGCTTTTTTCATCTCTAGACCAGTGACTCCGCTTCCTTCAATGACTCTTCCAACGCACAAGCCAGGCAGCGCCTCTCCCGTTGCCAAAAAGATGTGATCCTCTCCCCCTGCAAAGATCCACTGCCAAACATCGACACCATGCTTCTTTGCCAACTCATCAAGTGCTACAAACTCCGGCTCCTGCTTGAAATCATCTGTGTTGAAGCTAAAAGATAGCCCTGCCGCATCGGCCATCTGCCCCGCTTGAACCACAAGGCCATCACTGACATCACACATCGATGTTGCACCGGCTTTGGCCATTGCAACTGCGGCTGAATAATCAATGCTCGGGGCATTGAACTGCTCAATAGCGTAGGCCTCAAGATCATCGACTTGATCAGAGTCGATTAAAGATAAGCCCGCACAGGACCAGCCAGGAAGGGATGAGATATAAATCAAATCTCCAATCTGTGCACCACCGCGTGTGAGTGCGGTCTCAACGCTACCCACTGCGGTAATTGAGATAGTTTTTATCGCCCCACGAGTGAGATCTCCCCCTACCACCGCAGCACCGCAACTGTGTGCCTCGTGTGCTATCCCGTGGGCTAGATCCTTGATCCATTCCATCGTCTCTTCACCACTCAGAGTCAGCGCAACTACCAAATATTGTGGCAGCCCACCCATTGCATAGATATCTGCCAAGTTAGCCGCCGTTATCTTGCGCCCAATATCAAACGCGCCCGACCAGTCGATATTAAAATGTGTTCCTTCAACTGCCATATCCGTTGTGATGATTGATGTGGGTGAGGTCGCAACAACTGCCCCATCATCGCCGATTCCTACCAGAACACCGGCGTGATCTGCCCTGAAGATTTCTGCCAGAGCGCTGATGACCTGTGTTTCATCAAAGTTCATAGTTCTAACCTTAATCCACTAGTCAGTGGAGCCATCCCTGAAGTAGCCTTTGTCGTCAAAGGAAGGGATTCGAGATGTCAATTCAGGCCTATATTTTAATTCAGACCGAGGTCGGTAAAGCGAACTCGGTTGCAAAATCTGTCTCTGCCATAGCAGGTGTAACACTCTCTGAGGGCGTTACTGGTCCTTACGATGTCATCATGCGAGCAGAGGCACCTAGCATGGAAGAGTTTGGCCGCGTCATCTTGTCAAAGGTGCAGGCAGTCCCAGGTATCACTCGCACATTGACCTGCCCAGTTACCTCGTAACTCCATTTTCTAGTCGACCGTGCGCACCCTCTTTCACAATGCGCAATTCTGGTCTGCCGGAGTAGATATCTTTGATGGAGTTCTCGTTGAGGATGAGATCATCGTGGCAGTTGGAACAGTCGCCCTTGAATCCAGGTGTGATGAAAGCATCGATCTCAATGGAGCATTTGTCATCCCAGCATTTATCGACGCCCATGCCCACCCAATACCCGGTGGTCGCCAGGCGGCCGGGCCTGCCATTACCAATCTCACCTCACTCAATGAGATTTTGCTTGCGGTTAAAACCTTTGCCGATAAAAATCCAAATGACCCCTGGATCATTGGTGGCTCCTATGAAGCGGCCATCATTGGGAGTGGAGATTTTGATGCCCAATGGCTGGACTCTGTTGTCGGTGATCGACCCGTTATCTTGCGCGCAGCCGATCACCACACAATGTGGGTAAATAGCCTTGCCTTGAAACTGGCAGGCATTACCGAGCAAACACCCGATCCATCAGGTGGCATGATCGCCCGCCGAGGTGATGGATCGCCTAAAGGAACTCTGCGAGAGCCAAGTGCCATGGCGCTGATTCTAGATATCACTCCGGCACATTCGATTGAGAGTGATGTCGCCGCTATCACATATGCATGCGCGGCCTACCTTGATGCCGGTGTCACCAATGTCATTGATTCATGGGTCGAGAAAGATATGGCGCAGGCATATCTGAGCGCAGCACAATCTGGAGATTTATTGATTCCTGTGAACTTATCCTTTCTCGTTACGCCTACAGACTGGGCTGAAAAACTCACAGAGTGCAATGTGCTGCGTGCGCAATGTGCAGCACTGCCAGATTCGGATCTCGTGAAGGCCAATAGCGTCAAATTTTTAGCCGATGGCGCCCTATCTCCCGGTACTGCAGCCCTCATCGAGCCCTATTTAGATAATCCAGATTCACATGGATTAAAAATCTGGGATGATGATGAACTTCTGGATGCACTCACATTATTTGATCTGCACCAATACCAAGTTCATATCCACGCCATTGGTGATGCAGCTGTGAAGCAGGCCCTTGACGCACTTGAGGCGATGATGCGTATCAATCCTGCATGGGATAGACGGCCTGTCATAGTCCATGCCCAGTTGATCTGCGATGAAGACCTACCGCGTTTTAAAAAACTAGGTGTGATTGCAAATATCCAGCCCCTCTGGTGTTACATGGACCCGATGAACAAAGAGTTGATCCTGCCCCGTCTTGGCAAAACAAGAAATAACCGTCAATATCGGCTTCGCTCACTCATAGAAAATGGCGCAATGATTGCCTTTGGTAGCGATTGGCCGGTAACAAGTCAGATACCCATGCTCGCTCTTAGTGTTCCAGTAAATCGCCGTGCCCCTGGCATCAAAGATGGACCTGCATGGAATATAGATCAGGCTATAAGCATGGAGGAATCTCTGACTTTCTACACAAAAAACGCTGCTTATCAAATGTTCCGTGAGCGCGAGCGTGGCGCCCTTGAAGTCGGACTCAAAGCCGACTTTATCGTTCTGGAAAAAAACCTTTTTGATGTAGATCCCAGTGAGGTTTCAACTTTTGAAATTAGGGCTCTCTACCACAATGGAGTAGAGGTGCGTTGAGGGAGTAAAGTAATCGCTATGACAGTGAGAGCCGGTGGGAGAATTCCAACTCTTACTAAATTGCGGGAAATTAGTATCTCGACTGCCGAGATTCCAATACCTATGAGTGGTGAAGTTTTGGTAAAAATCCTCTCTGCCGGGGTCTGTGGAACAGATTTACACCTATACGAAGCTGACTGGGGTTTTATGCCCGTGGTGTTGGGTCACGACGCAGTTGGCGAAATTGTAAGCACTGGGAAACGTGTTGCGATTGATCCTGCAATTAGTTGTCGTCAATGTCCAGTGTGCCTGGCAGGAAGACCAAGTGGTTGCTCAGATTATAGATTCTTAGGTTTAACTGCGCCTGGGACTTTTGCCGCTTATTTGACCTTGCCTGAAGTCAATCTTCATGAACTCCCAGATTCAGTCGACGATGAGGCAGGAACCGTTCTGGAACCAATCACAGTCGGACTACACGCACTCGAAAGGATTTCTGGAATTGTGACGCAGCAAGCTGAGGTAATTGTTATTGGTGGTGGACCGATCGGAATCGTTGTAGCCAAACTCTTGCAGCTGAATGGGTTCAGTGTGCAAATAGTCGAACCACTAAAATCGCGTCGAGAGAAGGCAGAGCTCTGGGGAGTTCCATCCCTTGATGCAACTAAATTAAAGTCCTCCCACTCGGGTCTAGAGCGTGCAGTCGCGGTCGAGACATCCTCATCAAAGGTGGGCGCCCAGTTGGCGATAGATTGGGTCGGAACGGGAGGGGTGATCGCCGCAGTTGGAGCAGCTGATACTCCCCTTACATTTGCACAGGCAGTACTTAAAGATCAAACTTTAATTGGTATTCGAGGCGGTGCCAGACGTTACGAAAGGGCGATTGAACTAGTGGCCGCAGGTTCTGTCCCTGTCGGGGAACTAGTCTCTCACCGAGATTCAATCATGAATCTTGAACGCATAATCATAGAGACTAATGCGAACCCCTTAAATGTCTTTCGCACTGTCTTGCATCATTGACCCAATTTGGCGGGGCGCTTCTTTGAGACCTCAATCAGATATTTTTTCAGTGATACAAAACCCTATATAATCCTGGGAAAGTGTGGAGGGGCGTTCAATGAAAACCTTTCCTCCACCAATAACAACAGTTTAAGAAAGGTAAGGCAGTGAAACCTGACACTTTTTTGAGTAGAGTACCGCGCGAACAACTCAACGTATCAATGCAGGCCGCCTTTGACCGATCCATGACTATGCATGAAGATGCCACCTTTGTCGAGATTATGGGACATGCCCCAGCTCTCTATGAGTGGTATCAAAATGATTTTTATAAGAAATTATTCTATGGAAGCTCTCTACCCATAACTTTGTTAGAGATAGTTCGATTGCGTTTAGCTAATTTACATGGATGTGCATTCTGTAACCGTAATAATTCAGCTGCAGCATTACAAGCAGGAGTTTTACAAAGCCAGATTGATGCCCTATCTAGTTATGGAAGTGGCCCCTTCACGGCATCTGAGAAGGCAGCTTTGGCCTTGGCAGATGAAATGGCGCTCACAAATCCAAAAGGACAACTGAGCGCTTCTTTATATTCTCGATTAAATCTATATTTTACTGATGGCCAATTGGTAGAACTCGGAGTTCTAATGGCTGTGCTGTGTGGAATGGCCAAGATGATATTTGCTTTTGATCTCGTAGAAAAAGAAGAGACATGCCCATTTCGGCCTTAAGAAGTAATAGTTGAGAGGTTTCCCCTACCTTCAAGAGCGTTATTCCTAAAGAATTAGCAAGCACCTGGCTTTACCTCTGCTGCCATAGCTGGAAGGTTTAGCGAAAGGGCCAGGCATGCAATCAATGTGGTTGCAAGTATCCGCTTCATATACAAAGGGTAGCAATTGGGTAGTCGCGCGAATAGAGGTTTCACTAGCTCTCGAGCCACTATTGAGTAAAATATGCCTGTGTTATAAGGTTTCATGTGTAAGAGGCAGTGCTCAACCCACTACTTCCGCTAACTCTTAATCACTGGGTCGACGCTTAGCCTTTAACTCAACCAAGTAGAGATCTCGCACTTGATCTCTTTGTCATTGAGGGCATCTACGAAATCTTCACCGTGACCGGCATCTGATAACTGTTGCATGATCGTGAGAATGTCGCTGCTGGGATCTAGTCCGTACCTGCTTCGCTTCTTTCCGTGAACATACTTGAAACTTGACTAAGAGCCGGGCAAAACCTCTGTCTTCGAAGTCATAGGAAAGCCGCACTTCTTGGCAACTGCCTTTAAGTCTGGCTCCCATTCGGCTCGCTCTTTTTCAGCTTTTTCAATTCGTTTATCTTGCTGCTGCAATTCATACAAATCCTTCTGTGTATAGTCAACATAATATCCAGCGAGTGATGAGAGTTTTTCCCGTTTCATTTCAATCACATTCTTTATCTCTCTGGCTAGCTTAATAAGGGTATTTCGGTTTAAGTATTGCTCTTTTGTATACTTATACTTTTTCAAGTCTGCAGCTGAACACTTTGCTGCTGGCGAAGGCTTTATGGTTGGTTTTGTTAGTACGGGTGCTTTTCCAGATGTTTTGAATTTATACGCTAACTTCGTGCCCTCTTGTCTAGATCGGGCAATATAGAATCCCGAAGACGCCTCACTTTTATCAACCGGACGAATATATTTGAAATCTTGCATTAGAACTCCCTGCTTTACGCCCTGCAACAAACTTATTTCAACCTCTTTGCAGGAAGACGGCAGAGTTGTTTCTAGATCATGAGTTCCATTTGAAATCATTGTAACCGCAGGTAGTTTTTTTGAATCCGAAGCAAAAAAACTATCAAACGGAGATAAGTCAGCATTTCTACCTTCCATGAAATTGACTATGTTGAATTTGTAGTATGGGTAAAAAGAGGTATTCGGACAGGTAATTTGCAGATTTGCCTGAGCCATTGAGTCTCAGTGACTGGCTTTGTCGAAGTGAGCCTTGGCGCAGTTTCAAGAGTTCTAAGTGATCTCTTCACCCTCGTGGCATAGCTCTTCAACACAGCATAGTGAGCTCAAGGCTTTCACAACCCACTTCGCATTAGATATACTCATATAATTAACCTATCACTGAGTCATTTTATATGACACGTTTACGGGGAATTCAAACTTGTAAAAAGACCTAAAAATAGTCGCCTAAGCACTTTAATTTCCTCCCAGAAGGAGTTAAACTAGGGTTGAGCAATTTAGCCTAATCTACCTTTTATGAAAGAGTCCAAATGAGCACACCGATTCCAATCATTGATACCCACATCCATCTCTGGGATTTCAAACATCCAGAACTAAGGTGGGTATGGCTCGCACCAGAATTTATTCACCCAATTATTGGAAACATTGATGCTATTAAGTCACAGGCTTTCGTATTGGACGATCTTTGGTCAGAGGCTCGATTCGCTGGAATTGAGGCATTCATACATGTACAAGCAGCAATTGGTTCTCCAAACCCAGTCACTGAGACTCAATGGCTCACTCAAATGGCGAAAACTGGCCCTGTGCCGATGCGCATTGTCGGAGAGTGCGCACTCGGAACCCCAGAGGCAGCTAAGCAGTTACAGGATCACGCACAATCTCCATTGTACGCAGGGATCCGTGATTTTAATGCAGAGCCTATGTTGGCAGCTGGGCAAATAAACACAATTTATGAGGCCTCGCTTAAGATGCTGACGAAACAAAATGTCGTTTTTGATCTTGATTGTGAATGGCAAAACATGGAAGAAGCCTTGAAACTCGCAAATCGTCACCCCGATCTTAAGATAGTTCTCGAACATATTGGTTTTCCGCGCAAACGTGATGATGAATACTTTTCTAATTGGTCGAAGGCAGTTCGTACGCTAGCTAAAGCTCCCAACGTGACCATCAAAATTTCTGGAATGCCCATGACAGATCCCCGTTTTACAAAGGAATCTCTTCGCAAGTGGGCACAAGTTTGCATAGAAGAATTTGGTCCATCACGCTGTGTACTAGGATCTAATTGGCCTGTGGACCGGCTTTACAGTTCTTACGACATAATTATCGGCTTTATGCGCGAGTACATCTCCTCATTGAGCTCATCAGAGCAGGAGGCAATCTGTCGTACAAATGCAAAGCGTCTTTACAATTTTTAATAAATAGGTTTCATTGATTAGTCATTTCATACGCAAGTTACCCATAAATGACTTGGTTTACGGACAGCAAGTAATTCTGGGAAAGTAGGTAGTGGGCTGACAATAGAGATTTTTGGCATCCGTTCTAAAAGTTGTCGCAGTGCGATTCGGGCTTCAAGGCGAGAAAGGGAAGCACCAATACAAAAATGTATACCATGACCAAAACTGATATGGCCGACATCAACTCTTGTGATATCGAAAACGTCAGGATTTGAAAAACGAGCTGGGTCACGGTTTGCGGCGCCAATCATGAAATGTACATAATCACCAGCTTTAATTGTTTGGCCAAGTAGTTCAATATCTTGGCTTGCGACTCTGGATTGCTTCAATATCGAGGATTCATAGCGCAAAGTCTCTTCAACTGCACCATCAATTAAGTCAGGCCTCCTGCGTAATAAAGCCAATTGATCTGGATGATTTACAAGGGTAAAAACCATGTTACCGATAAGACCTTCAGTCGTCTCAAAACCCGCAAAAAATAACTGTATCGTTAATCCGACAATCTCTTTGGCAGTTAGTCCATCTTGACTATCTTGCGAATTCACAATTCTGCTTAATAATCCATCATTGGGTTTCTTGCGGAGTTGCTCAAAAAAGCCCATGAGATATTCTTCAGCCTCTCTTGCGACATTTTCTGCGTGGGATGCTTGCTCAACTGTAATACGCGCTGAAGCAGTGAATCCAGCAACTCCATCTGACCAACGCTTGAGATCCCATTGCATTTCGGCAGGTATTCCAAGAAGTTCGCAAATCACCATTGAAGGTAGTTGAAATGAAAATTCATCAACAAGATTAAACGTTTCTTTCTCCATTGCTTTGTCTAATAAATGAGAAACAATTGTTTCAATTTTCGGTTCAAGTGCAGATACACTTCGCGGAGTAAATGACTTACTAATTAGTCGACGGAGTCGAGTGTGCTCAGGGGGATCCTGAAAGACCACCCAATTGCTAAGATTAGTAAGGATACATGACATTTTTGCTAGCTCTTGAGAACTGAAATGAGAACTCGCTTTTAGCATTCGTTGTCTCTGCGTAAAGACGTCATGATGTAAGCCCTTCTCTACTTCCTGAAAGGGGCTCACAATCCATGCTCGCGCTTTTTCACTCCAAAAAATTGGAGAGTGCTCTAAGAGTTCGCGATAAGTTAAGTATGGATTTGCAAAATATTCAGGTGTCAAAAACATTTCTATGCCACGATTTGATATTTTTTTCATTTGCCCTCGACTCTTAGACAAATCATTATTCTTTATCTCATTTGATTTGTCTAGTATTATTCATTCATGAGCTTATCACTCGCGATTTTATCAACCATGCTCTTTGCAATAGCAACTTTTCTGACCAAGGGTGTGACACTCAAAATCTCTATATACAAGGGGATCGGACCACTTTTTATTCTCAATGCTATCTTTGCCATTCCCCTCATTCCGTATGGTCCTCAATGGAAACTGTGGGAAGGGTCCATACTATATCTTCACATCGCTGGAGCAATAGCTAGCGCGTTAGGTGCCGGAGTTATTTTCATGATGATTTCTCGGAGCACCGCCTCGGTTGGTACTCTGGCGACTTCCTTGTCTCCGGCTATCGTTCTCTTAGCTGGACCGATTTTTCTTGGAACCAGTATTGCTCTAACACAAATCCTAACAATCGTAATTCTTTTTTTTGCGACGTCAATACCCTTACGAAATAGCGTATCTGGTCTTGGTTCGTTGATAACAATCTCATTGCTGATTTTTACAAGCACGATGAACGGACTTATCACAATCGTCGTTTCCCTTTTATTTGAGGAAGGCGTTGGTGTGACTGAAATATTCATTGTGCGACAGATACTTGCTGGTTCAATTTTTATGATTATTTTTCCCCCGACTGACCTAGATTGGTCCGACTTCCTGCTATTATTGAGACGATCTATATTTGCCAGTCTTGGATGGATATCATCAATTTACGCGATACAACTGGGTAGTGCTGTTGTTGTTCAGTCTGTCATGGCAACTATTCCGATATGGGTGATTTTAATTGAAATTATTGCCTACAAAAAGAGACCCTCTCAAGGCTTAATTTTTAGTTCCGTTATAATAGTGATTGGAATCTATGTGCTGGTTCACACTTCTTAAATCACTCTCAAAACTGTCTTTTTATAAATTCTTGCACTTACCAGCCTTTTTGAGTAACCTAATATATCAGCATAATTTTTTTTAAAGGAGAAATAATCGTGTCTCATAAAGGAAAGCTTGTTGTGGTTACAGGGGCGGCAAGTGGGATTGGCCAGGCAACTGCTATCAGGTTACGTGACGAGGGAATGCGAGTTATAGCCGTTGATATCAATAAGAATGCATTAGAAAAAGTTATCGGTGTTGAACATCTTATTGCCGATCTTTCAAAAAATGATGATCGCGATAGGGTTGTGGCCGCAGGAGAAGGGGCACATGCACTAGTGAATGCTGCTGGTCTGATGCGGCTCAAACCGATCCTTGAATTTACCGTTCAAGATATCCGTGATATCTACGCAGTCAATGTTGAGGGTATTTGGGATCTCACAAGTCGTATTGGTCGCACAATGACAGAGGGAGCCAGCATAATTAATCTCAGCTCTGTTTCTGCCAAACTAACAGCCACCCAAGAAGCTGCCGTATATGCCTCGTCAAAGGCGGCTGTGCTATCGATAACACGCTCATTTGCATATGCCTTTGCATCCAAGGGTGTGCGCGTAAATGCCATCTGCCCTGGAATTGTAGACACACCGATGCAGGACGCGGTTTCAGAACGTCTGGCTGATATCCGTGGAACCACTGTTGCAGATATAACGTCTAAGCGGCTAACCATGGTTCCATTAGGTCGTGCTTCAGAGCCATATGAAACTGCTGGATTTATTTTTTTTCTTATTTCAGATGAGGGCTCTTATTTTACTGGACAATCACTTAGTCAAGATGGTGGTATGGTAATGTAAGAAATGAGTCATTATGAGCTATTGGAAAGGTTTTTACCATGGGAGAAATTTTAGGCTTTTTTCATGGTGGAATTACAGTAAAAAATTTACAAAAATCTCTAGAGTTTTATCGTGATGGTCTTGGGCTTAATGTCAAGTTTGAGAAAGAGTTCAATGGCTCCTATTTAAAAACTGTTCTTAATTTGAAATTTGATCTAATAACTGTTGCATATCTAGATATCCCTGGCGGAGGATTTATTGAACTCTTGGATTATCAAGGCATTGAAAGGCTTTCAGCCGCATCGCGTCCTTGTGATTTCGGTGGCGGCCATCTCTGTCTCTATGTTTCAAAAATTGACGAAATTGCTGAAAAAATGTTTAAAATGGGGTATTTAGCTCGGAGTCAAAGTTGTGTCGATATCACCGAAGGCCCAAATGCCGGTGCTCGGTCTTTGTACCTTTTGGATCCAGATGGATACGCAATAGAACTATTCATGCGTCCAGCTGACGCATAGTCCTCTCTGGCAAATGGGCTTTCTAGGCTAAGTGCCAAACCTCTTTAAACTCTAATAAGTTTCCCTTGTTGTCTGTCAAATTGACAATCACATCCTTAAACCAGTTAGCCCAGCGAGCATTTGCCTCGTGCTTACCAAGCTTTTCAAAAGCAGTTTTTGCATCAGGCTCAACCTCGAAATAACCGATTACATGTACACCACGTCGAAAAAGGCTGTAATTTGTAAATCCAGCTTGTTTAATTGCAGTTACCAATTCTGGCCAAATTTCATCGTGACGCTTCTTGTATTCGGCCTCTTGGCCCTCAAATATTTCAAACATAAAGCACATTCTTGCCATCACTTAACTCCTTTACCTGACCTTAATGAGGACAATCAAAGCCTAAATGAATACTAATAGTCAAGACCTAGATTGTGACAATATCCTTGTGCCAGGGTAAATCCTGTGCTAGATTGTCTTGGTTTTTGATTCGTTAGCAACGAAAGGTTTGATATGTCAAAAATTCGTGTGGGAATAATTGGTGCTGGTAGTTGGGTGGTTGCATCTCATCTACCTAGTTTGGCCAGACACAAAGATGTTGAATTTGTTGGAATCTCACGCAAAGGACCTGAACTCCTTGAAAAGATAAAGAATCAGTATGGATTTCAAGTAGGTTCTGAAGATTATAGGGACGTGCTAAATGCTGGTGTTGATATCTGTGTTGTTGGGAGCCCAACAAGCCTTCATTACGAGCACACAAAAGCGGCCTTGGAAGCAGGCGCGCATGTTATGTGTGAAAAACCAGTAACCATCTCTCCAAGTGATGCCTGGGATCTTGTCTCGACCGCTGAGCAAATGAAAAGAAGCTTAGTAATTTCGTTTGGTTGGAACTACATGCCAATCATGACTGGTGCCAAGGAGTTGATGGAAAAATATGGAATCGGTAAACTTGAGCAGATGAGCATCACGATGTCATCCCAAACTCGCGAATTATTATCAAACACTGGTGCTTACCCAGATGCTGCACCCGAAGCACTCCCTGAACCACGTACCTGGACTGACTCAAAGTTCTCGGGAGGAGGATACGGTCAGGCACAACTATCCCATGCTCTCGGAGCAGCCCTGTGGCTTACAGATGCCCGTGTTGAGGCCGGATTTGCCCTCATGAGTGCACCGATGGATGCGCCAGTAGAGATGCATGACGCGGTGACATACCGCTTTGATGGTGGTGCCATAGGTACGATGTCGGGGGGTTCCTCGCACGTGAATGCACATAAAAAAATGCATGCCGTAGAAGTTCGTGCAATCGGTGAGCGTGGACAGATTCTTGTTGACTTGGAGCGTGCGGCAGTTTGGCTTCATAGTGATAACAAAGAACATCGCCTAGAACTTGATGATAATGCCGGCTATTACCACTGCAGAGGGCCTATTGACGCTGTAGTTTCAGCGGCTCGTGGAGAAGAGTTTGTAAACTACTCTCCAGGTGAACTCGGAGCGCGCACTGTCGAAGCATTAGATATCGCGTACCGGAGCGCCGTCTCAGGCAAGCTAGAAAAAAGATAGCATATAAAATAAAAATTAACAATTATTAGCTTCGCTTGACTCCCCAACGTTCACGGAGTTGATCGAAAGAGACCGCAATAATCAATAAGGTTCCCCGTGCGACCTGCTGCCAAAATGTATCAATATTCAATAAAACAAGACCATTATTGAGTACCCCAATGATGAGAAGACCAAGAATCGTTCCTGAGATTGTACCGCGTCCGCCGTTTAAACTCGCACCTCCTAAGACAATTGCAGTAATTACGGAGAGCTCCAGACCATTTGCAGCCATAGGGGATGCAGCAGTCAGTTGAGAAGTTAAAATCACTCCAGCTAAGGCGGTTGCAACTCCCGAGAGCACAAAGCAAATTAATATCACTTTTGGAGTACGAATTCCAACTAAACGCGCAGCTGATGGGTTTGCACCAATTACATAAAGACTCCGACCAAATGTTGTGTACCTCATAATGAGGATACCTAGTATGCAAATAAATCCAAAAATAATGACTGATAAAGGTAGATTCAGAAATGGACGAGCTAACCCAAGATAAGAGAGATTAGGAACCATGACTGTTTGACCGCCGCCGACGATGTAACTAAGTCCACGCAAAATTGCGAGTGTGCCTAAAGTGGTGATTAGTGAATTTACTTGTATTTTTGTGATAACTATTCCATT
The DNA here is from genome assembly GCA_005800815.1 of Actinomycetota bacterium. Taxonomy (GTDB): domain Bacteria; phylum Actinomycetota; class Actinomycetes; order Nanopelagicales; family Nanopelagicaceae; genus Planktophila. Next base: position 102,967 of record SYEK01000006.1, read on the forward strand.
TACAAGCCCAATAACGACACCCATGAGAATCGCATAAAATATGCCTAAACCAACACCAGAGGAGTTGATAAAGAGACCAGCGATGATACCCGTGAATGCAGCGGCCGAACCTATTGATAGATCTACTTGAGCAGCTATTAGAAGCATCGTACCTGGCACTGCCAAAATCCCCGCTACTGAGACAGCCGAAAGAATATTAATCCAATTCTCAACGCCAAGAAAGTATTCAGAGGCAAAAGAAAAATAAATAATAAGAGCAAAAAGAAAGAGGACTAAAGCAGCAAGTTCTGGGACCGAGCGACCAGGTTTTTTTTCTTTAGCTTTTAAATTACTTTGAGTTGCTTTAGATTTCATATTTGATTTTTCCTTTATCAGCTAGCTGCCTGAATGATCTGAGAGTTATTGATTTCCTTACCCTTATACTCAGCAACTTGTTTACCTCGAGACATAACAACTACTCGATCTGCCACTTGAGTGACTTCTTCATGATCTGAAGTTGTTAGGAGAATACCAATGTTGTTATCTTTGGCACGTTGTCGCAGAGTGTGATAGATGTCACGTCGAGCACCAACATCTACACCTCGAGTAGGCTCAATCAAAACAAGCACTTTGGCATTGCATTCAAACCAGCGGCCAAGCAGCACCTTCTGTTGGTTACCCCCTGAAAGAGTTGCAATTAGCTGGTCAGGATCGTTTCTTGACCTAATTTTTAATAACTCACTCCAATGAAGGTACGCAATTTCCTCTTTTTTCTTCGTTATGAACCCCTTGACTGAATAGCGAGGCCAAGAGGGAACAGCGAGATTCTCAGCTACAGGGCGAATCATAAATGCCCCCAAACGCTGCCGATCTGCAGGCAGGAAACCAATAAATGCACCGATGGCATCTATGGGACTCTTCGGTTTAAAGGTCTGTGTGTTCAGCTTGACGATGCCAGTCCGCTCCGGATGAAGACCGAAAATCGCTTCTCCCAATTCTTCTGCGCCTGAACCGATTTTCCCATAAAGAGCCAAGATCTCACCCGCCCTTAAAGTAAATGAAATATCCGAAAAAAATTTGTCTAATGAAAGTTCAGAGACCGCGAGAATTGTATCGCCGAAATAATCGTCGGAGTCAGAGTGTGGTAGAGACGCAATCTCCCCACCAATCATCGCTCTAACAAGTTCAACTCGAGATGCCTTCTTGGTTTCTACAACAAGTGACTGTGTACCATCTCGAAGAACCTGAACTCTATCTGAAATAATTCCTACTTCATCAAGCCGGTGAGTTATATAAATCATTCCGACTCCGCGTTCACGAAGTGCGTTAAGAACTAAAAATAATTTATCTGTTTCGGCAGAAGACAAAGCCGCTGTAGGTTCATCTAAAATCAAAATTTTTGCATTGTCGCTAATTGCGCGGGCAATTTCGACTAGTTGACGCTCTCCGATTCGGAGTGTTCCAACGAGACGATCTGGATCTATATCGATTCCAAGGGTTGATAATGCAAAATTTGCACGCTCACGCATTTTGCTCCAAGAGACAATACCACGCTTGCTCGACCATGTGCCCATGGAGATATTTTCTGCCACTGTTAAAAGAGGTGCATCACTGAGCTCTTGGAAAATCATTCGAATGCCAAGTGCACGCGACTTCCTAGGATTTAAGTCAGAGTATTCTGTTTCTCCAATACGCACCGTTCCAGAGTCAGCTGAGTAATCACCAGCAAGTATTTTTACAAGGGTAGATTTACCTGCGCCATTTTCCCCCAAAAGAGCCAGTATTTCCCCTCTTGCGAGGTGGAGATCCACACCATGGAGGACCTCCACCCCGCCGAAGGATTTACGGATTGCTGAGGCTGTCAGCAAAACCAAATCAGATGCTGGGATTCGCATTCAGCCTAGCAATTTTTCGACTGCGGATAGTACTTGCCGATATTGGACTTATCGATCCAGACATGATTGATGGCAAGAAGAGTTGGAATCTGAACCTTTTTTACCGCCTTAATTAGCCATGGGATACCAATTTCACCGTATCGCTCTGGGAAATAAGCGGTATCACCAACCCAGTTTGGATTGTTCATGATCTGGCACCACGAAGTTGGATCTGCTCCTTGCCCTGCACCATACATATCCTTTGCGCGACCCAATTGCTCTGCTGCTTTAAATGCACCAAGAACACTGTCATCATTCATGGCAAAAATGAGCACAGTTTTAGCATTTGGGAGCGCTGTCAAAGCATCTTTTGTTGAAGCTTGTGCTTGTTCAATGAATGAAGAGTCAATTGTATAAAGTTTCTTTAAATCAATTGGTCCGCAAACTTGTGCAAAGCCCTGCTTGACTCCGCCCATACGTGCTTCATTAACAGCACCTACTCCTGGCGATTCAAGAGACAAAATTGCATCATACTTGCAATCAAACTTCTTTTTAATGGCATTACCAAGGCCTACACCTGTAATGACACCGGCACGATTGTTATTTGCACCCATAAAAGAAATCTGTTTTGGTGACTGGTTAATGTCAATTGCAATCACTGGAACCTGTGGACCAGCAGCATAAATAGCTGGACCTGCTGCAGCACCAAGGTTAAAGTTTAAGTAACCCTGTACTTTCTTAACCTTAAATGTTTGAACGCACTCGAGTGCCTTTGCATCATCAATTTTTGAATCGCAAAACTCTAGCTTTGCCCCAGCAATTTTTGCCTGTTTTTTAATTGAATCACTCACAAGCTTGACAAATGGAACGGCGTCCCCCAGAGAGATATATCCCAAAACAAGACCTTTTCCACTACCAGGTTTTACTTTTTCAAATTCAACATACTCGGTGTTCAGAAGGGGCTTCTTGGCAGCGACTGCGCCTATACTCCCGATCGGTACAATTAAAGCAGCCACAGAAAAAATGACGATGGCGTTTCTTTTTATTTTATTGGTTATCACTACTGCATCCCCAATCTCGTTGTAGGTTGGTATCGTTTCCAACTCTACGGTCAGACTATTAGATTCATGAAAAAATTGTCAATGACTCTCTTACAAAGAGGCGAGAAAATCTAGGGGGCAGTCTTGGTTTATAACAAAAAGAGATTTAAGGTTGCGGTCGGTGGCTTCTATTTAGAGTCTAATAGCTTTGTTCAAGGGCAAACATCGCTTGATGATTTTAAAAATCAGATATTTGTGGTGGGCAAAGCAATTTCGAGAGACAGTGCCGGAACTTCAAGTGAGTTCGCTGGGGCATGGGACACTCTTGAAGAGGCCGGTTGCATTCTTGTGCCCACATTAGTTGCTTACTCATCGCCGCGTCCACCGCTGACCAAAGAAGCACTTGACACAATTACGCAGACAATTCTCAATGCGATTCCCATGGATATAGACGGCGTGTATCTGATGTTGCATGGCTCAGCTTGGGCACACCACGAGAATGATCCCGAGGGCCTCTTACTGAGAAAAATTCGTGAAAAAATAGGACCAAGAAAATTTATTGCAATTAGCCTTGACCTTCACGCTTACTTTACAAAACAAATGTTGGAGGCTATCGACATTGTTTCTGCCTATAAAACCTGTCCCCATTTAGATTTGTATGAAACCGGTACGCGCGCTGCAGAGATTCTTGTGCAATCTTTATTTGGTCAGGTTCGCCCTAAAACTGTCATGGCAATAGCACCAATGATCACACCACCTGAACACCATGATCACAATCGTGCTCCTTTTAAAACTCTTATGGATGCAACTAAGCAAGCACAAAAAGGAAAAATCTTAATTGCATCGCTACTTGCTACACAGCCATGGCTTGATGTACCCGAATTGACATGGAAAGCTGTTATTACCGTAGATGATGATGTTGTATATGGTCAGCGCGAGGCAGAGAATTTGATTAGTCAAGCGTGGGCACTTCGACAAAAATTCTTAAATATGACTGCCAATCCGGTTCGTATTGCTTTTGAGGAAGCACTCGCGATGCAAGCTCCTACAGTCATAGCTGATATGGGAGATGCAACTAACGGTGGCTCATTAGGTGATAGCACGGAGGTTCTCAGAACAAGCATTTTATCCTCAAGCAAAGGCTCCCTTGCAATCTCACTCACAGAACCAGATGCTGTAATCAAGTGCCAAGGATATACAGGACAAAAACTTCTATTGTCTTTAGGTACTGGCAAGCCGGGTAGTTACAACGAAAAGGTGTTAGTTCACGCAAATGTAATAGCAATGGCTAATAGCAAGATTTCCTACACGCATCCTGCGGCACTAAACGTTGTTGACAATCCTGGTTTGTCAGTGTTGATTACAATAGAGCACCCAACGTTATTGATTTATATTGTACTTCACTCACAACCAGTGCGCGTTATTGATCCAGTCATTTACCAACTTTTTGATCTAAAAATCAATGAGATAAGTTTGATTCAGGCAAAATCGCACGTATCATTTATTCCCGGATTTGCGCAAATCACGCCCCGCTACGTTTTGGCAAATACTCTTGGACCAACAACTGCAAACCTTGTATCACTACCTTTTACACGACGGCCTATTCCTTTATATCCATTTGAAGATATTTAGAGGTTTTTGAGTATTTTTTTTAACTCTTCGCCAATTTTTTTACTGGCATCACGGGCATCTGTTAAAAAACCCTGCATCAACATAAATCCATGAATCACACCGGCATAGCGATGCAATATAACAATATTTCCTGCACTTTTTAAGCGCCTCGCTAGTTCTTCACCTTCATCACGTAAAGGGTCATATTCAGCCGTGATTATAATTGTGGGTGGCAAACCCGATAAATCAGGCGAGTTAATTGGGAGCACATATGGATTTTCAAAGTCCCTAACATTATTTACATATTGATCCCAGTACCACCACATCATCTCAGATGTAAGGAGATAATTTGGTGAATTTTCAATCATTGACGGGTAATTCAAATTGTGATCAGCGACAGGATAAATTAGTATTTGAAATGAGACTTTTGGCCCTTTAAAATCACGAGATTTTAAAACAACAGCAGAGGCTAAATTACCTCCTGCGCTATCACCAGCAACCCCAATAGCATCAGGATTAATTCCGAGTGTTTTTGCATTAGCACAAACCCACTCTAACGTTGCGTAACAGTCATTAAATGGGACTGGAAACTTGTGTTCAGGTGCTTTTTGATAGTTCACTGAAATCACCACTGCGCCAGTATCTGTCGCCATCAACTGATGTTGCACCTCATTTATTTGTAAATTTCCAGCGACCCATCCCCCACCATGAAACATCACAATTGCTGGAAGTGCGCCATCACCTATGGGGCGATATATAGCGATAGGTAGGTCGGCAGTTGGCCCACTAAAATATCTATGTTCTATGCTTGCAAGTGGCTCTGGCTTACCTAAATAATCTGAAGACCATTTTTTAAAAGCAGAAGTGCGAATATCAAAAGGACTCAAATCTTTCAGCGCTTTGTCGTTTTCTGAAGACAATTTTGCTATAAAAGCTTTAATTTCAGGTTTAATCATAAACTCTAATCTATCAGTCTTTTCTCTGTAATCAAATCTTTCATAATCTTCAGCTTGCCAAAAAAATTATTTATTTACTTAATTTCCTCAATAATTTGTCTAGATTAGAAAGCTTTTGGGTTACAAAGTAACTCTGAGTTACACCTGACTGTCAAAAGAATTAGAAACAGTTTTTCACGAATTTTCGCATCCAACCATTATGCCAAGGAATACGAATTACATTTTAATACGGATAAGAGCTGTTGTTATTAAAGCGGTGATCAAAGGGGTATATGCGATACCGCTTGCGGCCATGAGCTTGGGATACATCGAGGTACCGGTAAAGCCGGGCATCGTATTTATCTCGTTGATGACGATCTCACCTTTTTCGGTGTAGAAGAAGTCAACACGGGCCAACCCACTGCAGCCAAGGGCTTTAAATGCCTTGATAGCACTAGCACGGATCTGATCACTGGCACTTGTTGGAATATCGGCCGGCACTTTGACTGTAGTTGCGCTATCTAAATACTTTGCCTCAAAGTCATAGAACTCAAAGCGGCTATCGATAATGATTTCACCGGCAACTGATGCCTGCACTCTGCCATCACTCTCAAGGACTGCGCACTCTATTTCACGACCCATAACTGCGCTCTCGATCATTACTTTGCTATCGAATCTGAAGGCATCAATCAGCGCTGGCTCTAGGGCCTGAGCGCTTTTGACCTTATGTGTGCCTCGGCTGGAGCCACCACGGGCTGGTTTTACAAATACTGGAAAAGAGATATCGGAGATATCTCTTTTCCAACTCTGGGCTGTGACCGTGATACCAGCGGTCACTCGCATGCCAGCGGCTGCAAATATCGTCTTTGAAAATGATTTATCCATCGCAGCTGCCGATGCCATCACTCCGCTACCGACGTAGGCGATATCGGCTATCTCAAAGAAGCCTTGAATCGTGCCATCCTCACCAAATGGACCATGCAGGGCCGGAAAGACAACATCTATCGCCAGTGCCTTGCCCGCAACAGAGAATCCATGAACGTCGGCCACAACAGGTGTGGCGCTATCATCCACTGTTGGCAGAGCCCCAGCTGAGATTTCAAGCCGATAGTCATTGGGGAGTAAGACCCACTTACCTGCCTTGGTTATTCCAATGAGAACTGGGTCGTACAGAGATTGATCTAAACCCGACAAAACTCCAGCGGCTGAAAGACATGAGATCTCATGTTCGCTACTTTGGCCACCGAAGATGATGGCCACTCTCTTTTTACTCATCGAATAAAGTTCTCTGATCGCGTTGTAATCTCCATCAATCGATCAAGGGCCGCCATCGGGGTGAGCATGCCAGAACACACATCGGCAACTGCCTCAATCACTGGGACCTCAATTCCAACGCTTCGGGCGATCTGAACGACTGCACTAGATGAGGCTACGCCCTCTACGGTCTTGGCTACTTGTTCGCGTGCAACGGCCATAGAGCCTGAGCGTCCCAAGACCTCTCCAAATGTGCGGTTGCGAGAAAGTGGTGAGCCACAGCTTGCAACTAAATCCCCCATGCCCGCTAGCCCGGCAGCACTGAGTGGATCGGCCCCATGTGCGGCCGAAAGGCGTGCGACCTCATTTAAACCGCGAGTGATCACCATGGCTTGAGTATTTTCGCCATAGCCCATACCAATCGACATTCCAACGGCCAGTGCGATGATGGATTTGATCGCACCTGCAAACTCACAACCCAAAATATCTGTCGAGGTATAGACCCGGTAGTAAGGAGTTGCAAATAATTTCACTACCTTTTCGGCGACAATCATCGTATGCGCGGCAACGACCGCCCCGGCCGGGTGTCTAAGGATTAATTCATAAGCCAGATTCGGTCCAGTAATGACTGCCACATTTTTAGTAGCCATGACATCTTGGATAATCTCTGACATGCGCTTTTGAGTAGCGAGCTCAATACCCTTCAAAGTGCTTACATACAGGGCATTTGGCGCAGCCATGGCCCTCCAGGAGTGCAGGTTTTCACGCAGAGATTGCGCCGGCACTGCCAGGACATAGATGGAGGAGTAATTAAATGCCTCATTGATATCACTCGTTGCACGCAGGCCCGCAGACAATACATGGTTATCGAGGTACTTGGTATTAGTGTGCTTGGAATTGATCTCATCGACAACACTTTGATTACGTCCCCAGATTAGAACATGGTTGCCGGCATCGGCTAGGACTTGAGCCATGGTGCTACCCCACTGGCCACTTCCGAGAACAGTTACCTTACTCATCTCTTCTTCTTGAAGTTTCCTGTGCGTGGCAGAGTTGAAAAATGTGGATCAAAAATCTCCTCTGGTCGCCTCTGCCCGCGCAACTCCTCCAGTAAATCGGTGATCGCTCCCATGACAAATGCCGTAGCCTCGATGAGGGCCTGCGAATCACTCTCTCGTGTATACCAAGGTGATAGGTCAATGGGCGGGCCAGCTAGGATCTTTATCGTTGTACGGGGGAAGATCTTGATCTTCCTCTCATAGGTGGGCATCACATCTTGTGAGCCCCATTGTGCGATCGGAATCACCGGAACCTTTGTCATGATGGCAAGTCGTACAAGCCCTGTCTTTGCCACCATCGGCCAGCCTCCTGGATCGCGCGTAAGTGTGCCTTCGGGATAGACACCTAAAAGGTTTCCCGCCTGCAGGGTTCGAGTCGCATGTTCGAGTGCCTTGGCTGCATCCACACTCTCACGGGCGATGGGGATCATGCCTGCAGCTAAAACGAGCTTTCCTATGATGGGAGTTTTAAAGATGCCTTCTTTGCCGATGTAGCGGGGGGCACGGCCGTTACGAAAGAGAAAATGCGACAAAAACAGGACATCTAAATACGAGACGTGGTTACAGGCCACGATCGCAGCCCCATTCTTGGGTATCTGCTCGCCCCCACGCCACTCTTTCCGCCCAACGAGATTTAACAAGGGTATGACTATGGTGCTTCCGAGCCTGAATGCGAAATTTGTGCCAAGAGGTTTACCTGAGGGAGGAGCATAAGAAATCTTGTACTCCCGCATAGCCCTCATATTACTGCGTGGAATAAGAAAACGGGGCTAGCCTTTGCCAGCCCCGTTTTCTTTGAAAGAAAGGGAGAAGAACTACTTCTTCTTAGCCTTCTTAGCAACCTTTTTCTTTGCTGCAGACTTCTTAGCAACCTTTTTCTTTGCTGCAGACTTCTTAGCGGCCTTTTTGGCTACTGGTTTTACAACTGGCTTTGGAGCTGGCTTTGGAGCAGGTCCGAGCTTGCGCTCTCCTGAGATGACATCCTTTAAGCCCTTGGCCGGCAAGAAGCGGGCCTTCTTTGAGGCTTTGATTTTGATCGTCTCACCGGTAAATGGGTTGCGTCCCATACGGGCTTTACGATCAACCTTCTTGAACTTACCGAAATCATTGATCATAACGTCCTCACCCTTGTGCAGGCTGCGAACGATGGTGTCAAATACGATTTCTACAGCGTGTGCTGCTTCCTTCTTGCTGTCGTTGAAGTGTGGTGCCAACGCCGCAATGAATTGGGCCTTATTCATTGAAATCCCCTTATTTACGCGTAAATGTTGAGCAACTGCTCACCATGCACTTAAATTTACGCGTATGAATGGGGTGATTGCCCTATTCGTGCAGGCGTGTCGCAATATTTATTGTCACCCAATATCTGCAAAAACTAGTGTTTTATAGAGATAAAACCCTCAACAAAAGATTGAGGGTCACGCTCTAATCCTCTCACTGCTGCCCAAAAAGCATTGATATACGCCTATTTTAAACGCGGATGGGCAGCGTTGCAGGCTTGTAAGCAGGGCGCCTCTTTTCGAAAGTATCGATGAACTCACTATTTTTTATCGTCAATCCGATGTCATCGAGCCCCTCCATCAAACGCCAGCGGGTGTAGTCATCGATAGCAAAATCTAGAACGACATCGTTGTAGCACACGCTCCGGCTATCAAGATCAACGCTTATTTGGGTCAGCGGAGCGGCCTCGATCACCCTCCACATCGCCTCCACATCGTTTTGCTCAAGGATGACAGTCAAAAGCCCGGCTTTTAAAGAGTTTCCTCGAAAGATATCGGCAAAACGGCTGGAGATCACGACTTTAAAGCCATAGTTTTGCAGCGCCCAGACTGCATGCTCGCGCGATGAGCCAGTCCCAAAATCGACACCGGCGACCAAAATGGTGGCAGCTTTAAAGGCTGGGTCATTTAAAACAAAGGTGGGGTCAGTGCGCCAGGCCGCAAAGAGACCATCCTCAAAGCCACTTCGTGTGACGCGCTTTAAATACACGGCTGGGATGATCTGATCGGTATCAACGTTGCTGCGGCGAAGCGGGGTTGCACTGCCTGTATGTTTGATGAACTTATCCATAGTGATTACACAGCCCCTTTACAAATCTGCCGGTGATGAGAGTGTGCCGCGCAGAGCAGTGGCGGCGGCTACTAAGGGACTGACTAAATGTGTACGGCCACCCTTGCCCTGGCGGCCCTCAAAGTTTCGATTAGATGTCGAGGCAGCTCGCTCCCCGACGGATAACTGATCTGGATTCATACCAAGGCACATCGAGCAGCCAGCGTTTCGCCACTCCGCTCCGGCATCGAGAAAGACCCTATCTAGACCCTCAGCCTCTGCCTCCAAGCGCACCCGAGCCGAGCCTGGAACAACCAACATACGCAGCGTTGATGCGATTTTCTTACCCCTGATAACTTGGGCGGCAGCACGAAGATCCTCAATTCGCCCATTCGTGCAAGAGCCCAGAAAAACAGTGTCAATGGCTATCTTTTTAAGGGGTGTTCCCGCTTCAAGACCCATGTAAACCAGAGCGCGCTCTGCCGCCCCACGAGCCTCATCATCTTCAATCTCAGCCGGGTTGGGAACTTTGGAGTTCAAAGGCGCTCCTTGACCAGGGTTCGTACCCCAAGTCACGAAGGGCTCCAACTCATCGGCGTTGAGCTCGACCTCGATATCAAATTGCGCATCGCTATCTGTATAGAGGCTCCTCCAATAAGCAAGTGCGGATTGGAAATCTTTAGGTGCATGTGGCTTACCTTTGATGTAGTCAAAGGTAGTTTGATCCGGTGCTATCAATCCTGCACGCGCTCCTGCCTCAATCGACATGTTGCAGATTGTCATACGAGACTCCATCGAGAGAGCGCGGATTGCACTGCCTCGATACTCGATCACGTAGCCCTGCCCGCCACCGGTGCCGATCTTTGCGATTATCGCCAAGATAATATCTTTTGAGGTTACACCGGGTTTTAAAGTGCCTTCAACGTTGATTGCCATCGTTTTTGGGCGCACCGCTGGCAGAGTTTGAGTCGCTAGAACGTGTTCGACTTCGGAGGTCCCGATTCCAAATGCCAGTGCGCCAAAGGCGCCATGAGTTGATGTGTGTGAGTCTCCGCAGACAATCGTCATTCCAGGCTGGGTGAGACCTAATTGAGGTCCGACCACGTGCACAACTCCCTGGTCCTTATCACCGAGAGAGTGGATGCGCAGCCCAAACTCTGCGCAGTTGGCCCGCAGAGTATCTATCTGCAGTTTTGAGACTGGGTCTGCGATCGGCCGATCAATATTAAGTGTTGGCGTATTGTGATCTTCAGTTGCAATCGTCAGATCGGGTCGGCGCACCGTGCGCCCAGCCAAGCGCAGTCCATCAAAGGCCTGTGGGCTAGTGACCTCATGGATGAGGTGCAGATCGATATACAAAAGATCAGGCTCACCCGCTGCAGCACGCACGACATGCTCGGCCCAGATCTTGTGCGCTAGCGTTAACGCCATCGGCCCTGACTCCTTTTTGTTGCCATATCAAATAGTGGGATGCTAATATCATTCTATGGTCAGACAGAGTAGCGGAGTTGGCGTCCTAGATAAAGCCCTGGCGATCTTGGGCACGCTCGAGGCCGGTCCTCACTCATTGGCCGAGCTCGTTGCAGCCACAGGTATCGCCCGTCCGACCGCTCATCGCTTGGCCGTTGCCCTGGAGTTTCACCGCTTAGTCACCCGAGACCTATCGGGCCGTTTTGTAATCGGAGGGCGCAGCGCTGAATTAGGAGCAGCCGCCGGTGAGGATCGTTTATTAGCCGCAGCAGGACCTGCCCTTGCCGCTCTGCGCGATGCAACGGGTGAGAGCTCCCAGCTATATAAGCGGCAGGGTGATCAACGCATCTGTGTGGCAGTCGCCGAGAGATTATCTGGTCTTCGCGACTCAGTCCCTGTAGGAAGTGCACTGACCATGTCGGCCGGCTCTGCGGCGCAGATTTTATTGGCCTGGGAGGATAGTGAGAAGATCCACCGCGGTTTGATTCATGCCCGCTTTAGCGCAGCTCAGTTGGCGGCCGATCGCCGCCGTGGTTGGGCGCAGTCTGTGGGCGAGAGAGAGGCTGGGGTGACATCTGTTTCTGCGCCTGTTCGAGCACCTAATGGAAGAGTAATCGCAGCAGTGAGTATCAGCGGACCTATTGAGCGCTTAGGCCGCCAGCCCGGTCGCATTCATGCAGCCGCAGTCGTTGCTACCGCTGCTCGCCTGAGTGAATTCCTAGCTCGCGAATAACTCGATCAATCACATCAAAGCCAAAGCCCTTACGTTGTAATAGCGATTGAATCCGGCGAATCTGGACATCGGCCTCAAGCCTTGAGATCGTTGCAAATTTCTTCATCGCCAAGGAAAGGCCCATCTGATACTCATCCTCGCTATCGATCTCATCTAAGGCCTCATCGATAGAGTTTTGATCGACTCCCCTGATGCGAAGCTCGCCAGCGATTATCCGCTTCGATAGTTTCTTGGAGTTGTGTCTTGACTGTGTCCAGGCCTTGGCAAACTCGGCATCATTGATCAGCCCAGCCTCTTGGAGGCGAAAGATAGTTGCATGGGCAATGTCAGCCTCGATGCCACGCTTTTTAAGATGAGCCAAGAGCTCACCCTTACTCTTGGCCCGCGCAACGAGAGCATTGAGGGCAATCGTATGTGCAATCGAGTAAGGGTCAGCCTCTTGGTCGATTTTTACAAACTCAAGGCTAATTAGAAATCAACCTCTGCTGTGGCCTCATCGATAGCTGCGATGAGATCGGCATCTACGACGATTGGCACAAAGTGAGCGCGGATCTTGCCCTCGATTTCATTGGATAGATCTGGATTATCAAGGAGGAAGGTACGGGCATTCTCTTTGCCCTGACCCAGTTGATCGGCCTCATATGTAAACCAGGCACCAGATTTCTTGACGATTCCGATATCGACACCCATATCGATAAGAGAGCCCTCACGAGAGATACCTGTGCCGTAGATGATGTCGAACTCGGCCTGCTTAAATGGGGGCGCCATCTTATTCTTGACGACCTTGACACGCGTACGATTTCCTACGGCATCTTGTCCATCTTTAAGCGTCTCGATACGACGAATATCGAGGCGGACTGAGGCGTAGAACTTGAGCGCCTTGCCACCAGTAGTCGTCTCAGGAGAGCCAAAGAAGACTCCAATTTTTTCACGCAGCTGATTGATAAAGATTGCAGTGGTCTTTGATTGGTGCAGAGCACCGGTAATTTTGCGCAACGCCTGTGACATAAGTCGTGCCTGCAAGCCCATATGTGAATCGCCCATCTCTCCTTCAATCTCAGCGCGAGGAACAAGGGCTGCAACTGAGTCGACGACGACAAGATCAAGTGCTCCAGAGCGAATCAACATATCCATGATCTCAAGTGCCTGCTCGCCAGTATCTGGTTGTGATACAAGAAGTGCATCGATATCCACGCCTAGTTTCTTTGCATACTCTGAATCAAATGCATGCTCTGCATCGATGAAGGCGCAGATACCACCGGCCTTTTGTGCATTAGCGATTGCATGCAATGTAAGTGTCGTCTTACCTGAGGACTCTGGTCCGTAGATCTCTACGATGCGACCGCGCGGTAATCCCCCAATGCCAAGTGCGATATCTAGTGCGATAGAGCCTGTTGGAATTACCTCAATCACCTGGTTGGCCCGCTCAGACATCTTCATTACCGAGCCTTTTCCAAATTGACGTTCGATCTGGGCTAGGGCCGTCTCGAGCGCCTTTTGGCGTTCGTTATTGGCTTTATCCTGCGGTACTTCACTTGCTTTGTTGCTTTTTTCAGTAGCCACGTAACTTTCCTTTCGAGAGAACGTCTTGTATGACGTTTGGGTCTGGCCCAGAAGGTACGGAGACCCTGCGACGGACCGAGGCGCAGGCCACAGGGGCTGTGGACTACGCACTACGGGCGGAAGGAGGAACCGCTCTGGATGGAAGCCAAAATCTCTTTTGACCTGAGCGTAAGGATAACCGAACACCTGTTCGAAAGGTAGCAGGCGCCACTGACAAAACTGAGCGTGTCGGGGGCTAAGAGCTCAATCCCCAGACTCAATCCCGGGCTGAGGCCAGTTTTGCTGTCCTCTTGATGAAATCAATGCTCAACTCTGGATAGTTCCACATAATGACATGGGCACAGTTATCCACCACGATCCAATCGGCATGCTCTGGAGCGGCCGCTCGTTTTTGGGCGCTGCTCTCGGGCAGGGTCAGATCGTAATCTCCAAAGATGATCGAGACGCTCACTTTTTTATCTACCTCTGACTCAAATCTTCGCCCAAGCAGTCCACGCCAGATGGGCATGTAGCCCTTGGACTTTGCCATCGCCACGACAGAGTCCTTGCAAGCCTCAAAGCTGAGTTCGCGCCATAAGTGAGTGATCTTCTTGTAGCCAATCGCCTTAAGGACCGGGAGCCTGTAAGCGGTTGGCATAAAAAACTGCGTGATCTTGGCAAGAATTCGCGCATCTAAGCTTGGGGGGAATTTGCGCGTGGGCACCTGCTGCCACAGACCAGCAGGGGCCAAGGCGGTCACACTTGCCACTTGGGTGGGAGAGATAGCGCCCATCTCAAGTGCGATCCAGCCACCAAGAGAGTTTCCTGCAACATGCATGCTCTGAACTCCATACTCATCTCTCATCATCTCAAGGATCAAATGACCTAGAGATTGAGGATCTAGCCTCTCATCATCGCCTAAGGCGGCGCTGCCATGTCCGGGAAGATCTACGGCGTAAACGGTGAAGGTATCGATGAGTCCTGGAATCAGGCTCTTCCATATGGTGCCCGCAGATCCCAAGCCGTGAATGAGCACCAATGCAGGTTTGGCGGTCTCACCTTGATAGATGGTTGCACC
>SYEK01000007.1 GCA_005800815.1 Actinomycetota bacterium
GCCCTGGAGTAGGAGTTGTCTGTGGCCCTGGAGTAGGAGTTGTCTGTGGCCCTGGAGTAGGAGTTGTCTGTGGCCCTGGAGTAGGAGTTGTCTGTGGCCCTGGAGTTGTTCCGGTTGTTCCACCGCTGTTTAATGGTTGCCATGTCCCGTTTTTACAGATGATTTCACCACCATTGAGGGGGGCTTTAGCACCTTCATCTGTGCACTTACCATTTAGTTGAACCCCTCCACTATCAATTGGTGTCGGTGTCGGTGTAGGTAACGGTGTAGGTGTTGGTGTAGGTGTAGGTAACGGTGTAGGTGTTGGTGTCGGTGTCGGTGTCGGTGTTGATTTAGGGAGTGCTACGCCTTTATTCCAGACTAGTTTCTTGCCGCTTTTTATACAGGTGTATTTGAGGTTACCGCTAACTTTGACAGATCCAGCCTTAGTACAACTTTTACCTGAGAGGCCCGCTGCAAAGGCGGCCTGTAATGGCATCACTGTTCCTAGTAGTAGGAGAAAGCTAAGGACCCAAGAGATGCGTAGTCGCATACAGAAAAAATAGCAGAGTTTCAGGAGTATTTGAAGTACTTCCTCTACGTTGATGAGTGGCCCCTAGTGCCTAATCTCAACTGCGGCACATGAGCAGGGCATGCCAAGAGGTATTGCATCAGGCCTAAAGGACAGCCTGCATCGGTGGTGTGACTGCGAGTAGATAAAAAGGGGAGTTCTCCACAGTTTTCCCCATCAAATCGCGAAGGCGATATCAGAGTGCGCACCCTTAGCGGTATGAGAGAGATAACTGAGAATTCACAACTAACTATTAGCAGATCGGCTTTTCATGGCCTATTTCCGCGTTTAAAAAATGGGGTCTATATCAGCCGAGTATCGGCAGTTGAAGAGAGTTCGATTCACGTAGCTTCATCTACCCATGCGATTAGAATCTCCCACAGTGGGGCTCGCGCAATAATCGCCCAACTCAATGGTTCACAGACCCCTGATCAAATTAGTGAGACTTTATCGGCACCCATCGAGGTTATTGATCAAGTACTCACTCAACTCAGTGCTGCAAACCTCATCGATACGGTTAGAAACACAATCACATTACATAATCGATTCCAATCCATGATTGCAGCGCGTGCGGCACATACCAAGGATCAATCACTTGATGCAGCATTTAGCCAATTACAAAAGAGATTAGTACCAGAGTTAGCACAAGTGACTTGGATAAAAGGTGTCACCGACGGTGGTGTCGAACTATTATCGATGAGACAAAACTTTGGTATCGAAATCTTTGGAAGTTCTCGAACAGCAACACTTATCTGTTCAATTCTTCTAGCTAGTGGCGTGACAAATACCCGCTTTGCACTGAGTGCAACACAGCAACATCCCTTTATTAGCGATGGAGATTTGGGTACTGGAGCATTACGCATGAGTGATATCGGTCTAAATTTTCGTGGCAGAGTTGAGGAGCTCTCACGTGAATGGTCACTCTTTCCAGTCGCCTCCCGACCTGGCTCAACTTTCAAACCTGCGCCAGATATAGCACTAGATCGCACTTTGCGGATCGTTGTAGGCAATTATGAACCAGAGCTCATCGAGCACTTTATGCGTGATGGAAACGACTACCTCCTTGTGGGAAAGAGCGCTGGAGGGGTTGCTGTGTGTGGGCCCATAGTCCAGCCAGGGCGCACTCCCTGTCTGCAATGTCTGGCATTAGCCGCTGAAGATAGGTTCGGTAGCTTTCACAGCCAATTAAGGGCGACTCATGGAACAAGTGAGGAGTTACCCATTGCGATTGCACATCAATTGGCCGCAATTACCGCTCATACAGTCTTGCGCTTGATAGATACTGGGGACTCACCACTAAAAGGAGCCCAAATTTTTTTGGAGTATCTCCAACCTTTCATCCCAAAGCTTCATCGGTTTTCACGCCATCCACAGTGCATATGTACCTGGGGTGATAGCCCAGCCACAAACCTCGAAGGATATACACAAGAGGCTTTGGATTAAAAGATACAGCTAGCCAAAAGCAGAAGACTTGACCACCCAATCAACTTACAATTTAGGAGGAGTAATGAATGGATTATTAGAGCGTTGTATACAGATGGAGATCTCATTACGTGATGAATTAACTCGAGCTCATAAGAGTTTTTTTCACCGACTACGTGATGAGCAGGGTGATGTTCCAGGATGGGTTCTTGTCGTTCTCATGACCACAGGTCTAGTGACTGCGTTATGGACGATTGCCGCACCACGTTTATCGGCAATCCTTAAGAATTCATTAGATGCCATGAATGGAATCCGTTAAGGCGAGGAGATCGATTGTGCTTCAAAAAGTGAAGAGATATACCGCAAGAATCAGCGATGAAAGAGGCAATGTGGAGAGTGCCATGGTACTTATTCCACTCCTTATCCTCTTTCTCATCGGTATCGAGCTGATAGTTGCTACTCATCTGCGCAATAGTGATGCCGCCCTCGCTCAGGGTGAGGCGTCGGCTCGGGCAATTAGTGGACAGATCCTCTCGAGTGATGAGGTCATCAAGCTCGACTCTTCTGACCCTTTCTTGCATATTCGACTTCTGATTACGCGCCGTCGCTCCACTCTTCCCCAGATTGTCCCGGGCTTGATCGCCTTGATGGGTGGCTCACCCTCGACTGATGTGAAAGGTGTTGCGATTATGGAGCCGACTCATTGATAGTGAACACTCTTCACAAAAGATTGGCCAGTGAAAGCGGAAGTGCGATTGTTGAGTTTGTAGTCCTAGCAATCCCACTTTTCATCCCTGTCTTCATCTATCTTCACCTCTTTGCTTCAATCAGTGGCAACGAAGCGATTGTAAGGACCCTAGCCCGCGAGGGTCTACGTGCATATGTTGTAAGTGCTAACGATCATGCTGGACGTCAAGTATCCGAGCAAGCGATCTCAATTATCGCTACGCACTTGGGACTGGCCCAGCGTGAGATTAATACCTTGTCGTTGCGCTATGAGTGTTCCCATAGTCCGTGCCTATCTGCAGAGGGACGGATTCGATTGACGGTCTCATACATCGATCAACAGTCACGTCGCAGGATTATCGCCTCGGCCCAGGAGCATATATCTCCATGGATGTGAAAAAGACATGTCGAACCAGATCTTGTGACGAGCATGGTTCCTTGAGCGTCGTAATTATTGGCTTATTTCTTATCACACTCGTCTGCTTGATGGTAGTTACCAATGTTGCAACGGTCTTAGTTGCTAAACGTTCGCTAGCACAGGCTACAGAGGCTGCGGCCCAACGGGGTGTGCACTCTTTGGATAAATCGGCGTATTACACGGGTAAGGGCACGATGTTTACTGCACCACGTGCAGTCATTACTGCACGAGAGAGTGCACCAATCCCAATTAACTGTAGCCAAGCAGTCGTTGATGTAATGCTCGAGCTTCGTAACTGGAGTAATGATGATGGGGCGATGAAGAGATATGAGCTACAAGGGATTGTTTTGGCAGATCTCAAGTGTGATGGGACGACCCTGGAGATATCGACATATTCGCACGTCAAACTCCCATTTACGCTGCCTTTTTCATCAATGGATTCTGCGATCCTTACCTCTACTGTCGGTGCGACTAACCAAGTACAAGAGGGCTTCTATCTCTTCGGAGTTCGCCTGCACTAATCGCACTGGGCTATCCTTCATACATGGCCGCACGTGAATATGGATTAGAGATCAATGTGATCGATGCGACCCTGGTTTCGATTGAAAAAGTCCTTGATCTTCCCAAATTACGGGCAATTTCAGTCGCACTCGAAGGCGAGGCTGGAGCAGTCAATCTCTGGGATAACCCGGAGAATGCACAGAAGGTAACGAGCCGACTTTCTCGTGTGCAGACTGAGATCAATAAGTTGACTGGACTTCGCAGACGAGTTGAGGATCTGCCCATTCTCTTTGAGCTAGCTGTGAGTGAGCCCGTAGGTAGCGCTAGGGCCGATGCCGAGCGAGAGTTAGATTTGGTGAAGAGATTGGTTGGAGAGTTAGAGGTACAGACATTACTTAACGGTGAATATGATGATCGTGATGCATTGATAACGATTCGCTCGGAGGCTGGTGGGGTCGAAGCCGCTGATTGGGCCGAGATGATCATGCGTATGTATCTGCGCTATTGCGAGCGCCATAACTTCTCAGTAAATGTCTTGGAAACCTCCTATGCAGAGGAGGCGGGAATCAAATCCACAACCTTCCGAGTCAGTGCGCCCTATGCATATGGAACTCTCTCGGTTGAGCAGGGAACGCACCGGCTAGTTCGAATCTCACCCTTTGATAGTCAGAGCCGGCGCCACACATCCTTTGCTGGTGTGGAGGTGGTACCAGTTGTGGAGCAGAGTGATCATGTCGAGATTGATGATAAAGAGGTCCGTGTGGATGTGTATCGCTCCTCAGGTCCAGGAGGTCAGGGTGTGAACACCACTGACTCAGCGGTGCGCCTGACGCATATTCCAACTGGAATCGTGGTCTCATGCCAAAACGAGCGCTCGCAGATTCAAAATAAGGCCACGGCGATGGCTGTACTGCAATCGAAGTTATTAGAGCGCCGTCGACAGGAAGAGATAGCGAAAATGAATGCGCTCAAGGGGGACAACTCGGGCTCATGGGGAAATCAGATGCGCTCTTATGTATTGGCTCCGTATCAGATGGTCAAAGATCTCCGAACCGATTATGAAACGGGAAATACCTCAGCGGTTCTCAATGGTGAGATTGATGAGTTTATCGAGGCGGGAATTCGCTGGCGTCGGAGCTCATAGGGCCACTTACTTCTGCAAATATCGGCTTACGTATCACCCTAAATATTGCCTTAATCACAGGATTTCACAGGCTCATCTGCGCGTTAGATGAGCCTGTTTTCACAATCCATCCATAAACTATTCCTATAGCGCTCTCGTCAAAATAACTCGTGGGCCTGGATTAGCTTTGGGAGATTGAGATGATTCGCTTTGAGAACGTCACCAAGATCTACTCAGGCCAAGAACGGGCGGCCCTTGACTCGGTAAATCTAGAGATCATCAAAGGTGAATTCGTTTTCCTTGTGGGCCTATCGGGCTCAGGTAAGTCAACTTTTCTGCGCCTTATCTTGCGCGAGGATCGTCCTACCTCCGGAGTTATTCATGTAGCCGGCAAGGACTTAGGCGCACTTGCCAACCATAAAGTTCCAGAGCTACGCCGCCAGGTGGGGACCGTCTTTCAAGATTTCCGTTTGCTCCCAAATAAGACCATTACTGAGAATGTCGCCTTTACTCTGCATGTGCTGGGATATTCGCAGAAGGAGATAAACCGAGAAGTCCCGGAGGTTCTCGAGCTTGTTGGCCTGGAAGATAAGGGTGATCGCCTACCCTCTGAGATCTCAGGGGGGGAGCAACAGCGTGTTGCGATTGCACGCGCTTATGTGAGTCGCCCACCGATTCTCATCGCCGATGAGCCAACAGGAAACTTAGATCCTGCCACGAGCGTTGGAATCATGAAGCTTCTTGATCGGATCAATCGTGAGGGAACGACTGTTTTGATGGCCACCCATGATTCAGGGATCGTCGATCAGATGCGCAAGCGTGTCATTGAACTCGATTTAGGCCATGTCATCCGCGATCAGGTGCGCGGCGTCTATGGTTATACCGGATAGAGGAGCCTAGCTATGCGCGCACGCTTTCTTGCAAGTGAAGTTGGAATTGGCCTTCGTCGAAATCTAACAATGACCTTTGCCGTCATCGTTACCACAGCAATCTCCCTATCCTTACTGGGAGTTGGCCTTCTTGCCAACGCCCAGGTAGATGCGATGAAAGATTATTGGTATGACAAGATCGAGGTCTCGGTCTTTCTCTGTGGCTCTCTCTCTGAGTCCCCATCATGCTCTGGAGGAGTTGTCTCATCTGCCCAGCGACTTGCGATTCAGCAGGATATTCAAGAGATGGCCTCAGTCGAGAGCGTATTTTATGAATCACAGTCACAGGCCTTTGAACGCTTTCAGGAGCGCTTCAAAGACTCTGCCATCGCAGCAAATGTAACTGCCGATCAACTCCCAGAGTCATTTCGTGTCAAACTCAAGGATCCAACTCAGTTTGCGGTCATCGTAAGCGCGTTCTCTGGCCGCCCAGGTGTCGATGTGGTGCAAGATCAACGCAGTATCCTAGAAAAATTCTTTCAGCTCCTAGAGGTCCTTCGTAACGGTGCTCTCTTGGTCGGCCTGGCATCTGTACTCACGGCTGCGCTGTTAATCAGTAACACACTTCGAATCGCAGCATTCAATAGGCGCCGTGAAACGGGAGTAATGAAATTGGTCGGCGCATCCTCTTGGTCCATCCAACTCCCATTTCTTCTTGAGGGAATCATCTCAGCGATCATCGGTTGGGGGCTAGCAACTGGATTACTAGCCGCCCTCAAAGGTGTAGTCGACTCAAAGGTTGCACCCCTACTCACATTCACTAACTTCTTCGGATGGAATGAGGTGTGGGTGGCATCGGGATATCTTCTTGCCGCAGGTCTCTTTGTATCCACTACTGCATCACTGATTACGTTGCGCCGCTATTTGAAGGTCTAATTTCGCCTTTCACGTGCGGCATGCCTTGAAATATTCAAGGTTCCAACTTGCTAATCAACGCTTCAACCACCATCGCCTTAATGAGAGAATAGGGGTTGTGGTCCGATGCTGGACCCAGCAAAGGCAAACAGCCTTTGCATACTCGCTAGGGTGGTGATGCGGTCATGGTCAAAGAGGTGGGCCGCAAGGTCATCGCTCAAAACAAGAAGGCACGTCAGGATTATTCAATCGAGGATGTCTTTGAGTGCGGCCTAGTTCTATTGGGCACAGAGGTCAAATCATTACGGCTTGGTCGTGCATCCCTGATTGATGGCTTTGCCATGCTCAATGATGGGGAGTTATGGCTGGGCGGTGTGCACATCCCTGAGTACACCGAGGCAAGTTGGACTAATCACACTCCCCGTCGAGTTCGTAAACTACTGGTGCATCGGGCAGAGCTCAATAAATTAGCGTCAAAACTCAAGGACTCTGGAACAACGCTTATCCCGCTCTCTCTCTATTTCAAAGATGGCAAGGCAAAGGTGGAGATCGCACTTGCCCGCGGAAGAAGAGCCCACGACAAGCGTGAGGCGCTTAAGGCCCGCGAGGCCGACCGTGAAGTTGCACGTGTTGTCTCACGGGCTAACTCGGGTAAAAGTAGTAAGGCCTCTCACTCCTACGAGGATTAGCAAAGTAACCAGGCTCTACCCTTGCGAACTACTGTGAGTAACTCAGCCTGATCACAAAGGATTTTGAAAGCCTGAATCTTTGTCCTATAATTGAACTACCGCCGCTCCGTTCACCTCTTAGTTCTGAAAAAACTAGGGTGATGCTGCGACGGTATGCAGTACTGACAACTACATAGAGAAGTAAGAAATACGTTTCTTTTTCTCCAAGCTCTACGTGTGAAAGCACGATAAATCTTGGGGGTGAACGGTCTCGACTTTGGATGTTGAGGCAGGGGAAGCGGGCCGAGGAAGCCGGAATGATCTCGCAAACCAATAATCCGTGCAAAAAATAACTGCAGACCTTAAAAAGTCTGATTTCACACTAGCTGCATAAGCTACTGTAAATCCGTTAGCCCAGGTGCCGCTCTCGGCCTGGAATCTAGCGTCGACTAGGGGGCTTTTCACTTCATTGGTGTTGCAGACGATGAAGGAGAACAGTTTTGCAACTGAGTTCGTCGGAGAAATGTGTGTAAAAACTTCGGGACTGAGAAAGCGTTAATCACACTACGCCCGTAGAAGCCCTGTTTGAATACCGAAGGACCCGGGTTCGATTCCCGGCACCTCCACAGCGAGTGATGCTTTTTAGTGCTGACCCCCTGGACCATGTCCATCGTCTCCACCCGAACTCCCGTTACGTCGCCATTTCATCAGGGGGCCAAATGGTGATGGATTGTGCGAGCTGCTATTTTCTAAATCTTGGCCCTCTAACTTGGCTTTGCCCACTCTATGATTTCTAAGGCGGAGTTTGCTCAACAAAGGCATGATAATTCGAAAATCTGGAAAGTACTCTCTGCGAAGGGCGATGTAACCCGTGGTCAGTGCGAACAGGCCAAGCACACGGATAAAGGGAGGCATCTCTGGATTGAAAGAGAAAAAAAGACCAAAAAATAAAGATACAATCACAAGAGCACCATGAAGGATTCTTCGCAGAATCATCAATAGTACTTTCTTGTTCGCAATCAATGTGAGTGCGATTGCAAGGGGTCCAGCCGTGAGAGCTGTCAGTACCATAAAGGCGACGATCTTTACCAGGCTCTCCATAACAACCCTCCTTGTCCCAAGTTCTCAAATAAAGAGTGGAGCATTAATTTAGATCCCTTGCCAATCGCTACGAATGATCGAATAGAGCGCCATATCTACTTGAGGCCCATCCGCTCTACACGAGACTTTACGCAAGATTCCCTCCAACGTATAGCCCACCGAGAGTAGAAGCCTCTTTGAGTGCTCATTTTCTACATCGACCCGCGCCTCGATCCGCTCAAAGCCCATCGATTCAAATCCAAAACCTGTGAGCTGGCGTGCTGCGGATGCACCAACGCCTTTACTCCGCATGGATGCATTAATCCAGTAACCAAGTTCAGCTCCATGATCGGCCAGATTCACACTATGAAATGAGATGACTCCAGCAAATACCTCATCTCCTCCATTGCCGTAATCGATCGCAAAGGCTAACTCTGTCTTTTGGGCAAATGAGTGTGGCACTTTCTCTCGCACAAAGAACTCGGCATGTGCCAGTGTGTAATCCCGAGGGACTCGCGTGAACCTTGGGATGAGGGGGTCTTGGCAACTTGAGAAAATATTGGTGATATCACTCTCTACCAATGGGCGTAGCGTGATTAACCCGTGAGAGAGCGTTGGAGTGTGGGTCGGCCACCAGATCATTGTGAAAGTATGACATTGATTATTGAGTCAAAGCCAAGGAATTTAATCAGCCCTCTTGAATCTGAGTTGGCGTGCCGTGAACGCCCAATACATCTTTTTTACTGGTGGCATCATCTTTGTAGATCGCCGGGATCCTACCGAGTAGACCCTTTTGGAAATCCTCGAATGCCTGCATGACCTCGCTCTTCGTATTCATCACGAAAGGCCCCATCCATGCAACAGGCTCCTTGATGGGCGCCCCACCTAGGATGAACAACTCAAGTGCAGGAGATCGGCTCTCCTGTGAATCAGCGGCACGTATGACGATCGTATCGCCATCTCCAAAGACGCTGGTTTGACCCGTGTGTACGGGACGAGACTCATCACCAACAAGACCAAAACCTGCGGCAACATAAACTAGAGCGTTGTAATCCTTGCGCCATGGCAGACGAAGCTGGGCCCCTGCGGCGATAGTTGCATGGATCAAAGTAATGGGAGTCTGTGTCCTGCCAGGTCCAGCATGACCATCAACCTCTCCAGCGATGACACGGATCAAGGCGCCACCATCAGCCGAAGAGAGCAGGGCAACATCCTTAGCACGCACATCTTGATAGGCCGGTGCCGACCACTTTTTCTCAGCCGGCAGATTGACCCAGAGTTGAAAGCCATGGAATAAACCACCTGAGATCACTAAATGCTCCGGAGGAGTCTCAATGTGCAAAATCCCAGCCCCAGCGGTCATCCATTGTGTATCGCCATTGGAGATAGTCCCACCGCCACCGTTGTTATCTTTGTGATCGAAGATTCCATCGATAATGTAAGTCACCGTCTCAAAGCCACGGTGTGGATGCCACGGAGTCCCCTTTGGCTCTCCGGGTGCGTATTCGACCTCACCCATCTGATCCATCATGATGAATGGATCAAGTTCGCCCATATCTATCCCGGCAAATGTGCGCCGGACTGGGAAGCCTTCCCCCTCATACCCCTGCGGGGCCGTCGTGATGCTCTTAATGCTGCGTGCGCGCCCACCAATCACCTCGCTCACGCGGGGCAAAATAGTTATATCGGGGACACTTACTGCGGGCAAATGAAAACTCCTTCGAAGAAATTAATGATATTACACATCGAGTAATCAACCAATCAGAGAGTTATAGAGCCTTCAACGCTGAGACAACTTTGGTGAGCGAGGCCTTTGCATCACCGAATAGGAGCATAGTCTTTGGATCATAGAGAAGTTCGTTCTCGATCCCAGCAAAGCCTGGTCGCATCGAGCGTTTTAAGAAAATAACATTGGAGGCGTTCGAGACCTTCAAAATCGGCATCCCATAGATCGGACATCCTGGAACCGTCTCAGCCGCTGGATTGACCACATCGTTTGCTCCAATGACGATTGCAACATCGGTCTGGCTAAAGGTTGGATTAATCTCATCCATCTCCTCTAATTGATCATAGGGAACATTTGCCTCAGCCAGTAGGACGTTCATATGTCCTGGCATCCGACCTGCAACTGGGTGAATCCCATATGCAACTTCGATTCCTTTGGAGATCATCAAATCTGCCAGCTCACGCACGGTGTGCTGGGCTTGGGCAACGGCTAGTCCAAAGCCAGGAACGATCACCACGCGGCGTGCATAGTTGAGCAGGATTGCCACATCATCGGATGAACCAGATCGAACTGGTCGCTCTTCGCTGGCCCCACCTGATTCTTGGGGCTTGGCAGTAAATGCTCCGAACAAGGTGCCAAATAACGAGCGTCCCATCGCCTCGGCCATCAAACGGGTCAAGATAGTGCCCGATGCCCCAACGAGTGTTCCAGCAATGATCAAAAGCACAGAATCTAAGACATAACCACTTGCCGCAACAGTCAGACCTGTAAAAGCATTTAGAAGTGAGATAACAATCGGAACATCGGCGCCACCAACTGGAAGTACAAAGAGCACTCCAAAAAGGAGTGAGAGTCCAGCAAGGACTAATAGAGGTGTTGTCCCTAGTGCGGCGACGACCCACCCGCCAACACCGATGACAGCGATTAAGGTCGCTGCGATGACGACTCGACCCGCTGGAAAGATCACGGGTCGAGTCGTCATGAGCTCTTGTAACTTCAAGAACGTGACAATCGAACCGCTAAATGAGACGCAGCCAACGATGACGGTAAAGACGGTGAAGATAACTACAGCCGTACTTGCCTTTGTTCCCAGAGAGAGATACTCAACGATTGCAACCAGGGCGGCAGCACCGCCTCCAACACCGTTGAATAAGGCTACTAGCTGTGGCATCTGTGTCATCGCAACTTTTCGCGCCGCTGGAACCCCAATGGCTAATCCGACGGCGATTGCACCGAGAATCCAGCCAAGGTTATTTAGTGGCAAAGAGGACTCTGGAGAGACGTAAAAGAAGACGACGAGTGTTGCAAGCGTTGCACCAAAGGCGCCAATCAAGTTTCCACGCCTGGCAGTCCTTGGATGTGAGAGACCTTTGAGAGCCAGGATAAAGGCGATTCCTGCCGCCAAACCAATCAGGTCATAAACAGTGCGGCTCACTTCGCTTTCCCCTTGAACATCTCAAGCATGCGATCGGTAACGACAAATCCACCGACCATATTGATAGTGGCCAGGATGATTGCGGCAACCGAGAGGCCAAGTTCGAGATTAGTTTTGCTGTGATCGGCCACAATGATCGCACCAACGAGAATCACACCATGAATCGCATTGGCACCTGACATCAGCGGCGTGTGCAGCGTTGATGAGACTTTAGATACGACCTCAAAGCCTACGAATACCGCCAGGATGAAAATTGAGAGAATTGCCATCGGCTCCATCTACTTACCTCCAGCATCTCTGCGGGATCCGCCATGAGTAAGTGCGGCCCCGTTGATGATTTCATCTTCGAAGTTAATGGTAAATGCAACCTTGGTGTCGTCCTTGGCCGCTACGGTCATGAGAGTAAGTAGGTTCACAACGTTGCGTGAATACAGGAAGGAGGCATGGAATGGGAGTTGACTTGGTACATCTTTACCACCCCAGATTCGCACGCCTTTGGGTGAGGTAACTATTTCCCCAGGCTTTGAACCCTCGACGTTCCCACCTGTTTCGGCAGCCAAGTCGATGATAATCGTCCCCGATGCCATTGAATCGACCATTGCCGAGGTCATCAAGCGAGGTGCCTGACGACCCGGAACAGCTGCAGTTGTGATCACAACATGTGATTTTGCAATGTAGGGAGTCAGGAGTGCCTGTTGTTTGGCGGCGCGATCCTGGCTCATCTCGCGTGCATAACCTCCAGCACCCTCGAGTGCTTCAAGTTCGAGTTCGATAAATGTTGCACCCATAGAGCGCACCTCATCGGCAGATGCAGGACGAACATCGTATGCAGATACAACTGCTCCCAAGCGACGAGCCGTTGCCATTGCTTGCAGACCTGCGACACCTGCGCCCAGAACTAAAACCTGCGCTGGTGTAACGGTTCCTGCAGCGGTCATAAGCATGGGAAAGAATCGTGGAGAGAGTTCTGCACCGACTAATGCCGCACGATAACCGGCGCACAATGCCTGTGATGAGAGAGCATCCATTGATTGTGCACGTGAAATTCGTGGGACTAACTCGAGTGAAAAAGCCGTGACACCAGCACTTGCTGCGGCATCAATCGAATCGAGTGCATTCACAGGTGAGAGAAAACTTATCGTCACAGCACCACTCTTCAATTTACCCATCTGGGCAGGGGTCAGAGGCTGTACGGAGAGAACGGCATCGGCGGAGCTTAAGACCTCACCTTGGGAGATTTTTGCACCTGCACTCACATAGTCAGCATCATCGGCTTGGGCGCTAACTCCAGCACCAGATTCGATGACTACATCAAAACCTAGTCGAGTGAGTTTATTTATGATGTCAGGGACCAGCGCTACGCGCTTTTCACCCTCGCGAATCTCTCTGGGTACGGCAATAAGCATGTGCCGAATACTAGTGGCTAGAGCCTTTGAGGTCACCTCGAACAAGGTGATAGAGCAGTGCTTGAATGGTTGTTCGGCGATGGTATGCCTGGCGCCAGATGATGGAGTTTGTTCCATCAATTACCGAGGCCTCGACTTCCTCACCACGATGCGCCGGTAAACAGTGCATGAATACAGAATCCTTTTGGGTAAGTGAGATTAAATCACGTGTTACTGCAAAGGGTGATAGTGCCGCTATCTTTCTCTCTCTTAGATCTTCAGAGTCACCCATAGACATCCATACATCGGTATATAAAACACTTGCATCTTTTGCCGCAGCCTCTGGATCGTGGAGTACTTCAACCTTGCCGCCACTTTGTTGTGCAATCTTTTTTGCTAACTCAACAATGTGTATCTTAGGAGCCCACGCACCGCCTGGTGTTGCAGCTACGACATGTGCCCCCATGATGGCTCCCATGATGAGCCAAGCATGTGACATATTATTTCCATCACCTAAATAAACAAATTTACGCCCACTTATATCTTTTCCAAACTTTTCACGGATTGTGAGCCAGTCTGCTAATAATTGAGTGGGATGATCATCATCTGTCAGCGCATTAATGACTGGAATTGATGCGTTAGCTCCAAGTTCATCGACATCGGACTGCGCAAATGTACGAATGATTAGTGCACTGCAGTAGCCACTGATAATTCGAGCTGTATCGGCGATGCTCTCACCACGTCCTAACTGCAACTCATCACCACGGATAAAAATCGGGGTTCCACCAAGATGAGCTACTGCCGTCTCTGCTGATAAGCGAGTACGCGTAGATGGTTTTGTCATATAAATCGCAACACTCTTGTTGGTTAGAGCCGTATTTGACCGGAGAGGATTAGTGGCAAAATCAGCGGCAGTATCGAGTAGTAACTCGATATCTGTGAGGGAGAGATCTTGGCTACGGAGTAAGTCCTTCATTTGCTGATTCTACCCGTAGTTTCACCGGCGCTGAAGGTATTCTTGACCACCTTATGGGAATCTTCAGAAAAAGCGTTGGAGAGATGGATACAGATAGCGATCTCTTAACCAAGCCCATCCTGCAGGACGATGATGGTGGCCACGATCGATTCGCGCACTATGTAAAAAAAGAGAAGATCGTGGAGTCTGCCGTTACCGGCAAGCCTGTGCGGGCCTTATGTGGCAAGAAATGGATCCCATCTCGTGATCCAGAGAAGTATCCAATCTGTCCACGGTGTAAAGAGATTCATGAGGGCCTGAGAAGTAAGCCTGAAGAAACATAGAGATGTTGCGTGCCTTACGAATCATCATTCTAACCCTTATATGCATGGCCTTCTCCGCCTCTTTTTCTGCTATCGGTCTTGAAAAGCAACCCCGCACAATTCTCACAGGGTGGATTCCTTATTACTCAGTAAAGACAGTTTTACCATTTATCAAGAAGCTTCCAACTAATGTTAGTGCGACACCTAGCACTCCTGTGACTTGTGAACCAAACGAGTATGCAGCTGAGGACATTGTCACCCTGAATAATTCGTATCTATACACAAATAAAGATTTGATGAGAGAGGTGATGCCGTTTTGGTACACACTAAAATCCCCAACACTGATTCGTAATGATTATGTGACAGGTAACCCTTCGTGGCCGATGGCTGACACACTCTGTTTGATGCGGAAAACAGGGCTAAAAATTATTCCAACCATGACTGATGGAACAGACAAGATGGTTTTAGCAGGGTATCTTGCCCAGCCGGGGATACGTACAACAATCGTGAAAACGATAGTAGATTTGGTCAATACGAATGGCTTTGATGGGATTGATCTGGATTTTGAGGGTTTTGCCTTTGTAGATTCCAATACAACGTGGGCAAAGACCGCCCCAAACTGGGTTCTATTTGTCAAAGAGCTCAGTATTCAACTTCGATCATCACAAAAAATCCTCTCTGTCTCGACACCATATGCTTTCAACCCATCTGAAAAACAGAAGGGATACTCGGTTTATGCCTGGGCTGAGATTGCATCAAGTATCGATCGATTACGGATCATGACTTATGACTACTCGGTTGCAAAACCTGGTCCCATCGGACCGATAGCGTGGACCGAAAGAACTTTGCAATATGCAGTGAGCATCATGCCTGCCTCAAAAGTCTTCATTGGACTACCGGGATATGGACGTGATTGGATCACGGCAGTAACAGGAACATGTCCTACATCGGCTCCTCCGGGACTCACAGTGGGAGCCAAGGCAGCCGTCTTCAAAATGAACTACGCAAATACCAAAGCAGCTATCGATCAGGTACTCCCGATTTTTGATGAGAAGAGCAGCGAAGCCACGTACTCATATGTGCAGAGCTTCAATGGCTTAACAGCGAAAGGAGCTGCGACCACTTGTTCTGTCTCGCGCACCGCCTGGTATCAAAACGATCGTAGCTTCACCGAGCGTATGAATTTAGTTGCAAAGTACCGCTTGGGCGGAGCCGCTCTATGGACTTTGGGAATGGAGGATCCAACGGCCACAAGTGCATTACGTAATGTCGCACGTGCAATCGCTCCCGACGTTGTCATCAATACATTGAGCATTCAAGACACTAAGGCTATGCAGGTAGATTTTGGTGATATTTTTACGCTCAAAGGAAGTTTCACGCTTAAAGACAAATCTCCTATACCAGGAATGTCAGTCAATATTGAGATCAAACGGACAAATGAAAACTCTTGGAGCAAGATCGGTCAATCAAGCACGGGGAGCGATGGAAGCATCTCAATACCGGTAACGATGGGTAATTCAGCGGCTTTTCGCCTTAGAACCGAAGGTACTTGGGAGCGCGCAGAGTCACAGAGCACACAGGAGATCGTTACGGTTCGCCCTAAAGTCGTTCTCGAGTATCTCTCCTCAGTAAAACGTGGAGAGCAGTTTACAATCACGGGTACAGTGCTGCCTCGAATTCCAGGAGCCGATGTCACAATCCAAGTTTTGAGCGCAGGTAAGTGGCAAAATCTCGCTGCTGGTGTCGCGACCGATACCAAAGGCTCATTTACTATCTCAGCATTGCAGGCGAAGAGGGGGGTCGTGAGCATGCGGGTAGAGATTGCAAATGGAGACACGCTGATCCTTTCCCCTGAGTTCTCAATCGTGGTGCGTTGATTATGGTGAGAGTTGATGAACAGACCAAGGAGATTGTAGAAGAAAAAATCGATGAGGCCATCAAAGAGATATTTATTAGTGATAAACCTTGGGTGACCATTGTTTGGGACGATCCTGTGAATCTTATGACTTATGTGACCTATGTATTAATGGAGTTGTTTGGTTTTACAAGAGAGAAGGCCCATGGACTAATGATGCAGATTCATACTCAAGGCAAGGCAGTCGTCTCCACTGGTAGCCGTGAAGAAATGGAGCACGATGTGGCGCGCCTGCATGAATATGGACTCTGGGCCACACTCCAAAGAGGAGACCAGGCGTTGTGAGTGCTGGGACTCAGGAGCACCCATCAGGCTTCACCCGACATGGAAGTGATGACTATGTGGCGAACTT
This sequence comes from Actinomycetota bacterium, assembly GCA_005800815.1. Lineage (GTDB taxonomy): Bacteria > Actinomycetota > Actinomycetes > Nanopelagicales > Nanopelagicaceae > Planktophila. Next base: position 16,364 of record SYEK01000007.1, read on the forward strand.
TTCATCATCCGAGCGGGAAGTACTCATAAATTTAGTCGAGCAGATCATTGAACTATTAGGGGAGCGTCGAGATAACTATGATGATGATCCTCTTGCGGCAATAATCGGTATCACTAGCTTTGATTCACCCCCAGATGATGATGTTTTAATGCGGCTTTTACCCAATGCTTATGCAAAACAAGAGGATGCCTCTGAGTTCCGAAGATATACAGAGTCGAATCTGCGAGCAAAGAAATCTGCAAATGCCATGTCGATGCGAATTGATTTGAAGAGTTCATCTGATGGTTGTGTCGAAGTTGACCATGATGGTGCAAATGCCTGGCTGGGCGGAATAAATGACATTCGTTTAGCCCTTGGTGTGAGACTGAATGTGCAAGCCAATTCACATGAGGATCTTGAAATTTTGGCACCCGATGATCCTTTACGTGGTGTCTACGCCGTTTATAGCTGGCTAGGGTGGTTACAAGAGAGTTTGATTCAAGCGCTGATGGATGATGCTCTTTGAGCAAGTAAATCGCAGGGTAGACTGAACGATATGAGTGATGCATCTATTGGAATTTTTGATTCTGGGGTGGGGGGATTGACGGTTGCTCGCTCGATTTTGGATCAACTTCCAAACGAATCAACCATATATATTGGTGATACTGCCCGAGGACCATATGGGCCCCGTCCATTGGCTCAAGTAAGAGAGTTTGCTCTAGAGAGTTTAGATTTCTTGGTTGGACAAGGTGTCAAAGCTGTTGTCATCGCGTGTAATACAGCAAGTGCTGCAATGTTGCGCGATGCACGTGAGCGATACTCGATCCCTGTCATTGAGGTCATCCAGCCTGCAGCACGTCGTGCAGTTGCAGCAACGCGGAGTGGACATGTGGGTGTCATTGGAACTCGTGCCACCATCGAGTCTGCCGCATATCTTGATGCATTTGCCGCTGCTCCACATTTGGGTATCACATCAATTGCCTGTCCCCTCTTTGTTGAGTTTGTCGAGCGTGGACAAACCTCTGGGCCAGAGATAACTCAGATTGCTCGAGGTTATTTCGCCCCATTCATCGAGGCAAAAATCGACACTCTGGTTTTGGGATGTACCCATTACCCATTACTCACGGGAGTGATCTCCTATGTCATGGGTGGAGATGTCACCCTGGTATCAAGTGCAGAAGAGACGGCAAAGGATTTATATCGTACGCTTGTGGAAAACAATCTGCTCCGCCCCCAACAGAGCACTGCACCCACTCATACATTTTTAGCAACCGGAGATGCCAAGGCCTTTGAAAATTTAGCGCGGCGCTTTCTTGGCCCTGAAGTCACTCGCGTAGAGCACCAAGATCTCTAGACTCAGCAAACCCTTCTAAACTCAGTAGATCTGAGTGAATTGGAGTAAGACATGGCACGCAATGATGGTCGAGAGGTTAACTCCTTACGCACGATTAAATTTACGCGTGGTTGGTTAGATCATGCTGAGGGCTCAGTCCTTGTCGAGTTTGGTCAGACTCGTGTCTTGTGTGTTGCCTCTTTTTCACCTGGTGTTCCACGCTGGCTCAAGGACACGGGTACAGGTTGGGTCACATCTGAGTATGCAATGTTGCCGCGAGCAACTCACACTCGCTCTGACCGGGAGAGCGTCAAGGGAAAATTAGGGGGGCGCACCCAGGAGATCTCTCGTCTTGTTGGCCGTTCACTGCGTGCAATCGTCAATACAAAAGAGCTGGGTGAAAATACCATTGTCATTGATTGTGATGTCTTACAGGCCGATGGTGGCACGCGCACTGCAGCGATCACAGGTGCATACGTTGCATTGGCCGACGCAATCACCTGGGCCAAAGCCAAGGGACATATAAAGCTAGATGCGAATCCACTCAATGATTCGGTTGCAGCTGTCAGCGTCGGCATCATCGATGGCATAGCGATGCTAGATCTGTGCTATGAGGAGGATGTTCGCGCTGGTACTGATATGAATGTTGTTCTCGCAGGTGATGGACGTTTCATCGAGGTGCAAGGAACTGCAGAGGGCGAGCCTTTCGATCGCGCGCTCCTTGATCAGTTATTAGATCTTGCACTCTCAGGATGCAAAGAGTTAGCGGCACTTCAAAAATCCGTACTCACGCAGTAGTTATCCATGCCTAAGAAGCTTGTTATTGCAACACGTAATCGGGGAAAGATTCTCGAGTTTGTCCGGATTTTTGATGAGCTCTCAGTTGGTGCGCTTGAACTCGTGAGTATCGATGAGTTTGCAGAGTTGGTCGATGTCGAAGAGACGGGTGCAACATTTGCTGAAAACGCACTTTTGAAGGCGAGATATACGGCAAAGATGACCGGACTTCCATCGCTATCAGATGACTCGGGTCTGTGTATCGATGCGCTAGGGGGTGCACCCGGCATATTTTCAGCTCGGTGGGCCGGTATCCACGGCGATGATAGGGCGAATGTAGATAAGGTTTTAGGTGAATTACGAGCGGTTCCTGATGGAAAAAGAGGCGCTTACTTTGTTTGTGTCTGTGCCCTGGTTATGCCCGATGGCCGTGAGGTGATTACCGAAGGGCGATTTGAGGGAAAAATCCTGCATAGCTCCATTGGAGATCAGGGCTTTGGCTACGACCCGATATTTTCACCACATGGCTTATCGATTTCTTCGGCACAAATGAGCGTGCAGGAGAAGGACTTACATAGCCACCGCGGAAAGGCACTTCGTGCAATCGCACCGCATGTCACAGAAATGCTCGGGGGTCTGGGGTAGCCTTGAGGCATAGATGTACGTGCAGCGCGTACGAACCGCTATCCAAGGAGTCATCGTGGCCGTAAAGAAGAAGAGCTCAGCCAAGAGGGTCGCTAAGAAAGCCCCCGCAAAGCGTGTAGTCAAGAGAACTGCAAAGAAGAGCGTTGCGAAGAAGAGAGTCACAAAAAAGAGCACGGCAAAGCGTGTAGTGAAGAAATCAGCGGCCAAGAAGAGAGTTACCAAGAAAGCCCCTGCAAAGCGGAGTGTGAAGAGATCCACGGCTCAATCTGCAGCTCCCCGTGTGGCAGTCTCGACAACTCCAGCGACACCTCCATCTGCTGCGCTACCACCTAGGCCCATCCCCACTCCGAAGCAGGCAACCTCAGGGCGTGTAATTTTCTTAGTCGTTGCAGGAATCCTCATTCTTGCCGCGATTGTGATGTCCCAATCTGGTGGTGAGAGCGAAGATGGTGCAACACCTGCTCCATCAATGTCGCAGTCTGCCGAGCCGAGTGAATCGCCAACTACCGAACCAACGGCGCCAGTGGCTGCTGTCGAGGCACCTTCGAAGTTTGTCGCACTTAAAAGCGCAGATGGATTGATGCTTCGCTGGGTTGCTCCCATGGCGATGGATGGTCTTACCGGTTATAACGTTGAAATCCGAGCCAACGGGGTGGGTGACTGGTCGGTAATTGCAACAGTACCTGTTGATCAACTCACCCAGGGTGTTTCAAAGAGTGGAGATTCGGGATGGACTCAGTTCCGGGTCAGTTCTGTGTACTCTGATGGACAGAGTGCATCGGCAACTGTCTTTGGAATTCCAGGTGAGTTCAAGTAAAGATTTGAAGAATCAGCCCTCACGCAATGCGTGGGGGCTGATTTATTTTAGATGAGGAAGTTTCATAGTTGAGCGGCGATAGCATCGACATAAGCGCGCACACCTGCAGGAACAAGGTGTACTCCATCTGGTGCGAAGTACTCTGGGTGCCCGGTTGAGATGGCATTCCAATCAATGACAATTGCGCCAAACTGCTGTGCATACTGGGCAATCAAGGCATTGTTGGCATCACGCCAACCGCGTGGGACTGCGGTATTGACAACAATGATCCGAGGCTGATTTTTTACTTCGGCAAATATGGCTGCTACTTGATCCTGAGTGAGCTTGTTGTTATTGCCCAAATTAAAAATCACAGTCGAACCCACCATATTGGACTTATCCCTCATCATGACTTCGATGAGTTCAGGGGCTTGACGCCCGATTCGAGCGTTTATCAAAGTGATATCACTTCGCATCCCTAATTCGTAGCGAATCCCAAGAATCACTGAGTCACCAGTCACCCAGAGTCCTTGCAACGCCGATGGTTCATTGTAATCGGCAGGTACCTCGCGAGTCTGGGAGAGTTCAGCCTTTATCCTCGCCATTATGCGATCACTCTTTGCAATCGCATCGACGCTAATTGCCGTCGTAGCGCATACGAGGACAAGAATCGAAATGAGCACGAGTGATTTCTGGCGTACTTGAACTCGTTTCGTCCGATATCTCATGCCTTTGAACCAATACTCGACCAAGCCACTTCGAATCGGAAGTTCCACCAGACGAAGAGAGATATCGGCTAAGGCAAAGACAATAAGCAGGCGAAGGGAGGTCAGCGCCCAAGCAGAGCCATCAATGTCCACGGCAGGGCGTGTGAGCTGGAAAACAACCCAATGCCACAAATAGATGGCATATGACCGCTCTCCAATCCAAACAGCGACCTTGCTGCTCAGAACCGGTGCAAAGCGCGAGGCGGGATGCACAATCGAGGTGATGATCGCACAGCCGAACACTCCAGCTAATGGGAAGGCTAATTTGTAGAGCGTTGGATCACTCTCATCGATAAAGAGAAATGTGGCAATCATTCCAACGAAGCCAAAGATTCCGATTCCATCGATGAAATCCTGTGCCCGTTTCTCGACATCTTCCTTGAGATTTTGTGGAATCCAACTAACGGCCAAAGCAGCACCCAGGAATAATCCAATACTGTGCGTATCGGTACCAAAGTAGACATGGCTGATTGAGGATGTATTCGCCTCATCGACTTGATAAGAGACGACCAAGAGGGTGATTCCCGATACGGCAGCGATGAATAGTGCAGCGCCAGGAATTTTCCCCTTTCCTAAGTAACGCAGGATAAGAAGCAAAATCAATGGCCACATGAGATAGAACTGGGCTTCGACTCCGAGTGACCACGTGTGCTGCAAAAGTGCTGGACGGGCGATTGAATCGAAGTAATCAGTGTTTCGAAATACTAACCACCAGTTCATTGTCCCTGAGAGAGAAAAGGGTGCATCACTGACAAATCGCCGCATTGTCTCGGGTGCCCAGATTCCGATATAGAAAGCGGTTGTGATCACCATGAAGATAAGGGGTGGAAGTAATCTGCGGACCCTTGCCTTGTAAAAGGCACGAAGATCCAGACCTCCGCTTCGGGCGATTGAGTCCAAGATGAGCCGTGTGATCACATAGCCAGAGATCACAAAGAAGAGATCTACTCCCAGGAAACCTCCGGGAATCCAGGAGAAACCCAGGTGGTAGAGCATGACTGCAATGACGGCCAGTCCTCGCAGGCCATCGATGGCAGGGATATATCGGATACTGCGGGCTGTGGCCATAACTTTCTACTTACGTGCTGAGGATTTCTTTGCAGAGACTCTCTTTACCGGCTTTTTAACCAGCTTTTTCCCCGTCTTTTTAGTGATTTTCTTCGGCGCATCGATTGCCGATTTAGTGCGCTCACTTTTAACCCTTATTGGTCCTGTATCGATGATTGTGTCATCTGAATTTAAATTCTCAATGACACTCTTTTGGAGCTCAGATAAGCGAGTAAAGGCCGACTCCAGTCGTATTCTTGATTGATTGATGGCACCTTGCGCTGCATCGAGTGATTGAGTCTGTATCTTGTAGAGACGTTCGGCTTCAGCAATCACACCGCCCAGCCACTGGCGATAATTGGAGACCTTGTGCGTTGCACTACCGATGATGCGCTCACCCTCGCGACGTGCAGCCAAGGTAAGGGATGTGGCCTCACGCTTTTTCGAATCAATTAACGCCTCGGCCTCAGTCTCGGCCTGGGCGAGCATCTGAGCAGCCTCATCCTCTGCCGCTGAAATGTACTTTCGACCACGAGACTCTGCCCCACTTAGAATCGATCGTGCCTTTGAGTCAGCGGCCTCGATCTCCTCTTTGGTTATGCGGTTGGTCTCTGCGACCAAACGAGAGGCGATTGAGTGAGCTTTGCTCTCACGGGCTTGGGCTGACTTAATCATCGCCATTGCAGTCTCGGTTGCAAGTATTTCAAACTCTTCTTTGCTTAAGCCTGTAATATCCCTGCGAGAGCGCAGATCGGCTAACTGAGATTCAAGTTCGCGAATTCGATCAAGGGACGAAGGTTGATTTGGCTCTTCACCCTTAAATCCAACCCAGTTTAAAAATGAGCTTTTCTCGGCCATGATTTACCCCGCGATCCCTTAGAGCCCTAGGTTAGAGCAGTGCCCTACTTACTGTAAATCGCCACCGAGATGGCCACATACTGTGAGATCCATGCCGCAAGGACGAATATGTGGAAAAGCTCGTGAAAGCCGAAGTATTTTGCGTCGCGACCCGGGCGTTTGAGGGCGTAGAAAATTGCGCCCGCTGAATAAAACAGGCCCCCAATGATGATGGGAAGTAGTACCCAAAGACCACCGGTTCGGTAGAGCTGTGGCATATAGGCGATAGCGACCCAGCCCAGGAGTAAGTAATTGGCAACGTAGAGCCAGCGAGGCGCATTCAACCAGAAGATTCGCATTGCAACCCCTGCAGATGCTCCAATCCACACGAGTGATAAAAGTATTGTCCGATCAGGCCCATCTAATAATGCAACGGCAAATGGAGTGTAGGAACCAGCGATCAAGAGATTTATATTTGCATGGTCAAGACGCCGCCAGATCTTCTTTTTCGCCGGTACCCAGGGAACGCGGTGATACACCGCCGAGACGCTAAAGAGCAAGATTGCCGTCACAGAGTAAATTGCGACGGCAAACTTCAAGGAGGATTCGCTGAGAATGAATAGAACGAGAGATGCAATGATGACCACAGGAGTTGCACCCAGGTGAAACCAGCCCCGCAGTTTTGGCGGCAAGACTTCTTGTGAGGTCATGTCAATAGCCTAGGACTAATCTCGTATTTTTGGAGAATTTATATTCCAGTATTGATCAATTTTAGCTCGCGCACGGATCTGACCAATAACACAAGGAGTGCCGCCACCAAGGTGATTACTCCTGCGACCAATATGACCCTGTGTACTCCAAAGTACATCGCCAATGGCCCAGCGATTACGATTCCCATCGGCGCAAGGGCATAAGAGCCAAATGCATCATAGGCATTTACCCGTGAGAATGACTCTTCAGGAATATGGGTCTGCATTGTTGTGCTCCAATTGACTGTGTAGATCTCAATTGCCATACCAGCCAAAAAAGCAGTAATGATCGTCAGTGGGAGTGGTGCACGCATGGCTAAAGAGAACTCCCAAACAGTTGAGATCGCAGTGATGATCATCGCGAAAAACATGGGTCGATTGAACTGGAGTTTGAGCGCGATAAATCCGCCACAAACCATTCCTAGGGTGAGTCCGGCAAGGTTGAATGACCAGTTGCGAGGACCATCTAGCCCCTCATTGAATGCAAGTGGGCCTAAAATTTGAATGAGTGCCTCAGAGCTGGCGTTAATCCCAGTGAAGGCAATGACCATGGCCACTAACCAGGTGCGGGATTTGAACTCATACCAACCATCTCGTAATTCACTAAAAAGACTAGTACGAAGATGAGGTTCTGCAGTCCCAACATCAAGTCGCCATAATAGAACACCGGCGATAAAAAAAGAGAGAGCATCAATGAACAAGGCCCATCCAGATCCAAAGAGAGTGACCAAAGTCCCACCCAATAATGCACCGAGAACAAAACCAAAATTACTCAGTAGTCCAAGGACAGCATTACCATCATTGAGTTTTTCCTTTGGAACTACAGCCGGGAGAACACCTAACATCGCCGGCCACCACAGGGAATTGAGAACCCCAAAGAGAAAGCCCATCAGGACCAGGAGAGGCACCGAGGCAAATCCTAGGAGAAAGGATGCCGCACTCACTGCGACAAAAATGCTCCCGAGCATATCTGTCCCACCCACGATTCGATTTCGCTTGAATCTATCCCCGATCACACCACCGAAGAGCATGAGGGCAATCATTGGAAATATGTTTGCCGACATCACAAGACTGAGATCTTTTGCATCGGAGCCATCAAGGCCAAGAACACCGTAGGCAAGTGCTATGGGGGCGAGTCCGTTTCCAATATTGGAGATGAAACGTGCGCAGATTAGGGGCAAAAAACCCTTATACACAATGAGTTCGCGCATTTGGGTTGTGATCATTTTAAAAGTATATCTCTCGACAAAGGTTTCAAGCTCTGATAAGAATCACCCATGAAACATCGCTCCGAAATCTTCGAACTCAGCAATACTTATATCGATCAGGAAGCCGAACTGAGCCCCATGAGTTGCACCTACCTCGGAAATGGGTTGAACCAGGACAAGTTGGATGATTTCTCTTTGGCTGGCGCTGAAATCGCTGCGGATTTAACGCGTAAGACTCTAGATAAACTTAAGAAGCTTCAACCCATTGATGAGATCGATCGGATTGCAAAGACAGTCATGATTGAGCGACTTGAATCTGGCCTGGCTCTGCATGATAGTCAAGAGTCATTTGTCCTCTGGAATGTACTGACATCACCACCCTCTAATGTTCGCTCAATATTTGAGTTGATGCCAAAAAATACTCCACAGGATTTTGAAAATATCGCAAAACGTCTTGAAGCCGTTGATGGGGCATACAAGTCGTGGTGTGAAACCATAATGAGTGTTGCAAAGAGCGGAAAGACAACTGCTCAACGCCAAGTCAACGGCGTTATCGAGCAGTTAGAGAGTTATGCAAATGGTGGATACAGCGCCATGTGTAAGAACTTTGACGCTGAAGGTAAGCACCCGGCGATACATATCGCGGCAAAGCAGGCCGAGAGAGCCTCTGCCCAGACGGCACACTTTCTTCGTACTCAGTATTTGACCATTGCAACTCCCCTCGATGCTGTTGGCGCAGATCGTTATGCAGTCTGGGCTCGGTACTTCACAGGGGCACAGTTGGATCTGCGCGCAACTTACGAGTGGGGAGTCGCGGATTTGAAGGCGATCAATGATCGGATGTGGGTTCTTGCCGAAGAGATTAAGCCCGGGGCAAAGAGCCTGCGCGAGGTCGCCGATGTCTTAGATCATGATCCCCGTTATGTAATTAAGGGTAAGGAGAATGTCATCAAGTACCTGCAGGAGTTCACAGATGCTGCGATGGCGCGCATGGATGGTGAGTTCTTCGAAATCGATGAACGAATCAAAAAATGTGAAGCACGTCTTGCCCCGGAGGGCAGTGCATCGGCGCCGTATTACAACCCTCCATCAGAGGATCTCACTCGGCCAGGCACCACATGGATTCCGATGCTCGGCAAGGACGAGGTGAGTAGTTGGCACCTAGTCTCAACCTGGTATCACGAGGCTGTGCCGGGACATCACTTACAGGTTGCAACGGTGACGATTGAAAAAGAGCGTTTGAGTCGCTTTCAACGCACCGCTGCATGGATAAGTGGTTATGGGGAGGGCTGGGCGCTCTATGCAGAGCGCTTTATGAATGAACTCGGCGCATTCGATGAAGCGGGAATCGAGATGGGATATCTATCGGCGCAGGCTCTGCGGGCAGCGAGGATAGTCGTCGATATCGGTATGCACCTGGGATACAGTGATCTCGATGGGACCCCTTGGGATGCCCGGAGCGCCCGCAAGCTCCTTAATGAACAGGCATTGCTCGATGATGCTCACTCTCTGAGTGAGACGGATCGTTACTTGGGTTGGCCCGGTCAGGCCATCTCCTACAAAGTGGGCGAGCGGGTCTGGATGAGTGCTCGCGAAGATGCCAAGGCGCGCCTGGGCGCTAGCTTTGATGTGAAGAGGTTTCATACCTATGCCCTAAAGATCGGCCCAATGGGCCTTGACCCCTTTGCCACCGAGATGGCGAAATGGGATGGGCGATAACCCTGCAAAGTAGCCCTACAAAGCCCTAGAAATCGGCATGTGTGGGGGATTGGGATGGATCTATCACAGAATTTCTGGGCAAATCTCGGTGATTCCCCTTGAACTGGCCCCTCGATGAGTCCACACTTATGAGCGCGAAAGGTCAATGGGGCTCCTCGAGGTCCTCAATGGCTGGGAAGGTTCCGGGCCTCAAACGGGGCTCGGGAGTAAACACTTACGGAGGCATCTATACATGCTTAAACTCGATAGCAACCAATGGAACTTGGTTTATAACGTATTCTCATTTGGCCTAGTTTCCATGCTTGCTTGCACGGTCTACACGTTAGTTTCTCAGCAGCGTGTATTGGCAAAGTACCGCAGCGCACTTGTTATGTCATCCATGGTGACATTCATCGCCGCCTACCACTACATGCGCATCTTTGATTCATTCAAAGAGTCGTCGGTAGATATGACCATCAATACTTCTGGAGCCCAGGGCTCATTCAATGAGGCATATCGCTACGTTGACTGGCTATTGACTGTCCCACTACTTCTTGTTGAAGTCGTTGCGGTCCTTGCTCTTACAAAATCAGTGTCTACCTCCCTGATAACCCGCCTGGTTCCAGCATCTGCTGCAATGATTGCACTTGGATATCCAGGAGAGATTGCATCAGATCAGAACACACAGGTTATGTACGGTGTTCTATCAACAATTCCATTCCTATACATCCTCTATGTACTCTTCGTGGAGCTTGGAAAGTCACTCGATAAACAGCCAGAGGGAGTAGCAGCCACCGTTGGTCGCTTACGTCTTCTTTTGATCGGTACGTGGGGCGTTTATCCAATCTCTTACATCCTTGGAATGGGTGGAGATGCCACTGCAGAGCAGTTTGTTGGCGTGCAAGTGGGTTATACCGTCGCCGACGTCTTGGCTAAGTGCGTATTCGGTCTTACGATTTTCAAGATCGCACGCATGAAGTCAGCGGCAGAGGGCATGAAAGAATAAAAGTAAATCACTTACAAAGAGGGTGTCGGGAAACCGGCGCCCTCTTTGCTTTTATTACACTTTGGTCATGAGTAAAAATCTAATAAATAACTATCGTATGGGTGGCTACCTCCTTATCGCTATTGGCCTGATTAATCTGCGCTATCAAACTGGTATGAGTGGCGTAGTCGGAAACAGTTTGATCGTGATTATCCCGGGTGCCTTGCTCTTGCTTTCGACCTGGCTTTCTGGCTTTGCCCAGGTTTCAAATGCGAGGGCAACAAAACTATTTACTCTTGTTGTAGGTCTCGCGCTGGTCGCATTTGCTATTCTCAATTAACCAGTTTGACTTAACAATTATTCATACTTTTAATGCCTGTGTGCGGGAGAAGGGACTTGAACCCTCACGTCCGAAGACACAGGTTCCTAAGACCTGCGTGTCTGCCATTTCACCACTCCCGCATCACCCACACGAGAACTGCTGACGCTCTCATATGGATAGGTGACAAGATTAGAGGTATTCAAGGGATGGACCAACACTCCAGCCCGGTAACGCCAAGATACCTATGCGAGTAATCTTGGCATGTGCCCTCACAGATTGAACTCCTTGAAGCCGCGCTCAGGGCCGCCATTGATCGGGCCATCGCTCGTGGGCAGATAGCTGGGAGCACCCCAGAGGCCATCACGCTCTCACGGCCTAAGAATCGAGAGCATGGTGACTATGCGACATCGGTTGCACTGCAGCTGGCAAAGGCGGCAGGCAAAGAGCCCCGCGAGGTAGCTGCAATCATTCTGGAGCAACTCAAAGGCGTTGATTCGATCTCGGGCTTGGATGTGGCAGGGCCTGGCTTTATCAACATCACACTCAAGCGTTCAAGTCAGGCCGAACTGGTAAGCACAATCATCAACGCTGGAGCAAAGTTTGCAGATACAAATACCCTTGCAGGTGTTCGTATCAATCTTGAGTTTATCAGTGCCAACCCAACAGGGCCTTTGCATCTAGGCCATACACGTTGGGCTGCAGTCGGGGATTCACTGGGGCGAGTGTTAACTGCCGCAAGCGCCGATGTCACGCGCGAGTTTTATATCAATGATCGTGGTAATCAGATGGATCTTTTTGGAGCATCTGTTGAGGCGAGCGCACTTGGTAAGGCGGTCCCAGAGGATGGTTATAAGGGTGAGTACATCATCGATCTTGCCACGCAAGTTGTGGAAGATAACCCAGCTATCACATCTTTGCCTGAACAAGATCGGCAGATTGCATTTCGAGAGGCTGCATATGCGTTGCAACTTGCAGATCAACAGCGGGTGCTCGCAGACTTCGGCACTCATTTTGATATCTGGTTCTCAGAGCGCTCGCTACATGATCAAGGCGCAGTAGAGCATGGGGTAAAGAAACTTCGGACTCAAGGTCATGTCTTTGAGGATGAGGGTGCAACCTGGCTTCGCACCACAGATTTTGGTGATGATAAGGATCGTGTTCTGGCCAAATCAGATGGTTCACCTACCTACTTCTCATCTGATACCGCTTACTACATCAATAAACGCGAACGTGGCTTTGATATCTGCATCTATATGTTAGGCGCAGATCACCATGGCTATGTAGGACGTCTCAAGGCGACAGCGGCTTGCGCCGGTGATGATCCTGATTACAATGTCGAGATATTGATAGGCCAGCTGGTCAAGATCATGGAGGGTGGGCAAGAGGTAAAGCTCTCCAAGCGGGCGGGAACGATCATCACCTTAGAGGAGTTAGTGGAAAAAACAGGTGTTGATGCCGCGCGTTATACGTTGATTAGATATCCAGTGGATACCCCGATGGTGATGGATATTGATCTCTTAAAGCGCAGTACAAATGAGAATCCGGTCTATTACGTGCAGTATGCCCATGCCCGAATCGCTGCAGTCTTGCGCAATGCCACCGAACTAGGAATCTCATTAGATATCAAAGATTTTGATCCATCGCAGCTGATTCACGATCGTGAGAACGAACTACTGGGCAAGTTGGCCCACTTTCCTCGCATCATTGAATCAGCCGCCCAAATGCGCCAACCCCACCGCATTGCACGCTACCTTGAGGAGCTAGCCGGTACCTATCACGGCTTTTATGCCGATTGCCGTGTGCTTCCGATGGGGGATGAAAATCCAACGCCCTTACACACTGCCCGCCTACTACTCTGTTCATCTACGAAGATAGTCATTGCACGTGCCTTAGATCTATTGGGCGTAAGTGCCCCGGAGAGGATGTAGTTCGCTATGTGGTCCTCTCATGTCCGCCTCGATACCCAGTTATCAATCTCTGGAATCACGGCAACGGCTCTTGCTAAAGAGTTTCATACCCCTGCCTTTGTCATGGATGAGCAGGATTTTCGTACCCGCGCAATCTCTTGGGATGCATCACTAAAGAGTGTCTTTGGCCCGAACGCAGGGACCGTGTACTACGCAGCCAAGGCATTCATCTGCACCGAGGTAGCACGCTGGATCAAGGATATTGGAATTGGGATCGATGTATGCACTGGTGGTGAGCTTGCAGTTGCCCTGGCCGGTGGCATTGATCCTGCAAAGATCGAGTTGCATGGCAATAACAAATCTTTGGCTGAGATAAGAGATGCTGTAAGCGTTGGTGTCGGAATCATCGTTGTTGACTCTCTATTTGAAATCGATCGAGTCGCAGCTGCTGCCACCGAGTGCGGAAAGCTCCAGCGAGTTTTGATACGTTTGACACCAGGTATCAAGGCCGATACCCATGAATCGATTGCAACGGCGCATGAAGACGTCAAGTTTGGTTTCTCTATCGCAAGCGGTGCTGCCTGGAAGGCCATCGAAGCAGTGCGTACTCATCCATCGATTGAACTGAGAGGATTTCACGCCCATATCGGCTCTCAGATTTTAGATACGCAATCCTTCGAGATAAGCGCCCAGCGCCTTATCGCTCTGCTTGCACAGTACCGCGATGCATTCGGTGGCCAGTTGCCTGAGCTTGATTTAGGTGGAGGCTATGGAATCCACTATGTACCAGGTGGAGAAGAGTTATCACCGGCCGTTGTAATGAACGCTCTTGGTAAGGTGGTCACCACACATTGCGCTGCACACAACTTGGATATCCCGAAGATCTCAATCGAGCCAGGCCGTGCCATTGTTGGGCCGACGATGTTCACTCTCTATGAGGTTGGTACTGTCAAAGATGTCACCACTGAGGACGGTACAAATCGTCGATATATATCTATCGATGGCGGAATGAGCGATAACATCCGTCCGGCTCTCTATGGCGCCGAGTACACAGCAATCCTTGCAAATCGCATCAGCCAGGCCCGGCTACTTAATGCTCGTGTAGTCGGCAAGCATTGTGAGACAGGGGACATTCTTATCGACTCTATCGATCTTGCAAGTGATATCGCACCAGGAGATTTATTGGCCACTCCTGCAACCGGTGCATATGGACGCAGTTTGGCGAGCAACTACAACCATGTGCTGCGGCCACCAGTTATTGCAGTAAAGGACGGCAAAGCCCGCGTGATTGTGCGCCGTGAAACTGCGGCCGATCTGCTGGGCTTGGATATTTAACGCCGTTACAGGCATCTGTGAAAGAATAGGCTCATGGAAGCGGCCTTGAAGACAATCTCAATAGGAATGCTTGGCGCTGGCGTTGTTGGCAGCCAGGTCGCCCGTCTGCTCCAATCTGATCGCCAAGAGCTCTCTGACCGCTCAGGTGCACTCTTGGTTTTGAAAAAAGTCGGTGTACGCAGCAACACCCCACGTGAAGGTATTGAGGCATCCATGATCACGACGGACTTACAGTCGATTGTGAGTGATCCCAATATAAATATAGTGATCGAGGTCATGGGTGGAATCGAACCTGCGCGCACCTTGATCCTGGAGGCGATTAACAATAAAAAATCCGTCATAACCGCCAATAAGGCCCTTCTTGCAACACATGGTCATGAACTCTTCAACGCCGCAGATGCAGCAAAAGTAGATTTGTATTACGAAGCCGCGGTTGCAGGGGCGATTCCTATCATCCGCTCTATGCGTGAATCACTGGCAGGAGATCAGATTACTCGAGTGATGGGTATTGTGAATGGAACCACTAACTATATATTGACGAAAATGCATGAGGAGGGCCGGGAGTTTGCAGAGGTCTTAAGGGAGGCCCAGTTACTGGGCTATGCCGAGGCCGATCCGACTGCCGACATTGAAGGCCACGATGCTGCCGCTAAGGTTGCGCTCCTTGCAAGCCTTGCATTTCACAGCACTGTCACGTTAGATGAGGTTTATTGCGAAGGAATTACGAAGATTTCAATTGATGATGTCAAATCCGCTCAGGCGATGAGCTGTGTCATCAAACTTTTAGCTATCGCTGAACTCACTGTTAAAGATGAGATCTCAGTGCGTGTGCATCCAGTGATCTTGCCAAACTCACATCCTTTAGCCTCAGTCCGCAACGCATTCAACGCCGTGTATGTCGAATCAGAGGCTGCAGGAGAGCTCATGTTTTACGGTCGTGGGGCTGGCGGAGCACCCACTGCATCGGCGATTCTGGGCGATCTAGTTGCAGTAACGCGCCACCGTGCATATTCGACTGTGGGATATGGCGAATCGGATTACGCTGATTTGGATATTGCCCCGGTTGCAGATGTGAAGTCTCAGTTCTTTGTGCGTTTGCATGTCGCCGATAAATCAGGTGTTTTAGCATCTATCGCCCAGACATTTGCCAGTGAAGATGTCTCCATTCAGACCGTGCGCCAGAGTGGGTTAGGCAGTGATGCCGAGCTCATAGTCGTTACTCACGCAGCATCTGAGGCCTCGCTCACTGCCTGTGTGAAGAGTCTAACTGCGATGGAGATAGTCAACACAGTTGAATCAGTGATTCGTGTTGAGGGAGCGGTCTCTTAAATGCAGATTTTCGGTGTTAAGGGCAAGGTTAAAGGGGCCCATCAATGGCGAGGTGTCATTGAAGAGTACCGCCACCGTCTACCGGTAACTTCGAAAACCCCCATCATCTCTCTGCGTGAAGGTGGGACACCTCTTATCTATGCATGTAATCTCTCGGAGTTACTGGCTAACGAGGTTTGGATCAAATACGAAGGACTCAATCCGACAGGTTCGTTTAAGGATCGTGGAATGACCATGGCGATCTCAATGGCGGCGCAAGATGGTGCTACAGCCATCATTTGTGCATCAACTGGTAACACATCTGCATCTGCCTCGGCTTATGCCGTCAAAGCTGGGATGACACCGGTAGTTCTGATTCCAAAGGGAAAGATTGCAATGGGCAAACTAGCCCAGGCTGTGATTCATAACTCAACCATCGTGCAGGTCAATGGAAATTTTGATGATTGCCTGACTCTAGCAAAGCAGTTATCAGAGAACTATCCAGTTGCACTTGTGAATTCAGTCAATCCATTCCGTATTCAGGGACAAAAGACGGCAGCCTTTGAAGTGGTAGATATGTTAGGTGATGCTCCAGATATTCATGCAATGCCTGTTGGCAATGCGGGAAATATTACCGCCTACTGGATGGGCTACAAGGAGTATTACGGCGATAACATCTCATCACGGCTACCTGCGATGTATGGCTTTCAAGCCGCGGGGGCAGCGCCAATCGTGAAGGAAAAGATTGTCAAGAACCCCGAAACCATCGCAACTGCGATTCGAATCGGTAATCCCGCCTCTTGGGCCCAGGCCGTTGAAGCCCGTGATGCATCCGGTGGCGTGATCGATAGCGTGAGCGATAGGGAGATTCTCTCTGCTTATCGCTTGATCGCAGCACAAGAGGGGATCTTCGTTGAGCCATCATCGGCGGCAGGATTGGCGGGGCTGATCAAATATAGGAAGGCCAAGAAACTTCCTAAAGACAAGACAATCGTGATTACCGTAACAGGACATGGCTTAAAAGATATTCAATATGCATTGGATAGCACGAAGAAGCCAGTTGTTATTCCGGTCGATCTCAAAGCCGCTGCAAAGGCCCTTGGGCTCAAGTAAGATGAAACCAACATTCAGGGCGCAATCTATGCAGGTACAAGTCCCTGCAACTACTGCCAACTTAGGTCCAGGCTTTGACAGTTTAGGCCTTGCTCTCTCATTGCATGATCGCTTTATCGCCCAAGTTCTAGATGAACAGATCATCGATATCGATATATCGGGTGAAGGTGCAGATGATCTGCCCCGCAATGAGAAGAATCTTGTAATTAAATCAATGTACAAAGGTTTTGAGTTTTTTGGAGGAAAGCCACGTGGCATCGCCTTACGTGCATTAAATATCATCCCTCATAGCCGCGGACTTGGATCATCGGCGAGTGCCATCGTTGGTGGGTTATCACTTGCGCGCGCTCTCGTGCTGGGTGGTAGTGAGCAGATGAGTGATGATGACATGTTGAATCTAGCCACTGCGATTGAGGGTCATCCCGATAATGTGGCCGCTGCGATCTTTGGCGCAGCAACCATCGCTTGGAAAGAGGTACAACATGGTCAAGATGTTGCCTTATCTGTACAGCTGGAGGTCGATCCACGTATTAGTGTGATCGCATTCGTTCCATCTACATCTGTTGCAACATCAAAGGCTCGCAAGATGCTTCCCGAACGAATCGCACATGCCGATGCTGTGAGAAACTCAGCGAACACAGCCTTACTGGTCCATGCTCTCCAACACCGTCCAGATCTACTGCACACCGCGACTGCAGATTTTTTACATCAGTCGTATCGGGCCGATGCGATGCCCGCCTCCTTCGCACTTCTGACGAAGCTGCGCAAGGCCGGGGTCGCAGCCTTTATCTCCGGGGCAGGGCCTACGGTTCTGGCACTGCATACGGGTGGCTCTGGCGAAGTCGAGGAGCTCACTCGCGCCTGTGGTGAAAAGTTCAGCGCCATGGCCCTTGGGGTATCCCGAAGCGGTGCCAGCCTGATTTGAGCCTTCATTTTGTTCTTGGGCAGGTGGACTGCTAGCCTTTATACCTAAGACAGGTCTGCTGCATCGGCCGTGTAAGACGAGAAAAATCAGAGAAATAATCCAAGGAATATGGCTCATACATTTAAGCCCATAAACCAATAGCGAAAAGAAACAGATGACAACAACAGAAGAGCCAGTTCGTTCACAGAGTCCAGAGCTTGCCGCAATGACCCTTCCAAAGCTCAAGACCGTCGCAACGCAGTTAGGTGTCGATGGTGCGGCCAAGATGAAAAAGGATGCATTAGTCGGGGCGATAGCCGATTTGCAGGCAAGCAATCGCGAGGCGGCAAAGGCCGAACGCGAAGCGCGCCGTGAGGCCCGTAATAATCGCAAGAGAGAGGGTAAGTCGAACTCTCATACATCACAGGATTTAGAAGAGGCTACAGATGATGATGCCCCATCAAATAACACCGATCGTGGGGGTCGCAATGATCGCCACGAGCGTGGACGTGGGCGAGATCGCAACCGAGACCGTAACAACCGCGACCGTGCACCGCGCGAGGATCGTGAGCCGGTTTTGAGTGAGGATGATGTCTTAGTACCAGTCAGTGGTCTACTCGATATTCTCGAGAGCTATGGCTTCATCCGCACATCTGGCTATCTGCCAGGTCCAAATGATGTCTATGTGACATTAGCCCAGGTCCGTAAAAATGGTCTTCGCAAAGGAGATGTTGTCACAGGACAGGTTCGCCAACCACGCGAGGGTGAGACAAAGCAGAAGTTCAACGCCCTGATCACCCTTGAGAGCGTCAATGGTATGACTCCCGATGAGGCGCGTAACCGTGTTGAGTTTGGAAAGCTCACTCCACTCTATCCGCAGGAGCGTCTACGTCTTGAGACCGAGCCGAATGTCCTAACAACGCGTGTTATCGATCTCATCGCACCGATCGGTAAGGGCCAGCGCGGCCTTATCGTCTCGCCCCCTAAGGCGGGTAAGACGATGGTCTTACAGGCGATTGCAAATGCCATCACAACGAATAATCCAGAGTGTCATCTGATGGTTGTCTTGGTTGATGAGCGTCCTGAAGAGGTCACAGATATGCAGCGCAGCGTCAAGGGTGAGGTCATCGCCTCTACCTTTGATCGCCCAGCAGATGATCACACAACGATTGCCGAGCTTGCTATCGAACGCGCAAAGCGTCTGGTCGAGCTCGGCCATGATGTGGTTGTTCTTCTCGACTCAATCACACGTTTGGGCCGTGCCTATAACATCGCAGCACCTGCCTCAGGTCGCATTCTCTCAGGCGGTGTTGATTCAGCTGCGCTGTACCCACCAAAGAAGTTCTTCGGAGCGGCTCGAAATATTGAAGATGGCGGCTCACTCACAATTCTTGCAACGGCCCTCGTCGATACAGGCTCTCGCATGGATGAGGTTATCTTCGAGGAGTTCAAAGGAACTGGAAATATGGAGTTGATCCTGGATCGCCGCTTGGCCGATAAGCGCATTTTCCCGGCCGTCAACGTCGTTGCCTCAGGTACTCGTAAGGAGGAGATTCTTATGGGAACAGAGGAGCTCAATATTGTTTGGAAGCTTCGTCGGGTTCTGCACGCTCTAGAGCCACAAGCCGCCCTTGAACTCTTGTTAGAGAAGATGAAGGGCACGAAATCCAACGTCGAGTTCTTGATGCAGATTCAAAAGACAACGGCAGGTCCTGACGACTCAAAGTAAGCGTAAATTTCTCAAAAGTAGGCTTATCGCCTACCCTTAGGACCTGTTAACCAGTCCGTTTGGTTCACTCGCTAGCCGAGACCCAAACATGAATGAGGGAAGAACAATGAAGCCAGAGATCCACCCAGAGTATAAAGAGACACAGGTAACCTGCGGCTGCGGCGAGAAGTTCCTCACCCGCTCAACAGTTGCCAGTGGTTCGATCTACGTTGAAGTCTGTTCTGTATGCCACCCGTTCTACACTGGCAAGCAGCGCATCCTTGATACTGGCGGCCGTGTGGCTAAGTTTGAAGAGCGCTTTGGTAAATCGGCAAAAAAGCAGGATGACGCCACAGCCAACTAGCTTTCTGAAGAGACCGCATCGCAACCCTCGGGTTGTGTTCGCGGTTTTTTTATTTTCCACACAACTTATGAGCAGATTTGCTTAAAGGAGGCACAGGCCATATGAGTAATGATCGCTTTGCATCGGCCCATGAGATGGTCCGTGAATATGCTGAACTTGAGAGCAAGATGGCCGATCCAGCTATCCATGAGGATCAGGGCAATGCCCGAAAACTAGGTCGGCGCTATGCCCAGTTAGGTCCAGTCGTTGCAGGCTTTAAAGCCTGGAAAACTGCCGAGGATGATTTACTAGCCGCGCAAGAGTTGGCTACAAGCGATGCCGATTTTGCATCTGAGATTCCAGAGCTAAAGGCCATCGCTAGCGCTGCAGCTTCGCATCTAGAGGAGCTATTACTCCCGCGCGATCCAAATGATGACCGCGATGTAATTTTGGAGGTCAAGGCTGGGGCAGGCGGAGATGAGTCTGCAATCTTTGCTGGAGATTTACTGCGCATGTATATGCGATATGCAGAGCGCCAAAACTGGAAAGTCGAGATCATCGATGCGACCGAGAGTGAGATGGGCGGATACAAAGATATCTCAGTGGGAGTTAAATCAAAGGGTGTAAGCCCCCCAGGAGAGTCTCCTTATGCACGCCTCAAATTCGAGGGAGGAGTGCACCGGGTACAGCGTGTGCCAGAGACTGAGAGCCAGGGCCGTATTCACACATCGGCGGCCGGTGTTTTGATCTTGCCAGAGGCTGAAGAGATTGACGTTGATCTGAATATGAATGATGTGCGGGTGGATGTCTACCGTTCATCAGGTCCTGGTGGGCAGTCAGTCAACACCACCGACTCTGCAGTGCGTCTGACGCATATTCCTACAGGCATCGTTGTCTCATGCCAAAATGAGAAAAGCCAGCTACAGAACAAGGAGTCAGCGCTGCGAATTCTACGTGCCCGCATGCTGGCCGCAGCTCAAGAGGCTCAGGAGGCAGCGGCCTCGGCCGAGCGAAAGAGCCAAGTGCGCACCGTTGATAGGTCAGAGCGAATCCGCACGTATAACTATCCTGAAAACCGTATTAGTGATCATCGGGTCAATTACAAATCAAATAATCTGGATGCGGTCTTAAATGGCGATCTTGATGCTTTGATTCAAGCCTTAATCGATGCTGACAAGGCAGCGCGACTTGCGAGCACAGAGAAATAATTCATGGATATCAAAGAGATATTGCGTGATGCAAAATCACACTTGTCTGATTCGGGAATTTCACAACTCGATGCCGAGTATTTGTTAGCTCACCTCTTGGGTATCTCACGTATGGATCTTCATAACTCAGTCCTAGTCGAAACGGTTCTAAGCGCTGTGAAGGAGACCGAGGTAATCCAAGAGCAGTTCTTGAACTTACTGGAGCGGCGTATCAATCACGAACCACTCCAATACCTCACAGGTGTAGCGCCCTTTCGATACTTAGAGATCGCAGTTGGCCCAGGTGTCTTGGTGCCTCGTCCTGAATCGGAGTTATTAGTTGATGCAGTATTAGCACACATCAAGAATCTTCCATCACCTGTGAGCATCATCGACTTAGGTGCAGGCTCAGGCGCATTGGCACTAGCAATTGCCACAGAGGCACCAGGTAGTCGTGTGATCGCAGTCGAAAAATCCCCTGAGGCGATTTATTGGCTCAAGAAAAACGTCTCAGTAATCGCTGAGAATGTGCGAGTAGTCGAGGGTGATGTCGCCGAGGTACTTCCGGGGGTCAAGTGTGATGTCGTCATCGCAAACCCACCATACATTCCAGATGCCCAAGAGCTACCGCGCGATGTGATCGGCTTTGAGCCGCATGAGGCCCTCTTTGGTGGACCCAGCGGCATGGAGCTACCCAGGATTTTTATCAAGGCTGCGGCTCGCCTGCTCAAACCTGCAGGAGTATTAGTCATTGAGCATACTGAAAACCAAGGAGCTGAGATAGCCAGTGAATTAGCCATGGATTTTCTGAGTATTACACTCCATGATGATCTAGTCGCTCGCCCACGCTGGACGAGTGCGGTGAGGAGGTAGCCATGGGCAAAGAGATTGATTTGAAAAAAGGTGAACAGAGCCGTCATGTCAACAAGGCACTCAAAGCGATCTCTGAGGGTTACATCATCGCGATTCCACTCGAGCACAGTTATGCATTTGCATGTGATGCCTTCAAGCATGATGCCGTCCGTGCGATGCATGTGCTGCGTGGTGATCCACTTTTCACCGCAGCTCAAGTCTTAGTCGGAAGCACAAAGACCGCACAGGGTGTTATACGTGAGATCACTCCAGAAATTGGCGCACTCATGAAAAAATTCTGGCCAGGAATGTTATCGATGAATCTCAAGCCACAAACGGGATTGACATGGGATTTAGGTGATGCAAATCAGCTGGATCGAGTCAGCGTTCGTGTCCCAAAAAGTAAGTTTGCCAAAGCCCTTGTCTTAGGTAGTGGGCCACTAGCCGTGGCAAGTGCGGTGCGAGTTGGCCGCCCCACCCCTAAGGCATTGAGCGATATCCTCGTATTAGACTCGGATTTAGCGTTGCAGTTCAACTATGGGAATCTGCGTAAAGGTCCCACTACAACCGTGCTCGAAGCCGATGAGACAGGTGTACGAGTACTAAGGATTGGCGCTATTTCGCTGGAGCAAATCCAAAGTGTCGCGCCGGGAGCTACTGCGATATAAGATTTGGGCATGTCCACTTTTTATGGCCCAGATTTTGATGCGCTAACCAAGCAGGATCCTGAGATCGCTGGGGTTCTATTATCTGAACTCAACCGTCAGCAAACTAATGTGCAGTTAATCGCATCTGAGAACTTCACCTCTCGTGCTGTATTGGCCACGATGGGTTCGACGCTATCGAATAAGTATGCCGAGGGTTATCCCGGCAAGCGATACTACGGGGGATGCGAAGAGGTCGATAAGGCCGAGATCCTCGCAATTGAGAGAGCAAAGAGTTTGTTTGGAGCAGACCATGCAAATGTCCAGCCTCACTCAGGTGCTAGTGCCAATATCGCCATCTATCAGGCCTTTACCAAGCCGGGAGATACGGTCCTTGCGATGTCACTGCCACATGGTGGCCATCTGACACATGGCTCGGCAGTCAATTTCTCAGGCAAGTGGTTTAATGTCGAGTCATACGGAGTGCGCGCCGATAACGAGCTCATTGATTATGACGAGCTACGCGATAAAGCCCTAGCCATCAGGCCAAAGATGATCTGCTCTGGTGCAACTGCTTATCCATCATTGATAGATTTCGAGAAGATCCGATCAATCTGCGATGAGGTCGGAGCGATTATGTGGGTCGATGCTGCACACTTTATTGGCCTGGTAGCTGGTAAGGCGATTCCATCCCCTGTGCCATATGCCGATGCCGTCTCGTTCACAACCCATAAGGTTCTGCGTGGACCACGCGGGGGAATGATTTTGGCCAAGGCCGAACATGCCGCCGCGATCGATAAGTCCGTCTTTCCCGGCATGCAGGGTGGGCCGATTATGTCGGCAGTGGCAGGCAAGGCGGTGGCCTTAGCCGAGTGTGCGACAGAGAGTTATCAAAAATATGCCAAAGATGTCATCGTCAACGCTCAAGCGTTAGCCAGCGCTCTTGAAGCGCAAGGTATGCGTGCAGTATCGGGTGGAACACAGACTCACCTTGCCTTGATGGATATTCGCAGCACCGGTGTGACTGGCAAGGTCGCCGATGAGAGATGTGGGGCCGCTGGAATCACCATGAATAAGAACTCAATTCCGTATGATCCGCAAAAACCAGGAGTGACAAGTGGTGTGCGCGTTGGGACCCCTGCCACAACGACTCAGGGCATGGGTGTTGAAGAGATGAAGCAGATTGCATCCCTTATTGCGCGTGCAATCGCAAGCGATGAGGCCGCAGTCCATGCATCGATCAAAACTGAGGTTCACGCCCTTACTGCACGTTTTCCAATCTATCGGGCCTGACTCGTTCAATGCGTGAGTACCTAGTCACTCTGCTTGTATCTGCCTCACTGTGTTATCTCATTACTCCCTATGTGCGTAGGCAAGCGATTCGATTCGGTGCAGTAGCCCAAATCCGAGGCCGAGATATCCATACGACACCGACTGCTCGCTGGGGTGGGGTTGCGATGTGGATGGCTATGAGCCTGACCTTTTTGATCGTTAATCATCTGCCGTTGGTCGGAAAATCCTTTGGTCGTGAGTCACAAGGAATCTTCCTCGCGGCAACTGTGATCGTCCTACTGGGTATGGCAGATGATCGTCTCCAATTGGATGCCCTGACCAAACTTGCAGGACAGGTCTTTGCTGCGAGCATCTTATTGCTCTATGGAATTCAGCTCTTATGGCTTCCAATCAACGGGGTTATCACCCTGCCCCCGAGCATAGGACAACTACTTACCGTGCTAGTCGTGGTCGTAATAATCAATGCCGTCAATTTCATAGATGGGCTCGATGGATTAGCCGCTGGAATCGTGGCGATATCAGGTATCGCCTTCTTTGCCTTTGCTTATCTGCTTGCAGTTGAATTCGGCTTTAGCCGTGCGGGAGCACCATCCCTGATCACTGCCGTTTTGGTCGGGCTGTGCATCGGCTTCCTGCCTCATAACGCACACCCAGCCAGGATATTCATGGGAGATAGTGGCTCGATGTTACTTGGGCTCTTATTAGCTTCGGCTGCAATCACATTAACTGGCCAAGTCGATCCCAATGCAATCTCGGCTGAATCAGCGGGACCAACTCTCTTACCTCTGCTCCTACCATTTGCCGTTCTGGCTATTCCCTTGGCAGATTTGCTCCTTGCAGTAGCCCGCCGTGTTAGAGCTGGTAAATCTCCCTTCGCACCCGATAAGCAACACCTGCACCACCGTCTCTTGAGTGCAGGTAATTCACAGATAAAAACCGCCTCTATTCTCTATCTCTGGACTGCGACGATAGCCTTTCCAGTGACAGTCCTGGCCTTTGCCCCGTGGTGGGTAGCCCTGACGACAGCCGCTGTTTTGATTGCGCTGACCTATGCATCCTCTCGCCTTGGAAAGAGGGTTTCTCTATGAGCAGTAATGAATCACGATTACTTCGTGGGGCTTTTCTACCCACTATTTTCCTCGGTGTGATTGCAATTATCATCTCTACACTCACGCAAGGTGCAAGCGGTCTCTATGGTGCACTTCTTGCCCAGTTTGTGGTTGTCATCTTTTTTATCGTCCATATTGCACTCTCGCACCTGACCCGAAACTTGGACCCCATCTCTACGATGGCGATGGCTCTCTTCTCCTACTTCGCAAAACTCCTCTCTCTAGGTCTACTGCTATGGGCGATCGCAAAATTCACCGATCGGGCCACCATCAGTCGCCTTACCTTTGGAGTCACTGCATCGCTTCTCACCATCGCCTGGCTCTGGGGTGAGATTGCCAGTTTCATGAAACTGCGCCTACATTTACCCCTACCGCAGAGAGGACCCTAAGGAGTCTGCCCATGGTAAAGCGTGAAGAGAGTGCGATGTGGTCGATCTTTGGCTACCTGCTATCGGGCCTACTCTTTTGGGGAGGCATCGGCTACGGTCTGGACCAGTGGCTGGGCAAGAGCTACCTCACTCTGATTGGCCTACTGATCGGAGTCAGCGGGGCCATCTATCTGGTCTGGCTGCGCTTTGGTCGCGAGTGAGCAGTCCCACAAACTGAGCTGGTAGCGCGATTTCTCAACCCAGGCGCCTCTGGAATAGGCTTCCCCCGTATTTCCCCGTCATGGCTGGTAGTAAATAGTTCTAAAGGAGTTGTGCGTGGGAAATGTGAGGCGTTCAAGCGGTGAGGGTGGCTTTGTTCCCCCCGGCAGCGCCGATTTTGAACTACCCCCCATATTTGGTGATAACGCCTATACAACAAAGCCGATCTTCCTGGTCTTTCTCTCCATCATTCTGATATCCCTGTTTTTTATTGTGGCCTCGCGCAGAGCGGCCATTGTCCCCTCAAAACTCCAGTTCGCTGGCGAATCCATCTATGGCTTTGTGCGCAATGATTTGGCCAGAGATGTCATCGGTCATGACTTCCTTCGCTTTGTACCCTACCTCTTCACTCTTTTCACCTTCATTTTAGTCAACAACCTGTTTGGGATCATCCCGCTCTTGCAGTTTCCCACAATGTCACGGGTCTCATTCCCATATGTCTTGGCAGTGACCATCTATCTGGTCTTTCACTACGTCGGAATTCGCAAGCAGGGTGCGATCAAGTACTTCAAAGAGATCATGTTCATGCCTGGTGTTCCAAAGGCGGCATACATCCTCATCACTCCCCTTGAGATCCTGACATTTTTCGTGGTCCGCCCAGCCACTCTGGCTCTTCGTCTCTTTGCAAATATGTTTGCGGGTCACTTATTGTTGCTCGTATTTATCCTGGGGGGAGAGCACCTTCTCCAGGGTGTTATTGGTTTGAAGTTGATCAGTCCATTTGCCTTCATCATCGGCATTGCCCTGACCTTCTTCGAATTCATGGTCCAATGTTTGCAGGCGTATATCTTTACTCTGCTAGCAGCTCTCTACATCGCCGGCGCTCTTGCCGACGAGCACTAATAGGAAAAAAAGGAGAAAAACATGGAAGGCACACTCAACCTCGTTGGCTTTGGCTTAGCGGCAATCGGTCCCGGAATCGCAACCGGTCTGATATTTGCGGCCTATATCAACGGTGTAGCACGTCAACCAGAGGCACGCAGCGTGCTCCAGCCAATCGCGTTCCTTGGGTTCGCTCTTGCTGAGGCCCTTGCACTCTTTGGCCTCGTTCTCGCATTCGTTCTCTAATATTTATTCGATTTGATTACTCTGAAAGTAAGGAGAACTGATGCAATATGTTAACTTGGCCGCAGAAGGAGAGATCAATCCGCTGATTCCACACACTGCAGAGCTTGTAGTCGGTACGATCGCTTTCATCCTTCTCTTTTTGACCCTGCGCAAGTTCGTAGCGCCGATGTTTGAAAAGGCATTTACCGATCGCACCAACGCAATCCAAGGTGGCATTGAACGGGCTGAAAAGGCGCAGTTGGAGGCCCAACGTGCTCTTGCTCAGTACACCGAACAGCTAGCCAATGCACAGGCCGAAGCGCAGACCTTGCGCGAGGATGCTCGCGTCCAAGGAGCATCGATCATTGAAGACCTGCGTGCAAAGGCTCAAGAAGAGGCGGCGCGCATTACGGCAACGGCTCAGGCATCGATAGAGGCCCAGCGCCAGCAGGCCATCACATCACTTCGCACAGAGGTGGGGGCACTCGCGGTCGAACTTGCATCAAAGATCGTCGGCGAATCACTCGATGATGCAGCCAGGCAATCACGTGTTGTCGAACGTTTCCTCGATGATTTAGAGAAAAGTAAGTAGGTCATGAGAGTCCACCTTGGAGGCGCCAGCCGTCAGTCACTAATGACTGCACGGTTGAGATTAGATGCTGCCATCAAGGCCGTGGATGCAAGGGCTGCATCTACTCTGAGCACCGAACTTTTCTTTCTCGCCGATGTGCTCGATAGGAATATTGCACTTCGCCGGGCTTTGAGCGACTCCTCTCGTGATGCCACATCAAAGTCAGCACTTATCTCAGAGCTATTTGGATCCAAAATCAGCGCACCTGCACTCACAATTTCCTCTGATATCGCAGCTATGCGCTGGTCTGCCCCGAAGGATCTTGTTCTTGTGATCGAGGCGCTGGCCATCGAGGCAGAGGCATCGGCTGCCAATATCGCAGGTGAGCTCGATCGTGTGGAGGATGAGATCTTCACGGCCTCAAGGGCTATCGCGCTCTCACCTGAGCTGCGCAAGGCATTGACTTCAGATGCGCAGATGGCAAAAGCGGTCCTTGTTCGTCAGATTCTCACCGATGCATCTGATTCGACCGTGAGATTGGTTTCGCAGTTAGTCAATACGTGGCGTGGGCGCAGTATCGAATCGGCCTTTGCCGATTATGCACACGCCCTTGCCGCACGACGCAATCGCGTCATCGCCCTGGTTCGTGTAGCCATGCCAATGAGCTCGCAGCAGCAAGAGCGCCTATCTATCGCCCTTGACAAGCAGGTAGGCCAACCAGTGCGCATCAATATCGAGATCGATCCAACTGTTATCGGTGGAGTCTCAATCAAGTTCGCAGATGATTTAGTAGATGGAACAGTTTCAAATCGTTTGGCTGGGGCCGCACGCGCCATAGTCGGAAGCAAATAAAGGGAGAGATACATGTCAGAGCTCACAATCAACCCGGCCGAGATACAAGGGGCCTTAGCAAATTTTGTTAACTCTTACGACCCGGGTGTTGCAGCACGCGATGAGGTTGGAACCGTTAGCCAGGCAGGTGATGGAATCGCACGTGTTGAAGGCCTGCCATCGACAATGGCAAATGAACTCCTGCAGTTTGAAAATGGCACTCTCGGATTAGCTCTCAACCTTGATGTTCGTGAGATCGGTGTGGTTATTCTCGGGGGATACGAGGGTATTGAAGAGGGAACATCGGTTCGCCGTACGGGTGAGATTCTCTCGGTGCCCGTCGGTGATGCATTCCTTGGCCGTGTTGTAGATCCACTGGGCCGTCCCATCGATGGTAAAGGTGAGATCAAGGCCGATTCCCGCCGTGCACTCGAACTTCAAGCTCCCTCTGTAGTCCAGCGCCAGCCCGTCAAAGAGCCCCTGGCCACCGGAATAAAGGCGATCGATGCGATGACAGCTATTGGTCGCGGACAGCGCCAGTTGATCATCGGTGATCGCCAGACAGGTAAGACAGCAGTTGCTGTTGACACGATTATCAACCAGAAAGAGAACTGGAAATCTGGGGATCCTAAGAGGCAAGTCAAGTGCATCTATGTCGCTATCGGACAAAAAGGTTCGACTATCGCAGCGGTCAAGGGCGCTCTCGAAGAGGCAGGAGCAATGGAGTACACAACCATCGTTGCATCGCCTGCATCTGATCCGGCCGGCTTTAAATATCTAGCGCCTTACACTGGTTCATCTATCGGCCAGCATTGGATGTACAAAGGTGAGCACGTTCTGATTGTCTTTGATGATCTCTCAAAGCAGGCCGAGGCATACCGATCAGTCTCACTCTTACTTCGTCGCCCACCAGGTCGCGAGGCATACCCTGGTGATGTCTTTTACTTGCACTCACGACTTCTGGAGCGTTGCGCCAAATTATCAGATGAGCTCGGTGGTGGTTCGATGACTGGATTACCCATCATCGAGACCAAGGGAAATGACGTATCTGCATTCATCCCCACAAACGTCATTTCCATTACTGATGGACAGTGCTTCCTTGAAACCGATTTATTTAACGCCGGTGTTCGCCCTGCGATCAACGTCGGTGTCTCTGTATCTCGTGTAGGTGGTTCGGCTCAGACAAAGGCGATGAAAAAGATCGCTGGTCGTCTGCGCCTTGACCTTGCACAGTTCCGTGAACTCGAGGCCTTCGCAGCATTCGGCTCTGATTTAGATGCGGCATCGAAAGCACAATTAGAGCGCGGTGCCCGGATGGTGGAGCTGCTCAAGCAGGGTCAGTACTCACCATATTCACTCGAGAGGCAGATCGTCTCGATCTGGGCCGGTACCTCAGGGGCTCTAGACTCAGTGCCAGTGGCTGATATCCGTCGCTTTGAGGCAGAGCTGCTTGAGTTCATCGGGCGTGAGCGCAAAGAGATCTTCACCGTCATCTCAGAGACCAAACTCCTTGAAGATGACACAGTTGCCACAATGCAGAGCGCAGTCGATGAGTTCAAGAAGATCTTCAAGAGCTCGGCCTCTACCATCGTCAATGATGCACCTGTCGATGCCCTTGATGGCGAGGGTGCAGAGCAGATCACTAGATATGTAGCCCCGGCGGTGAAGAAGTAAAAAATGGGTGCCCAACTTCGCGTTTATCGCAGACGCATGAGATCAGTTAAAGCGACTAAAAAGATTACGAAGGCCATGGAGTTAATCTCGGCATCTCGTATCGTCAAGGCGCAGCAACGGGTCAATGCATCGACGCCTTATGCCAACGAGTTGACACGTGCGGTATCTGCAGTCGCCTCTTACTCCTCAACCAATCACCCTCTGACGACCACATCAGAGAGGCCAATCCGTGCAGCGATTCTTATCATCTCAGCCGATCGTGGTATGGCCGGTGCCTACTCGAACAATGCGATAAAAGAAGGTGAGCAGTTAGCCGCTCTTTTGAAGGAGCGAGGCCTTGCGACCAAGTCATATCTAGTCGGACGAAAAGCTATCAATTATTATCGCTTTCGCAATCGAGAGATTGCCGGGCAGTGGAGTGGTTTTTCGGATAATCCAACATATGAGAATGCCAAAGAGGTCGCCAACGCTCTGATCGCCGCCTTCGTTGCCGATGCCCAGGTCGATGCAGCTGGAGTAGATGAGATTCATATCGTATTCACCGAATTCAAATCGATGCTGACGCAAAATGCCATGGCCAAGCGCATGCTTCCCTTGGAAGTTGTGGAGAGTGAGACACCGGCACCTGCCGGATTGCTCCCTATGTATGAATTCGAGCCTAATGCCGGGGTTGTGCTCAATGCACTCTTGCCCCGTTACATCGAGGCTCGAGTATTTAACGCGATGCTTCAATCAGCTGCCTCCGAGCATGCTGCGCGGCGTCGGGCGATGAAATCGGCGACTGACAACGCCGATGATCTAATCAAGTCTCTGACAAGACTTGCGAACGCAGCCCGTCAGGCTGAAATTACCCAGGAGATCAGTGAAATTGTTGGCGGCGCAGATGCGTTGGCCTCGGCTAGTACAGGGAGTGAATGATGTCGGCATCAATAGGTAAAGGTCGTGTAGCACGTGTCATTGGACCGGTCGTAGATATTGAGTTCCCAGCCGACTCAATGCCATCGATCTTCAACGCGCTGCACGTAGAGGTGAGCATGTCGGGTACGACGCGTACTCTGACCATGGAGGTCGCCCAGCACATCGGTGACAACCTCGTGCGCGCAATCTCCATGCAGCCAACTGATGGAATGGTGCGTGGCGCAGAGGTCTCTGATACTGGCTCTGCCATCTCAGTGCCAGTCGGTGATGTGACAAAGGGCCACGTCTTTAACACCTTAGGTGAGTCAATGGATGTCCCAACATCATCACTTGATATCAAGGAGCGCTGGCCAATTCACCGAAACGCACCAGCATTTGATCAACTCGAGTCCAAGACTGAGATGTTCGAGACTGGGATCAAGGTCATCGATCTGCTCACACCCTATGTTAAGGGCGGAAAGATCGGGTTGTTCGGTGGCGCCGGGGTAGGTAAGACAGTTCTTATCCAGGAAATGATTTATCGCGTAGCTGAAAACTTCGGTGGCGTGTCGGTATTTGCTGGAGTGGGAGAGCGAACACGTGAGGGTAATGACTTATTCCTCGAGATGACTGAGACGGGCGTTATCAATAAGACGGCCTTGGTCTTCGGTCAGATGGATGAGCCACCTGGCACGCGTCTGCGTGTGGCACTCTCTGCCCTCACGATGGCTGAGTACTTCCGCGATGTCCAAAAGCAGGATGTTTTGCTCTTCATCGATAACATCTTCCGCTTTACTCAGGCAGGTTCTGAGGTATCAACGTTGCTTGGTCGTATGCCATCTGCCGTGGGATACCAGCCTACGTTGGCCGATGAGATGGGCCAGCTCCAAGAGCGCATCACATCAACACGTGGCCACTCGATCACATCGATGCAGGCGATCTACGTCCCTGCAGATGACATCACCGACCCAGCACCACACACTACCTTTGCCCACCTTGATGCAACCACAGTGTTGTCTCGTCCGATCTCAGAGCTGGGAATTTATCCAGCTGTAGATCCACTTGACTCAACCTCACGCATCTTGGATCCACGCTATATCGGTGAGCATCACTTCCGTGTTGCAAACCGTATTAAGCAGATCTTGCAACGCTATAAGGATCTACAAGATATTATCGCTATCTTGGGTATCGATGAACTATCTGAGGATGACCGTGTCCTTGTCGGACGTGCACGTCGTATTCAACGCTTCCTGTCACAGAACACATTCGTAGCCAAGGTCTTCACTGGCCTTGATGGCTCCTTCGTTCCACTCGTTGATACAATCGCTGCCTTTGAAGCCCTTGCCGATGGCAAGTACGATCACGTCCCCGAGCAGGCCTTCTTTATGTGTGGTGGGCTCGATGATGTAGAGCGCAGAGCTGCCGAGCTCGCTGCGAGCATCGGAAAGTAGGGGGATATGAGTCTTAAAGTCGAACTCGTATCTCCGACAGAGCGCGTCTGGTCGGGAGAGGCAAGCTTTGTCTCAGCCCGAACCGTTGAGGGTGATCTCGGCGTTTTGAGTAATCACTCACCGCTCTTTGGAGTCCTTGTCGATGGGGCAGTGAGCATAAAAGGAGTGGATGGAAGCATCACTAATTTCAATGTCAGTGGGGGCTTCCTATCGGTTGCAAATAATCGTGTCTCGATTCTTACAGAGAGCGTGGGTAAGTAACCTACTTGAGGTGGTGTTCGGTTTCGATAAGGCGGACCGTCTTGGATTGGCCGCGCATCACAATCGACTGGCTCACTGCGCCAAAGCTGGTGTAGCGAATTCCCTTTATCAATTCTCCATCGGTAATTCCGGTGGCAGCCAGGAAGACATCCTCTGAGTTCACCAAATCCTTGGTGTGCAAGACGGGTCCAGA
Organism: Actinomycetota bacterium; assembly: GCA_005800815.1. GTDB lineage: Bacteria > Actinomycetota > Actinomycetes > Nanopelagicales > Nanopelagicaceae > Planktophila. The sequence continues at coordinate 48,782 of SYEK01000007.1, forward strand.
TGGCCTTGCATCGATATGGAGCTGGCCTTGAATCGAGCCACCCAGACAGATCATTGCAGCGGCGGTAATGACACCCTCTGGGGTGCCTCCAATACCCATCAGAAGATCTATTCCAGTGTTCGGACGGGCCGTTTCGATCGCAGCTGCGACATCCCCGTCTTGAATCAAACGGATGCGTGCACCGGCTTCACGTATCTCACTGATGAGCCGCTCGTGGCGAGGTCGATTAAGAACAATCACAGTCACATCACTGAGCGCCAGATTTTTGGCCTTGGCGACTGCTGCAATATTCTGCGCCGTCGTGGCATTGATGTCAATGACATGGGCCGCCTCTGCTCCCGTGACTATCTTGTTCATATAGAAAGAGGTCTCTGGGTCAAACATCGTGCCCCGTGGTGAAAGAGCGATCACTGAGATTGCACCGTTCATCCCATTTGCAGTCAGTGATGTGCCATCGATTGGATCAACGGCCACATCATAAGATGGACCTTGTTGATTGCCCACGTGTTCACCGTTGTGCAACATAGGAGCATCATCTTTTTCACCTTCACCAATGACGACTACACCTGCCATATCAACTGTATTGATCATCTTGCGCATCGCCTCGACTGCAGCTCTATCAGCTAAGTTCTTCTCACCTCGCCCGACCCATGGCGCAGCCGCGATCGCAGCGGTTTCGGTCACACGGATGAGCTCAAGGGCCAAGTTACGATCTGGAATCGGTAACATCATTCACGCCTGACTTTTGCACCTAGGGAGACTAACTGCTCGGCAAAGTTTGGATATCCACGATCGATGTGAAAGGCCGCATCGATCGTTGTCTCTCCATCACTGACGAGTGCTGCTAATACTAATCCAGCACCGGCCCGGATATCTGTCGCCTCTACTGGGGCACTGGAAAGCTCAGGTACTCCATCAATGGAGGCATGGTGGCCATCAACTGATATCTGTGCGCCAAGACGGATGAGCTCGTTGACGAACATGAAGCGGGATTCAAAGACGTTCTCAGTGACGAGGGAGTGTCCATCAGCGATTGAGTTAAGGGCGATCACCATGGGCAGAAGATCCGTGGGAAAACCTGGATATGGAAGGGTTGCGACATCTATGGCCTGAGGTCTTGAATCCATGCGCACCCGAATCCCATCAGCCATTGTTGTAATGATTGCGCCGGCACTTGCTAATTTTTCTAGGGGGAGCTCGAGGTCGCCTGCGCGTGCCCCATGGATTGTGATGTCACCTTTGGTCATTGCAGCGGCAAAGGCCCAGGTCCCTGTGATAATTCGATCAGGGATTGTGGCGTGAGTGGTGGGGCTAAGTTTTTCAACACCGGTAATAGTGATCAACGGAGTGCCAAGGCCTTCTATCTGAGCCCCCATTGAGATGAGAAAATCTCCCAGATCTATCACATCAGGCTCACGTGCTGCGTTATCGATCGTTGTGACACCTTTAGCTAGGACCGCGGCAGTCATAATATTTTCAGTCGCACCTACGCTTGGAAAATCCAGTACGACTATGGCCCCGGTCAATCCAGCATCTGCCTGTGCAATAACATAGCCATGTTCAATATGCGCCTTGGCTCCCAATGACTCTAAACCCTTGATATGAAAATCTAATCCTCGAGAGCCGATTGCATCTCCACCCGGAAGAGCTACCTCAGCCTTGCCAATACGTGCTACCAATGGGCCCAACACATTGATGGATGCTCGCATCTTTCGAACCAGATCGTAATCTGCACGGTGACCTGGGAGTGCTGGCACATCTATTGTCACGCTGTCCTTTGAATGAATGACAGCGCAGCCCAAGCGGGTGAGTAAATCCGACATGATCTCGACATCAGCGATCTCTGGGACATTCGTGATGGTCGTCTTACCTGTGGCCAAAAGGGATGCGGCCATGAGTTTGAGTACCGAGTTTTTGGCTCCTGTAACGGTGACCTCTCCACGCAGATTCACACCACCGCTGACACGAAAGCGATCCAGGGATGCCATGAGTGCAGTCTACTTATAGGCTACGGGCATGGTTAATTTAACGCGGATTTATACCAAGACCGGTGATGATGGCACGACATCTCTCGGAGACATGAGCCGGACCTCCAAGAATGATCCACGCCTTGAGGCATATGCCACTGTCGATGAAGCCAACTCATCGATAGGTGTCGTGCTTTCAACCGATGAAATCTCCTCAGATGTTCGTGCACTGTTAGTGCGAATCCAGAATGACTTATTTGATGTGGGTGCAGATTTGTGCACTCCTGTAGTAGATGCACCAGCCTTTGAGCCCCTGAGAGTCCTTGAGTCACAGATCCTCTATCTAGAGGAACAGATCGACAAATACAACGCAGAGCTCGAATCTCTACGCTCCTTCGTTCTTCCATCTGGTACCCCTGCCGCCGCACATTTACATGTCGCTCGAACTGTGGTGCGCCGCGCAGAGCGATGCACGTGGGCAGCGATTCACGCCTTTGGTGGCGGAGTCAACCAGGTAACAGCCAAGTATTTAAATCGCTGTTCAGATCTGCTCTTCGTTTTAGCACGCCATGCCAATAAAGAGATTGGGGATCAGCTATGGGTCCCAGGAGCAAACCGCTAGCTATTTAGAGCAGTGTAAGTTGATGAGGGAACATTATCTGCCGCTGGGTCATGGTGGCATTTTATTGAGATGCCCCTGACCACATGTTTGAGAGTAAGTAGCTCTTGGCTGATGAGTAGAACAGTGATTATCTGCTTGGGTTTTGTTGCCTTGGCTAGAACTTGAATAGTGCCAAAAGTACGCTGTGTTGAATCATCGGGCGAGGTTTGACCAACAAGTTTTGCATTGACCTCCCACCATGTGCAGCCGTTGAAGGATGCAACTCGCACCGCTCCACATGAATATCTCTCACAGATTGGCACTCCATCGACAAGTTGGGCCAATTGGCTGGTCAATATCTTGCTATTGGATGCCGTACTAATGAGCTCTTTTGCGCTGGGTATCTTGGCGAAGACCTCACCATTTGATTTGAATCCAGCTGGTGGCCATTTTGGTGAGGGAGAGGGTGTGAGAGTGTTTTTCTTTCCTGGCTTCTTTGTCACCTTCGCCTTGGCTGTTGGAGTCGCCTTGGCTGTTGGAGTCGCCTTGGCTGTTGGAGTCGCCTTGGCTGTTGGAGTCGCCTTGGCTGTTGGAGTCGCCTTGGCTGTTGGTTTTGGTGAGATTGTTGCGGCATGGCTTACGGGTGTCATCATAACTAGGGCCACTATGAGCGCCAATGCTCCTCTAATCACGGTCCCACTTAAATTTTCTTACTGAGAAATAGATACCAACAAAGAGCCATAGAACCAAGATGACAAAAGTCTTTTCGCTCTCCCAGGATTGTGCTACCTCTTGTTCTGCAAATGAATCGGGAAGAAACACTGAACGGATGCCTTGCGTCAGCCATTTGAGTGGGAAGATTGCGGCAAGCTGTTGCATCCAAAAAGGTAGTTGTGTGAAGACCAGAAAGACACCACTAAAGAACTGCAAGATGATCACAATTGGAGATACAACGGCAGATGCACTTCGGCCACTTTTTGGCACGATGGAAAAGGCGATTCCAAGTGCAGTTGAGGATGCACTTCCTATGAGTACTAACCAGATAAAGGTAATCCACTTACCTGGCTCAGTGGGAATCTGCACACCAAAGAAGGCAAAACCAAAGCCAAGCAACATCACGATCTGTATCACTGTGCTGACTGAGACCAGGATCGCCTTACCGATGAAATAACTGGAGGCGGGCATCGGTGTGCCACGAAGTCGCTTGAGTGCGCCAAAGTCACGCTCAAGTGGAATTGTTATCGCCAATGCCTGAAAGCCAGTATTCACAAGACCTGAGGCGATCATCCCGGCGACGAAGTACTGAGAAAAAGTCACTCCCGGTGCAATGGTGTCTTTGAAGACCGATCCAAAGATTATGAGCAGGATAACTGGAAATAAAAGCGTGAAGACCACAGATTCGCGCTGGCGCGCGAATTGGCGCATCTCAAGGCCGCCACGGCGTATCCCGAGGGTGATGGCCTTTGGCAGCCTATTCATGATCTGCACCGATCATTTTCAGATAAATATCCTCAAGGGAGGGGCGGATCACGGTCAGCTCTGGGATCTCACCGTTGAACTGGGAGTTCAGCTTGTTGATGGTTGAGGTGGGATTGGCAGTCACCTCTGATTTGATCTCATCCCCATCTCGCCAACTCACAACTGCCTTGGCACTGGCGCGCCCACCCAGATCTGCAGGAGAAGAGATCTCCACTATCTGCCCAGCATTGATCACACCTACCCGATCGGCTAGGGCCTCGGCCTCATCTAGATAGTGCGTTGTCAGAAGGATCGTCGTCCCGCTCTGACGTAGTTGTCTAATCAGACTCCAAAAGCTGCGTCGTGCTTGGGGATCAAAGCCCGTTGTGGGTTCATCTAGAAATAGAAGTTCAGGATTTCCAATGATGCCCAGGGCGACATCTAAGCGCCTTCGCTGACCTCCCGATAGTTTTCGGATGAGGGAGCCTGCCTTCTCATCTAAGCCAACAGAGCTGATCACCTCATCTATCGGGCGAGGATTGGAGTAGTAACTGTGAAAGTGCTTGATCGTCTCAATGACCGTCAGATCACCTGCGTCCGAGGTCGATTGGAGAACAATTCCGATGCGATTGCGCCATTGACGTGCGGCCAGGCCACCACCACTGGGGTCAAAGCCGAGCACTGAAACTTTGCCACTATCACGGGCTCGATAGCCCTCAAGGATCTCCACCGTCGTGGTCTTACCTGCGCCATTGGGACC